>JANWXE010000119.1 GCA_025055385.1 Burkholderiaceae bacterium | reverse complement strand
CGGATTACCGCGCGCAGTGGGACGATTTAGACGAGGACTTCCGCGCGCGCATGAAAGGCGCCATTGTGGGGCTGACGCTTACCGTCAGCCGCCTCGAAGGAAAGTTCAAGCTCAGTCAAAACCGGCCCGCGCAGGATCGGGCCAACGTGTGCGCCGCACTCGACGGCGGCGGCGAGGGCGCGCGCAAAATGGCGGCGTGGATGCGCCGGCTCGGCATCGCGTGAGCCCGCGGCGGCCGGTGCCGCTTAAGCGGCCGCTTCGCCCAGGTAGGCCTCGCGCACCTTCGGATCGTTCAGCAGCGCGCGCGCCTCGCCGGCAAGGGTGATGAGGCCCGAGTCCATCACGTAGGCGCGGTGCGCGGCCTCCAGCGCCAGACGGGCGTTTTGCTCCACCAGCAAAATCGGGATGCGCTGCGCCGAGATGTCGCGCACCACCTCGAAGATCTTTTCGACCATGATCGGCGCCAATCCCATCGAGGGCTCGTCCATCAGCAACAGCTTCGGCCGGCTCATCAGCGCGCGCGCCAGCGCCAGCATCTGCTGCTCGCCGCCTGAGAGCGTGCCGGCAAGCTGCCGGGCGCGCTCTTTCAGGCGTGGAAAGGTGTCGAACATGCGCTCCAGATCGGCGCGGATGACGTTTGCGTCGTTGCGTGCGAACGCGCCCATCTGCAAGTTTTCCAACACGGTCATGCGAGTAAAAATGCCGCGGCCTTCCGGCACCATCGCGAGGCCCATCTGCAGCAGGCGGTAGGGCGGCGCTCCCGTGACCTCCTGCCCCCGATACTCGATGCGGCCCTGGCACGGCACCAGGCCGGTGAGCGCGCGCAGGGTGGAGGTCTTGCCCGCGCCGTTGGCGCCGATTAGCGTGACGAGCTCGCCGGCGCGGATCTCGAAATCGACCCCTTTGACCGCCTGGATGCCGCCGTAGGCGACCTTCAAACCGGTGACCTTCAGCACGACCTCGCTCATTGCGCGGCCCCCTGCGCCGACGGCCGATGCGAACCGCCCAGGTAAGCCTCGATGACCGCTGGATTACGTTGCACCTCGGCTGGGGTGCCCTCCGCGATGACCCTGCCGTAGTCGAGGACAGTGACGCGGTCGCACAGCCCCATCACCAGTTTCACGTCGTGTTCGATCAGTAAGATCGTGATGCCGTCGCGGCGGATGTTCTCCAGCAGCCCGCGCAGCGCGAGCTTTTCCGTCGCATTCATGCCGGCGGCGGGCTCATCGAGCGCCAGCAGTTTAGGATCGGTGGCGAGCGCGCGCGCGATCTCTAGCCGCCGCTGGTCGCCGTAAGCCAGCGTGCGCGCCTGGAAGTCCGCGTAGCGCGCGATGCCGACGTAGTCGAGCAACTCCAGCGCGCGCTGGCGGATGGCGGCTTCCTCCTGCCGCTGGAAGCGGGTGCGCAGCACGGCGTCCAGTGCAGTGGCGCGCGTGCGCACGTGACGGCCGACCATCACGTTTTCCAGTGCGGTCATCTCCGGGAACAGTCGAATGTTCTGAAACGTGCGCGCGATGCCGGCTGCGGCGACCTTGTGCGGTTCGCTCGGCGCGTAGGGCTTGCCGTCTAGCTCGAAGCTGCCGGCATCCGCCGTGTACAGGCCCGTGATCACATTAAAAAACGTGGTCTTGCCGGCGCCGTTCGGACCGATCAGCCCATAAATCTCCCCGCGGCGGATCGTGACGCCGACATCTTCCAGCGCTTGTAACCCTCCGAAACGCTTGTAGACGCCGCGCACCCGCAGGATGACGTCGTCAGCCACGGTCGCCTCCTAGGCGGTGCGGCCGACTGGGCGGATGCCGTGTTCGGGCGCCGGCCACAGTCCCTTCGGTCGGTACAGCATGATCAGCACCATCGCTAGCCCGTACAGCAGCATGCGCAGCACCTCAGCGTCGATTAGCACCTTGCCGAACAGCTGCTGCTGCACCGGCACCACCGTGTGACGCAGGAACTCGGGAAACACCGCCAGCAGCACGGCGCCAAGCACCACGCCGGGGATATGGCCGATGCCGCCTAGCACCACCATCGCCAGCACGATGATCGACTCCATCAGCGAGAATGACTCCGGCGACACGAAGCCCTGGAAGGCGGCGAACATCGCGCCAGCCACACCGCCGAAGGTTGCCCCTAGTGCAAAGGCAAGCAGCTTGACGTTGCGCACGTTGATGCCCATTGCCTTGGCGGCGATGTCGTCCTCGCGGATCGCCATCCAGGCGCGGCCCAGACGCGAGTCCTGCAGCCGCGCGCACACGATCAGGGTGACGATGGCCAGCAGCAAGAACAGGTAGTAGTACAGGTAGACGGATGGCAGTTCGAAGCCAAAGACCGACAGCGGACGACCGAAGTTGATGCCGAAGACGCGCACGGGGTCGATCAGCGTGATGCCCTGCGGGCCATTGGTGAAATTCAGCGGCGCGTTCAGGTTGTTCAGAAAGATGCGGATGATCTCGCCGAAGCCGAGGGTGACGATCGCCAGATAGTCGCCGCGCAGCTTCAGCACTGGGGCGCCCAGCAGAATGCCGAAGAGGGCCGCCAGCGCCGCGCCCAGCGGAATGACCATCCAAATGGAGCTGTGCAGGCCGTTGGGGAAGGCAGCTGCCACCGCCGGGAAGTTGTTGAACAAATGCGGGGAGGCAAGCAGCGCATACATGTAGGCGCCGACCGCATAAAAGGCGATATAGCCTAGGTCTAACAAGCCGGCAAAGCCGACCACCACGTTCAGTCCCTGCGCCAGCATCACGTACAGCAGCGCGAAGGCGAGCGTCCGTACCCAGGCGTTGCCGAACTGGCCGACGATGAACGGCAGGGCGAGTGCCAGTGCGACCAGCGCCCAGGTGGCGGCGGTCGCCGCCCTCGGATGGTGGCGCCATTGCGGGAAGAACAGGCTCATGCCCGCACCTCCCGCTAGGCGCGCTCGGCGACGCGCTCGCCCAGCAAGCCGCTTGGCCGCAGGATCAACACGCCGCACAGCACGATGAAGGCGAACACGTCCTGGTAGTGCGAGCCGAACACGCCGCCCGTTAATTGCCCGATGTAGCCGGCACCGAGCGCTTCAATCAGCCCGAGCAGCACGCCGCCGACCATCGCGCCCGGAATATTGCCGATGCCGCCTAATACCGCCGCCGTGAATGCCTTCAGCCCCGGCAGGAAGCCCATGTAAAAGTGCGCCACCGAGTAGGTGGCGGCGAACATCACGCCCGCCACTGCTGCTAGGGCCGCTCCAATCGCGAAGGTCACCGCGATCACGTAGTTCGGATTGACGCCCATGAGGCCAGCGATACGCGGGTTTTCTGCGGTCGCCCGCATCGCACGCCCCAGGCGCGTGCTGTGAACGAGCACCATTAGCCCAACCATGATCGCCGCCGACAACACGATCACCAGCAGCTTGGTGAGCGTGATCGTTGCCCCAAAGAGGGGAATTGGCTCGTTTGGCAACAGCTGCGGGAAGGTGAGGTAGTTGCGGCCCCAGATAATCATCGCCACGGTTTGCAGCACGATGGAAACTCCAATGGCGGTAATCAGCGGCGCAAGCCGCGGCGCATGGCGCAGCGGCCGGTACGCTACCCGCTCGATAATCAGGCTCGTGATCACGCAGGTCGGGATAGCAGTGACCGTGCCGGCGATTAGCAGCAGCCAGCCGGGCAGGTCCGGATACAGTTTTTGCAGGAAAAGAATCGTCGACAACGCGGTCAGGGCCCCGATCATCAGCACGTCGCCGTGCGCGAAGTTGATCAGATTCAGGATTCCGTAGACCATCGTGTAGCCCAGCGCGACCAGCGAATAGAGACTGCCGAGCACGAGTCCATTGACAATTTGCTGAATGAAGGTCTCCATCGCCGTCTCCCGTGTAATGGGCGTTGTGGCGGGCTGCCGCGCATCCTAACAAGCAGGGCCCTCGTAAAAAAAGACGGCACCCGAAGGTGCCGTCTTTTCGATTGGCGCCCTGTTAGCGCGAAGTGGTGATGTACTCCAGCTTTCCGTCTTTCACGCGGAACAGCGAGATGGCGCCGTTTTTGATATCGCCTTTTTCATCAAACTGAATTGTGCCGGTGATGCCGTTGTAGTTGGTGGCCGGCATCGCTGCGGTGATGGCGGCACGGTCAGCACTGCCAGCGCGCTTGATGGCCTCCGCGATCACATATACGGCGTCATAGCTGTAGGGCGCATACACCTGTACGTCAGTGCCGAACTTCGCCTTGTACTTCTGCTTGAACTCCTCGCCCTTGGCAAGCTTCTCCACCGCCTCGCCTGCCATCGAGCAAGTCAAGATGCCGGCAGCGTCTCCCGCCAACTTGATGAACTCCGGTGTGCAGACGCCGTCACCGGCCAGCAACTGCGCCTTGATGCCGAGCTGCTTCATCTGCTTGGCCATTGGGCCGGCGGTGGCGTCCATGCCGCCGTACATGACCACGTCCGGTTTGGCGGCGCGGATCTTGGTCAAAATCGCGTTGAAGTCTGTCGTCTTGTCGGTGGCAAATTCACGCGCCACGACCTTCAGGCCTTTCTCCTTGGCCACTTTCTCGACTACGTCGGCTAGGCCCTGGCCATAGGCGGTGCGGTCGTCGACGATCGCGATCGTCTTCGCCTTCATCTCGGTGGCTGCGTAATTGGCAAGCACCGCGCCTTGTTGGTTGTCGTTAGCGACCACGCGGAAGGTGGTTTTAAAGCCCTGCTCAGTGTATTTGGGGTTGGTCGCCGATGGGGAGATTTGCGTCACATTGGCGTCCGCGTAAATCTTCGAGGCGGGGATCGATGTGCCAGAGTTCAGGTGTCCCACCACCGCCACAACGCCAGCGTCTACCAGCTTTTGCGCCACCAGCGTCCCCTCTTTCGGGTCGGCCTTGTCGTCCTCCGCTACCAGCTCCAGCTTAATGACCTTGTCACCCAGTTTGATTCCCCCGGCAGCGTTGATTTCGTCCACGGCCATGCGCGCGCCGTTTTCGTTGTCCTTACCCAAGTGCGCAATCGGACCGGTCAGCGGGGCGACGTGGCCGATCTTGACCACCTGCTCCGCTGGTGCGGCGGCAGCGGCCTTCGCGGCTTCCTTCTTGGCTGGTTCCTCTTTTTTGCCACAAGCGGCAAGCGCCACAGCCGCGGCTATCGCCAGCGGCGCGAATCTAACCATGCGTTTCATGCGGTTTTCTCCTTTTCTCTGTCAGTGAGTGCAGCGTAACTGCAACACCGGATGCTTGTTTTCAACCTGAGCGTCTTGCGACGGCGTGCCCGCCCTGAAAACTGAATTCTAGTACCGATGAGCGGTAGCCTCTTCCGCGGCGGGCTTGGGGTTTGCGCCAGTTGGCGGCAGCACACCAGCCTGCGGGCGGAAAAAAGAAGCGGGGCGCCAGAGGCGCCCCGCGAGGATAAGTGGGCAGGCTCGCCGCACCGCTTACTTGATGCTCAGAACCCAGCGGGCGAGTGTCTGCGCCTCGGCTTCGCTTACCTGCGGGTTCGCGGGCATGGGCACCTGACCCCAGACGCCGACGCCGCCTTCGCGGATCTTCTTCGCTAGTTTGGCCACCGCGTCTTTGTCGTTCGCGTACCTTGCAGCCACGTCCCGATAAGAAGGGCCAACTAGCTTCTTGTCATTAGCATGGCACGCCATGCAGTTTTTGGCCTTCGCCAGTTCGGCACTGGCGAACGCGCTGCCGCAGCCAAGCATCAGGCCGACTGCGGCGACAAAGAGGGCTTTTTTCATTGAAGCGCTCCGTGGGCAGGTGGCTGAAGATTACAAACATTTTAACGTTGCATCGCGACCTCCGTTGACTGGAGACGACGCCGGTGCATCCAGGCCCGAAGGTCTCTATAGTGGACATTGAAGGCCAGCGAGGTACGGGTGCTGCGATGTGGTTGCTGTGGATCGCCGTGGCGTTGTTGTTGCTGAAGGCTCTGGGATTAGGACCGTTTGCGGATCTGTCCTGGTGGTGGGTGGCCGCATCCTTTGGGGCCGCGTTTTTTTGGTTTGAGGTGGTGGAGCGGCGACTCGGGCTGGACAAGAAAAAAGCCTTCGACGAGCTGGAGCGAGCAAAACAGGAGCGCATAAAGCGAACGCTGCAGGAGGCCAGACGCCCACGCCGTTAATGCTCAGTCGAACAGTCGGTCATCAGTCAGGGCCCCTTGGCTAGCAGACCCAACCAGTTTGGCGAACTTGGCAAGCACTCCCCGTGTGTAACGCGGAGGGGGCTGCCGCCAGGCGGCACGCCGCCGAGCCAATTCTTCGTCAGGAACGTTCAGTTGCAGCAGCAAACGGTGGGCGTCGATCGTGATGGAATCGCCTTCCTGCACCAGCGCCAGCGTGCCGCCGACATACGCCTCCGGGGCAACGTGGCCTACCACCATGCCCCATGTGCCGCCGGAGAAGCGGCCATCGGTGATCAGTCCAACCGACTCACCCAGCCCCTTGCCGATGATGGCCGACGTGGGGCCAAGCATCTCACGCATGCCCGGTCCTCCCTTCGGACCCTCGTAGCGGATGACGACGACGTCACCTGGCCGGATGCGGTCGGCGAGGATCGCTTCCATCGCGGCCTCTTCCGAGTCGAACACGCGCGCCGGTCCCGTGATGGACGGATTTTTCAGCCCGGTAATCTTCGCCACTGCGCCCTCGGGCGCTAGGTTGCCCTTCAGGATTGCCAGGTGACCGTGCGGATACAGCGGCCGCTCGATCGGACAGATGACATCTTGGTCAGCGCGCGGTTGCGCGGGAACGTCGGCCAATTCCTGCGCCAGCGTGCGGCCAGTGATCGTCAGACAGTCGCCGTGCAGAAGGCCGTTGACCAACAAGATTTTCAGCACTTGCGGGATGCCGCCAGCACGGTGCAGGTCGGTTGCCACATAGCGGCCTGAGGGTTTGAGGTCGCACAACACCGGCACGCGCCGCCGCACGCGCTCAAAGTCGTCGATCGTCCATCGCACGCCGGCGGCGTGCGCGATGGCCAAGTAATGCAGCACCGCGTTGGTCGAGCCGCCCACCGCCATGATCAGACTGACCGCGTTTTCGATCGCTTCGCGCGTGATAATGTCGCGCGGCTTGATACCTTTCTTGATCGCCTCCACCAGCACCCGCGCTGCCTGCGCGGTGGACTCCACTTTCTCATCGTCCGGGTTAGCCTGCGTCGATGAGTACAGCAGACTCATGCCGAGCGCCTCAAACGAGGAGCTCATCGTGTTCGCGGTATACATGCCACCGCAAGAGCCTGAGCCGGGGATGCAACGCCGCTCGATTTCTTTGAAGTCCTCTTCTGACATGCGGCCGGCGGTAAATTCACCTACCGCCTCAAAGGCCGAAACGATGGTCAGGTCCTTCCCTTTGTAATGGCCTGGTTTTACCGTCCCGCCATACACATAAATGGACGGTACGTTGCAGCGTGCGATCGCCATCATGCCGCCAGGCATGTTCTTGTCGCAGCCGCCGATGACGAGCAGACCGTCCATCCATTGCGCGTTCACGCAGGTTTCTATGCTGTCGGCGATGACTTCGCGGCTGACTAGCGAGTACTTCATCCCCTCCGTGCCCATCGCGATACCATCCGACACGGTGGGCACGCCAAAAACCTGGGCATTGGCACCGCAGCGGCGAATCGCTTCGATCGCAGCATCGGCCAACCGCTGCAAGCCCGCGTTGCAAGGTGTGATCGTTGAGTGGCCGTTGGCGACCCCGACCATTGGTTTGTCGAAGTCTTCGTCCCGATAGCCCATCGCGTAGTACATCGCGCGATTGGCCGAGCGGGTTACACCCTGCGTGACATGTTTGCTGCGTTCGTTATACGGCATGGGCATCCGGTGGCTGCAAAGGCAATCGGTTACACGCGCCGCGAAGATTCAGCGCGCCTCGCCTAGAATTTGAAATTGTAGAACCTGTCTGATCCGCGTGTCGCCGGCCTGCTTCGTCAGCACGAAGTCAAGCCCGGCGCGCGTCAGCCACACCCAGCGATGCTCGTCCATCCCCAGTTCGATCCGGTTGCTTTCTCGCTTGGCCCGCTGACGGTGCGTTGGTATGGGTTGATGTATTTGGTTGGCTTCGTCGGCTTTCTCGTGCTCGGCCGCTGGCGGGCTCGACAGGCGTGGCGCGGTATCACCCGTCAGGATGTCGACGACTTGCTGTTTTTCGGTGTGCTGGGTGTGATCCTGGGGGGTCGTCTCGGATATGTGCTGCTTTATAAGCCGGGGTACTACCTGCAGCATCCGCTTGAGGCGCTGATGATTTGGAAAGGCGGCATGGCCGCACATGGCGGCATCATCGGCGTGCTGATTGTGCTTATTTGGTTTGCGCGCAGCCGCGGCAAATCTTTCTTGCAAGTGGCTGATTTCGTTGCTCCGCTAATACCGCAGGGATTGGCGTTTGGTCGCCTTGGCAATTTTATTAATGGCGAATTGTGGGGAAGGCCCGCGGATCCAACCATCTGGCCCTGGGCGATGATTTTCCCGCAGGCCGGCGATGCCGTGCCGCGCCATCCGTCGCAGCTGTACCAGGCGGCCCTGGAGGGCGTGCTGTTGTTCGTCGCGCTCTGGTGGTATTCGCGACGCCCTCGCGCGCCCGGTAAGGTTGGCGCTGCGTTCTTGCTCGGCTATGGCGTGCTGCGCTTCCTGGTCGAGTTTGCGCGCGAACCCGACCCGTTCCTCGGACTACTGGCGCTGCGGCTGTCGCTCGGCCAGTGGCTGTCGCTGCCGATGATTGTGGTCGGTCTGGTGCTGTTCGTTTACTTCGGGCGCCGCCGTACGGCGTCCGCCTCACAAATGGCTTGAAAGGAGAACGAGGCATGAAACGACGAGTGTTGTGCGCGCTGGGCGCGCTTGGGGCGTTCGCGGCATTCGGCGGTTTGCCCGCCTTTGCGCAGACTTGGCCGGCGAAGCCGATTACGCTAATCGTTCCGTTCCCGCCAGGCGGTGGCACCGACGCTTTCGCGCGTCCGCTGGCGGCGCAGCTGACCAAACAGCTGGGTCGCCAGGTAATTATTGAAAATCGTGCCGGTGCTGGCGGCACTGTGGGCGCCTCTGTGGCCGCCAAGGCGGCACCCGATGGCTACACGTTTTTCATTGGCGCGGTGCACCATGCGATCGCCCCGAGCTTCTATCCGAAGCTTGATTACGACATTGAAAAAGATCTGGTGCCAATGACCACAATCGCGTTTCCGCCGCAGGTGATTGTGGTCAACCCTAGCCGGGTGCAGGCCAATGACTTGAAGTCCTTGCTTGAATACGCGCGCAAGAACCCTGGCAAGCTCAACTACGCGTCGGCTGGCAACGGCACGTCGCACCATCTGGCCGGTGAGCTGTTCAAGCAGCTGTCCAAGACATTTATCGTGCATATTCCGTACCGCGGCGCGGGGCCGGCGCTGCAAGACTTAATCGCCGGCAACGTCGACATGATGTTCGACGGCCTGGGCTCCTCGTCGCAACACATCCGCGCCGGGCGCATCAAGGCGCTGGCGGTGGCGGCGCCGAAGCGGGTGCCTGCGTTTCCGGACCTGCCGACAGCAGCGGAAGCCGGCCTGCCCGGCTACGAGGTCGGCACCTGGTACGGCATCTGGGCGGTGAAGGGTACGCCCAAGGAGATCGTCGACCGCATGTACGAGGAGGTTGTGAAGGCGCTGAATACTCCGGAGCTGCGCGAAATCTGGGCCAACAACGGCTCGGAAACGGCGATTATGAAACCGGAGGAGTTCGCGCGTTTTCTAAACAGCGAGATCAAGCGCTGGGCGCAAGTGACAAAGATTTCAGGCGCGAAGCTGGACTGACGGCAGTGGCCGTTCGCTGCAACATTGAAGGTGCGCTTGCGCGCGTGATACTGGAGGTGCCGGCAAAGCACAACGCCATCTCGGTGGCGATGTGGCGGCAGCTGCGGCGCACCTTCGAGCAACTGGCGCAGGCTGTGCAGGTGCGCTGTATCGTAATCAGCGGCGCGGGTGGTCATTTTTGCGCCGGCGCTGACATCGAGGAGTTTCCGGCCGTGCGACACGACGTCGACAGCGGCCGCCATTATCACCTGGAGGTTCTCGGGCCGGCGATCGAGGCGATCCGCACCGTGCCGCAGCCCACCGTTGCAGCCATCGAGGGTTATTGCATCGGCGGTGGGCTGCAGATTGCGTTGGCTTGCGACCTGCGTATCGCGACAACCGATGCGCAGCTGGGCGCGCCAGTGGCGAGAATCGGCTTTCCGTTCGCTCTGCCGGAGCTGAAGCCGCTGCTCGCGCTGGTCGGGCCCGGTGTCGCAGCCGAGCTGCTGATTGCTGGCCGGCTGCTCAGCGGCGCCGAGGCGCAGGTCAAGGGTCTGGTGCAGCTGGCCTTGCCGCGGGATGATTGGGGCGCAGCGGTCGAGCGGACCGTACAGGACATGCTGGCGGCTTCTCCGTTAGCGCTGCGCCAAAACAAGGCACAAATCCGCCTGCTGTTAGAGCAAGGAGGTGTTTACTCGCAGGCGCAGCTAGACAGCAGCTTTGGCTTTTTTACAAGCGAAGACTATCGGGAGGGAGTTGCGGCGTTCCTGCAAAAGCGCAGGCCGCTTTTTTCCGGGCGCTGATGCCAGATGAAAAATGACAATCTCTACGCGCTGCTCGAAGCGCATTTTCCGCGGGATGTCGGGGCGCCTTGCCTACGCACCGCGGATGGTTTGGTCTATTCCTGGCGCGATCTGCAATACGGCTCGGCACGCATGGCCGGCTGGCTACGCAGCTTGCAGCTAACGCCGGACGCGGATGGTGCACCGCCGCGGGTGGCGGTCCAGGTGGAAAAGTCGCCCGAGGCGCTGATGCTTTATCTTGCCACGCTGCGCGCGGGGCTGGTGTTCGTGCCATTAAACACAGCGTACCAGCGCGCCGAGCTCGAGCATTTCTTGCGCGATGCGGCGCCCGCCGTGTTCGTCTGCGCGCCCGAGCGGGAAGAGGAGTTGCGGCCGCTGGCACAGGCTGCTGGCGTGGCGCACGTGGCGACGCTAGGCGAGGCGCGCAATGGCAGCCTGCTTGCTGCGGCAGCGCCGTTTCCGGACACCTTCGATACGGTGCCGCGTGCGGCAAGCGATCTTGCCGCCATCCTGTACACGTCGGGCACGACTGGCCGTTCTAAAGGCGCGATGCTGTCGCACGGCAACTTGGCAGCCAATGCGCTTGTGTTGGATGAGTTCTGGGGGTTTAAGGAAGAGCGCGAGGCGGGCGGCCACGACGTGCTGCTGCATGCACTGCCGCTGTTTCATGTGCACGGGCTGTTCGTGGCCTCACATGCCGCGCTGCTTGCGGGCGCGCAAATGATTTTTTTGCGCAAGTTCGATGCGCGCGAAGTCATCAAATGGCTACCGCAAGCGACCGTCTTCATGGGCGTGCCGACTTATTACACGCGGCTGCTGGCGGAGCCGGGATTCGACCGCCATGTGTGCCGCAACATGCGCCTGTTTATTTCGGGGTCGGCGCCGCTGCTGCCCGAGACCCACAAGGCGTTTTATCGCCGCACTGGCCATGTCATCCTCGAGCGCTACGGTATGTCGGAAACGGTGATGTTGGTTTCCAACCCGTACTTTGGCATTGCCGTGCGCGACCGCATCGCGGGCACCGTTGGCGTACCGCTGCCGGGCGTGTCGGTGCGGGTGGTCAAGGAGGACGGTACGCCGTGCGCGGTGGGTGAGATCGGTCAGGTCGAGGTCAAGGGCCCCAGTGTGTTCTCCGGTTATTGGCGCATGCCGGAAAAGACGGCGGAGGATTTCACGCCGGATGGATACTTTAAGACCGGCGACGTTGGACACTTCGGCGGTCCGGGGCGACCGGACAATTACCTGACGCTAGTGGGGCGAGCAAAAGACCTGATCATCTCCGGCGGTTACAACGTCTATCCAAAAGAAATTGAGGGCTACATCGACCAGATGGAAGGCGTAGCCGAGTCGGCGGTCATCGGGCTGCCGCACCCAGACTTTGGCGAGGCGGTTGCTGCGGTCGTGGTTGGCAAGCCGGGTGCCGAACTTCAAGAGGCGCAGATAATCGCGCGCCTAAAGCAGACCATCGCAAACTATAAGGTTCCCAAGCGCGTGTTCGTCGTCGACGAACTACCGCGCAATGCGATGGGCAAAGTGCAGAAGAACGTGCTGCGCGAGCGCTATGCGAAAACCTTCGCGGCCTAGTCGGCCTGTGCCTCTTCTTCCTCGATCGGCGCGCCGCCCAGACGCGGGTTCGACAACGGGCTGCAGCGGCGCGTCGGCAGCTCCAAGGCGGCTGCGCGCGCCAGGATCACGCGCACCATCTCCGGTTGCATCAGAGCGAACGGGGAAGTCATCGGAGTCGTCTCCGTTGTCGTTTCGAGGGTCGGCATACGGTCCTCCTTACCGGTCCACGCCACCCTGATGATGGCCTGCTTGCCGCGCGCGTAGAAGCGGAAATAGGCGCCGTTCGATGTCGGAAAACGGCGTACAGGCAGGCGACGGAACGACTGCACTCCGTAACTGGCACGTCACAGGCGTGCAAGAGAGTCTTGAAGATCCTGCCAGAGGGCCTCTGGCGGCTCGCAGCCAACGGAAAGACGCACGAAGCCGGGGGCCACTGTATCGCCCCAGCGCGCACGCCGCTCGGCAGCTGTATGCACGCTGCCGAAGCTCGTGCTGGTGCGCACGAAATGGCAGCCGGCGATGAAGGCGTCTGCTGTGGCGGCGTCCGCGAACGTTAGGCCAATGAGGGAGCCGAAGCGGCGCATTTGACGGCACGCCAACTCGTACTGGGGATGCGCGGCAAGCCCTGGATAAAGTACCGATTGCACGCGCGGATGCGTCGCGAGCCGTTCGGCCAGCAGGGCCGCATTGGCGCACATCCGCTCAAAGCGGACTTCTAATGTCTCCAAGCCGCGCAGCACCAGCCACGCCTCGAACGGTCCGGGGATGGCGCCAGCCAGCATGCGCCATTGGCGAATGCGCTCGGCAACAGCGGGGTCGCGTGTAGCAACGTGTCCGAGCAGCACATCGGCATGGCCGTTGATGGTCTTGGTATCCGAGTACACAACCACGTCAGCGCCGAGCGCGAGCGGCTGCTGACCTAAGGGCGTCATCGTCGTGTTGTCCACCACCACGCGCGCGCGGTGGCGATGAGCGCGTTCAGCGACGGCGGCGATATCCACCAGGGCAAGCCCGGGGTTAGACGGGGTTTCGATCCAGACCAGATCAAACGCGGTCAGATCGGCCTGCGCCAGCGCCGTCGTCGGCATGGTAGCGACCTGCACGCCAAAGGGTGCCAGGAAGCGCTCGGCCAGCGCGCGCGTGGCGTAATAACCGTTAGCTGGTAGCAGCACGCGTGCGCCTCGCTGCAGCAAGGCATAGTAAACGGCCGCCACCGCGGCCATGCCGGAGGGCAAGACGATGGCCTGCGCCTCCTCGAGCTCGCTAAGCGCCGCTTCCAGCGCGCTCCAGGTCGGATTAGACCAGCGACCGTACTGGTAAGGTCCGGAGGGATCCCCGGGCAGTTGATAGACGCTGGTGGCGACGATAGGCGCTGTCAGCGGCTCATTGGTGGCGACTGCCCGCGTGCGGCCGTGCAGTGCGCGTGCGAAGCGGCGGTCGAGGTCGTCGACAGACATGCGGCGATCGTTGGGTTGGCGTCTTACGCTGGCCGATGATTGATTCGTCGATTACGGTGATCGCGCTGGCAAGCCTACGAGCTGGAAAGGCAAAGCTTCTCCTCGTGCCTCCGGCTTTGGCGTCCACAGCGATATGCGTGCGCAGGGCCGAGGCCAGCAGCATCGTCACAATCAGTATGCTTGCGCGGCTTTGTAGAGCATGTACGCAGCGAGTAAATAGAGCAATATCGCGAACACGCGCTTGAGGCGCCGCACATCCGAGGCGTGCGCCACCCGGGCCCCCAGCGGGGCGGTCAATACGCTGGCGGCCACCACGGCGGCCAGTGCCGGTAGATAGACGAAGCCGAGGCTGCCTGCGGGCAGCCCCGACTCGCGCAGGCCAGCCCAGACATAGCCGATCGTGCCAGCGGCGGCGATGGGAAAGCCCAGTGCCGCCGAGGTCGCCACCGCGTTGTGGATGCGTACGTTGCACCACACCATGAACGGCACCGAAATGAAGCCCCCGCCGGCGCCGACGAAGCTGGATAGCACGCCGATGCCGAGGCCGGCGCCAAACATGCCCCAGCGCCGGGGCAGCTCGCGGTGAGGCGCCGGCTTGCGGTCCAGCAGCATCTGAGTAGCTGAGAATGCGACGAAGACGGCGAAGCCGAGCGCGAGCCAAAACGTCGGTAACCAACCAGCTACCCGTGCGCCGACAAGCGATCCGAGCAAGATGCCGGGGGCGAACAGCCGCACCACTGGCCACAGCACGGCCCCGCGCCGGTGATGAGCGCGCACGGAGGACAGCGACGTAAACAGAATCGTTGCCAGTGAGGTGGCGATGGCCATGTGCACGATGTGTTCGGGCGGGAAGCCGCGCGCGGTAAACAGCAGCGTCAGAAACGGCACCAGCAGCATGCCGCCGCCAATGCCGAGCAGCCCGGCGGCAAAGCCGGTGGCCGCCCCTAGCGCCAGTAGTGATGCCGCAAGCGCGCCGTCAATCACCGGCCTTCCTTGAGCAGCTGCTGCGTGATGAAGTTCCATTGCGCAGCGGTAACCGGCGTGATTGATAGCCGGTTGCCGCGTCGCAGGACGAGCATGTCAGCCAGCTGAGGATAGGCGCGCAGTTCCGTCAGCGGCAGCAGGCGCGTCTTGCGCAGCGCGCGCACGTCCACTAGCCACCAGCGCGGCGCGCCAGGGCGCGCGGCCGGATCGTAGTAGCGGCTTTGGCGGTCGAACTGCGTCGGGTCGGGATACGGGGCGCTTGCTACCTGCGCCAGCCCGGCGATGCCGGGCTGCGCGCAGCTCGAGTGATAAAACAGCACGCCGTCGCCCACGCGCATGTGGTCGCGCATGAAATTGCGCGCCTGATAGTTGCGCACGCCGGTCCATGGGACGGTCGCATTCGGCGCGGCGAGCACATCGTCGATCGAGCACTCGTCCGGCTCGGACTTCATCAACCAGTAGGCCAGCGCAGCGCTCCTTAAAGGAAGGGGGCGGGGCCGAAGCTTCGAACCCCGCCCGCTGCGAATCGGGTCCCCGCGCATGCCGCCCGGCCCGGTGTCCTGAACCATCGGTTCAGGGTGGTCGCCGTCCGCGCCGCTTAGGTTCAGCAGACGCGTGCCGATCGCACCACGGCGCGAGCCCAGCAACCTAGCGCAGTGCGCATCGGTTCAAGGAACGAAAGGGCCTTTGCGCGAACACCGCAGGGGACGTGAAGTTTAAACGCTGTTGGCGGCACAGCAATCACGGAAACAGCGGCTCCTGCGGCGCCAGCAGCGCGTCGACCTGGTTGGCCATCTCGCGCAGACGCCGCTTAAGCTCAGCCAGCGGCAACCCGTCGGCGCTCTTTGCGCTCATGAGCTCCTGCGCAATCTGCAAGGCCGCCATGACGGCGATGCGGTCGGCACCGAGCACCCGGCCGTTGGCGCGAATGGCTTCCATTTTTTGGTCGACATAGCTGGCGCAGGCCAGCAGCTGGGCGCGCTCATGGGGCTCGCAGGCGACCTTGTAGGTGCGGCCGCCAAGCGTCAGTTCCACCGTCTCCATCAGCTATCCCGTATGGCCAGTGCGTCCTCTGGCGGCAAGCGAGCAAGCAGGGCATCGAGGCGCTCGGCCGCTGCCGCCATCCGGCTGCGCAGCGCATCTAGCTCTGCCGTGGCGGCTGTCAAGCGCGTGCGCAGATCGCGGTTCTCGGCGCGCAGGCTTTGAACCTGGGCTGCCAGTTCATTCAGCTTACTGGCCAAGGCGTCGAGTTCTTCCAGCATGCACTCGATCGTAACCGATTGACCTGCGCCCGTGGCAGCCGGTGGATGCCGGTGCGATTGCCTGCGCCGCGCCCGCGCCTCCTCGCGATATAGGCGGTCCCGGCCATCAGCGGCAGCCGCAGCGCGGAGGGATTCGATGCCGGTTTTCCTGGTTGCAAACCCGAAGGGTGGGGTGGGTAAAAGCACGATCGCCACGAATTTAGCCGGTTATTTCGCCCACCGAGGCTGCCGCACGATGCTTGGCGATGTGGACCGGCAGCAGTCGGCACGCACCTGGTTCGCCTTGCGGCCGGCGCACTTGCCGCGCATCGAATCGTGGGATGTGGACGCCGATCAGGTGGCGCGGACACCGAAGGGTGTGACGCACGTGGTGTTGGATTCCCCAGCCGGGCTGCACGGCCACAGGCTGAAGGAGGTGCTGCGGGTGGCCGACCGCGTCATCGTGCCGCTGCAGCCGTCTCTGTTCGACATTTATGCCGCTACTGCTTTCCTGGCCAAGCTTGCCGACCGCGGCGCGCTGAAGGCCAACGGTCAGGTGGGTGTGCTTGGTGTGCGAGTCGATGCCCGTACGCGGGCGGCTGAACAGCTGCAGCGCTTCGTAGAGGGGCTAAAGCTACCGATACTGGGCTTCCTGCGCGATACTCAGAACTACGTGCAGCTGGCGGCGCATGGCATACCACTGTGGGACGTTGCGCCAAGCCGGGTCGAGAGGGATCTTCAGCAGTGGCAGCCGCTGCTCGCATGGGCCGAACAGCCGCAGGTCCGCTAGATGCTTGCTTTAGTCTGCCAGCCCGCAGGGGGTCGGGCGCGCTCCAAAGCAAGATCACGGGCAGTTAAGCGGGCTGCTGCAGGGATCGCGACGCGGGCGTCGTCGACCTGCCGCCGGCGCCTATTGCGCGTGATATGCGCGGGCCCGCCGGCTTGGCGCCGAGGAGTGCGGCTACAGCGGTGCCCTACCGTCGCGGCATGCCGATGCGCAGCGTCGGAGAGGCCATGTAGCGCTCGAGCAGGAACACCGGCAGGGTGATCTAAGAAAGCAGGGTTCAGCCAAAGACGAAGGCCATCCGGCGGGCGAGAACGGCCGAGCAGGTCGTCTCGCAGTGGGCGCTGACGAACCGGCTGACGCTGACCGCGCATACCCGCAGCGCCGACCGCACGCTAAAGGTGATGGCACGGTTAATCAGTCGCGCTCGCCCAAGACCTTCACTGTGCGCCGCAGTGCCGCGGCATTCTCATCAATCAACAGTTGCGGCTCTCATGCGCGCGGTCGATGACGCGCCCGAGGCAAATGGTCATTACACCCAGCAGGCGGGCGATACCGGTAAGCAAAAACACCGGCGCCATCGGTCTTTGCATGCGGTGCGCGATGAGGTCAAGCTCAGCGGCCATCCGATCGCATGCGCGGCGAGCTAAGCGGATCATCGGCGCGACGGCTGCCTTCATGGCTTGACCGCAGGCGGTTCGGTGACGAACCCGATCCGGTTCAGCCCCGCTTGTTGGGCAGCGGCCATGACCTCGGCGATGCGTTCGTAGCGCGTCGCCTTATCGGCGCGTAAATGAATCTCAGGCGTGGGCACGCGCGCGGCCGCTGCCGTCAGCCGTTGGCCAAGGTCTGACAACTCGATTGGCTCTGCGTCCCAATATAGACGGCCGGCCGCATCGATGGCGATGCGGATCGGTTCGGCCACGCGCCCGACCACTTCGGATTGGACAGACGGCAGATCGAGCCGGATCGCGTAGGCCAGCAGCGGTGCCGTGATGATGAAAATGACCAGCAGCACGAGCATCACGTCCACCAGCGGCGTGACATTAATGTCCGCCATCGGCTGTGATGGCGCCTGCCCGCGCTCAAAACCGCCGAAACTCATGCCGCTGCGGCGCCGCCTAGGCGCTCGCCGGTCGTCAAATAGGCATGCAGGTCATGCGCAAAGCCGTCTAACTGCGCCAGCAGCACCCGGTTGACGCGCGTAAACGCGTTGTAGGCAAGCACCGCGGGAATGGCCACGGCCAGTCCGAATGCGGTCATCAGCAGTGCTTCGCCAACCGGGCCGGCCACCCGGTCCAGCGACACCGTTCCCGCGGCGGCGATTGCCAGCATGGCTTGGTAGATGCCCCAGACGGTACCGAATAGGCCCACGAACGGAGCGGTGCTGCCGACCGAGGCGAGGAATGTCAACCCCGATTCGAGCCGTGCCGCCGCCTCGTTGATGCGCTGACGCAGCGCGCGTGTAATCAGTTCCGAGCGGTCGATGCGGGCGGCCAGGCTGTCGGCGCTTGCTGGCGGCGCGGCGGCTCCTGCCGCGCTTTGCGCCAGCGGCACAAACAATTGTTCCGCGTCGGCTGCCCGCAACTGCGCGATCGCGGCCTCCACCGAGGGCGCGTTCCAAAAGTTCTCCAGCTGCCGAGCGGCGCGCCGCACGCGCAGCCACGCCCACGCCTTCCATAGGATCAGAAACCAGCTACCCACCGACATCGCCAGCAGCAAATATGCGGTGGCGCGAATAACCGCGTCTGCGTGGGCCCAGAAATGCGCCAGGCCGACAGTGACGGTCTCCGGCCCCATCAGCGCAGACCCAGCACGTCCTGCATATCGTATAGGCCGGGCTGACGTCCGGCCAAAAAACGCGCCGCGCGAAGCGCGCCGAGCGCATAGTTGCTGCGGCTGGCGGCGCGGTGCGTGATCTCGATGCGCTCGCCGGTGCCGGCAAACAACACTGTGTGGTCGCCGACGATGTCGCCACCGCGCACAACCGCAAAGCCAATGCTGCCAGCGGCGCGCTCGCCGGTGTGACCCTGGCGCACATGCACCGCCACCTCGGGCAGTCGCACACCACGGGCTGCTGCCACCGCCTCGCCCAGGGCAAGTGCGGTGCCCGACGGCGCGTCCACCTTGTGCTGGTGGTGCGCCTCGATGATTTCGACGTCGTAGTCTTGAAGAATGCGTGCAGCCAGCGCCGCAAGCTTCAACACCGCGTTGATGCCAACACTCATATTCGGCGCGAACACGATCGGCACGGCGCGGGCGGCGGCGGCGATCGCCTCCCGACCGTCGGCGTCGAAACCGGTGGTCCCGATCACCAACGCAACGCCATGGCGCACGCACACCGGCAAATAGCTGAGGGTGGCCTGCGGACGCGTGAAGTCGATCAGCACATCGACGGCGGCCAGCGCTTGCAGGTCGGCCGTTACGATCACGCCGCTGCTGCGGCCGAGAAACTGCGCGCAGTCCGTGCCGATCGCAGGGCTGTCAGCGCGGTCCAGCGCAACCGCAAGCTTCAGGTCGGCAGCGGTGAGCGCTGCCTCGATCAGGGCGCGGCCCATGCGGCCGCTGGCACCGGCAATGGCAATGCGCTGGGTCATCGTTTAGCGCGTGGGAAGTGTGGTGGGAATTGTGATTTGAGGCTGCGGTTCCTGCGGCGGTGGCTGCGGCACGGCCTTCGGCCTGCGGCCCAGGATTAAATTGTCGGCTAGTTTCTCCGGCGGCATCGGGTCAGACTCGACACGCTGTAAGCGATCGTTTTCGAAGTAAACGGTCAGGCGCCGCAGCTGCCGCTCGTTGCCTTTGCCGCGTTGCAGGTAGTACACGTAATCCCACCGGTCGCGGTGAAACACACTGGTCAAAAGCGGCGTGCCGAGCAGAAAACGCACCTGGTCGCGCGTCATACCTTGCTGCAGTTGCTCGACCATCTCCTGTGTGACGACATTGCCTTGCTGCACATCTGGGCGGTACGGCTGCACGAAGCCCGGCGTCCACGTGCGCAGCGCCTCACAGCCGCCGAGGCTAGCGGCGGCAAGCAGCAGCAGGAGCAGACGATGCATGTCTTGGGGTGGCGAGCAAAACAGATGGCTGGCTATGATACGTGCTCGGCTTCCCTCCCGCCGACATTGCATGCCGCATCGATCAAACCCGGTTCCGGCCGACCTTAAGACAATCGGCCTGAAAGCGACTCTGCCGCGCGTGAAGATCTTGGAGATCTTCCGGCGCAATGCACAGCAGGGGGCGACCCGGCACATGAGCGCCGAGGACGTCTATCGCGCCCTATTGGCCGAACGGCTCGACGTGGGGCTGGCCACTGTCTATCGTGTCTTGACCCAGTTCGAGCAGGCTGGATTGCTATCACGCAGCAATTTCGAGGCTGGCCATGCCGTCTATGAGCTAAACGAGGGCCGGCACCACGATCATTTGGTCTGCCTGGACTGCGGCCGCGTGGAGGAATTCGTCGACGCCGAAATCGAGCGGCGCCAGCAGCGCATCGCGGAAACACGCGGTTTCCTATTGCAGGACCATGCGCTGGCGCTGTATGGAGCCTGCACTAAGAAAGACTGCCCGCACCGCAAGCAGGGCGGCCGCAGCGCGGCGCGCGAGCCAGGCGGCAGTAGCAGCGGATGAAGCCGGCGCGATCTATCTGTTAGGCCGCCAACATTTCGCGCGCGTGCTTGCGCGTCGTCTCTGTAATAGCGTGGCCGCCTAGCATGCGCGCCAGTTCATCCACGCGCCCCTTGCGGTCAAGCGGTTCAATGCGGGTCATCGGCGGCCCACAGGCGGCCGCTTCCTTCTCAACGCGTAGATGTTGATCGCCGCGTGCGGCCACCTGCGGCAAGTGCGTTACACACAGAACCTGCCGATGGCGTCCAAGCTCCTTCAGCAGACGGCCAACCGTCTCGGCCACCGCACCGCCGACGCCGGCGTCGACCTCGTCGAAGATCAGCGTCGCCACCGGCGTGGCAGTCGCAGCAATCACCGCAATGGCCAGGCTGATACGCGACAGTTCGCCGCCTGAGGCTACTTTGGCCAGCGGACGCAGCCTGCTGCCGGCGTGACCGGCAACAAGGAACTCCACCCGCTCGCACCCGGCGCCAGACGGCTCCGCCGGCACGAGCGTTACCTCAAAGCGCCCGCCGGCCATGCCCAGGTCTTGCATCGCCCGTGTGACCTCTGCACTCATCTGGGTGGCGGCGGCGGCACGCGCTTCTGACAGCCGTCGCGCGGCGGCGTAGTAAGCGTCGGCAGCGGCGGCCTCCCGCCGCCGCAGCGCATCGAGGTCTGCGGCGGCTGATAACGCGGCCAGCTTCTCGCGCGCTGAGTGCCAAAGGGTCGGTAGTTCGGCCGGTGCCACACGAAATTTGCGGGCTGCTGCATGCAGCGCCGAGACGCGCGCTTCGACCTCAGCGAGCCGCGTCTCATCGAGATCGGCCCGATCCAGATAGCGGCGCAGCTCAGCGGCAGCCTCGTCGATATGTGCGCGCGCGGTATCCAGCAGCTCCAGCACCGGCTGCAACCGCGCGTCGTAACCGGTCAGTTGTCGCAGACGCGCTGCGCAGGCATCAATGCGCTCTCGCGCTGCGCCCTCCGCCTCTGTCAGCGCGTCAATGGCCGACTGCGCCCCGGCCAGCAGCGCGGCGGCATGGGCTAGCCGCTTATGCTCGGCTTCTATGGTCTCCCACTCACCCGCAGCCGGCGCGAGCTCCTCGAGCGCCTCCACTACGAAGCGCAGCCGTTCTTGCTCGGCAGCGGCGCTGGCGGCGATCGTCTCAGCCTGCTCGCGGTCACGCTGCGCGCGCCGCCAGGCCGCGTGCGCGGCAGCCACTTCGGCAGCGAGCGCCGCATGTCCGCCATGCTCGTCAAGCAGCCGCAGCTGCGCCGCGGGTCGCAGCAGCGACTGGTGTGCATGCTGTCCGTGCACATCAACCAGCCATTCGCCTAGCTCGCGCAATTGGGCTTGGGTGACTGGCACACCGTTGACGAATGCACGGCTGCGACCCGAAGCATCGACTATGCGCCGCAAAAGCACGGTGTCGCCTTCGACAGGCAGCTGCTGGGACGTCAGCCAATTGGCCACAGCCGGCGAGGCGCGAAATTCGGCAGCGACGTCGGCACGCGCTGCACCCTCCCGTACGACGCTGGCATCGGCCCGCTCGCCAAGCGCCAGCAGCAGGGCATCGATCAGGATCGACTTGCCAGCGCCGGTTTCGCCGGTGAGCACCGTAAAGCCGGGGGCAAATTCCAGCTCCAATTCATCGACGAGCACGAAATTGCGGATCGACAGCGATAGCAGCATGAGCGGCGCAGCAGACGTGCGGAGCGCGGAACGCAATCGTAAACGGCTTCAGCCCCGCTTTTAAGCGCGCCCGTGGCGCTCGCTTGGCATCACGTTCCAATGCAGTTTTTGGCGCAGCGTCGCAAAATAGTTGTAGCCGACCGGATGCAGCAACGTCACCACCTCCGCGCTGCGGTAAACGCGCACGACGTCGCCGGGTTGCAGCAGCCAGAAGGACTGCATGTCGCAGTGCGCCGAGGCGTCGCGCCCGTCAGTCAGCTCGATTTCGAGCACACAGCTATCGGGCAGCGTGATCGGGCGGTTAGACAGCGTCTGCGGGGCCACTGGCACCAACACCAGCCCCGCCAGCGACGGGTGCAGAATCGGGCCGTTGGCCGACAGCGCGTAGGCGGTAGAGCCGGTGGGCGTGGCCACGATCAGGCCGTCGGCGCGCTGGTTATACATGGTCACGCCGTCGACACGCACGGTAAACTCAACGAGGCCGCCCGCGACGCCGCGGGAGACGACCACGTCGTTGAGGGCTCGCCCGCCGAAAATAGCTGCGCCATCCCGCAGAACTGCCGCCTCCAACAGGGCGCGGCGGTCGGTGACGTAACGGCCAGCCAGCATGTCGGCCAACACCTCAATCTGGTCGAGCGCGATGTCGGTGATGAAGCCCAGCCGGCCGTGGTTAACGCCGATTAACGGCACCTGGAAGGGGGCCAGCTCGCGGGCGATGCCAAGCATCGTGCCGTCGCCCCCTAGCACGATGGCGACGTCGGCCCGCTTGCCGATCTGCTGCAACGAATAACCCGGATAGGCGTCCAATCTGGCAGCCGCGCGCGTGGCGGCATCAAAAAGGGGGGTGGCGCCAGCCCGCTCCACGATGGCCGCGATCTCGGCCAGGGGTTTGCCGATGCCGTCGGCGCGTGGTTTGCCGAAAATTGCCGCGTACTTGAAGCTTTGCGCCATGGTCCGCAATGTATCAAGATCGCCACTAAGCTTGCGGTCTGCGGCTCCTGGAAAGCCGGTCGCTCAGCCTATGGAACCTGTCCTTGACGAACGCGCGCGCCGATTACTAAAGACCCTCATTGAACGTTATATCGCCGAGGGCCAGCCGGTTGGCTCGCGCTCTCTGTCGAAGCTATCTGGATTGGACTTGTCGCCAGCCACGATCCGCAATGTAATGTCCGATCTGGAGGAGATGGGCTACGTCGCTAGCCCGCATACCTCAGCCGGCCGCGTGCCCACGCCGCGCGGCTATCGGCTGTTCGTCGATACGCTGCTGACCGTCCGGCCGCTGGAAGAGGAGCAGACGCGGGCCATCGAGGACCAGTTGCAGGCGGCTGAACCGCAGCGGGCTATCCAAACCGCGGCGCAGCTGCTGTCCAACCTATCGCATTTCGCTGGCGTGGTGTTCACGCCGCGCCGCGCCTCGACCTTCCGCCAAGTCGAGTTCCTGCGTTTGTCTGAGAAGCGGGTGTTGTTAATTTTGGTCACGCCTGACGGCGACGTGCAAAACCGCATCTTGCTGACTGATTACGCTTATACGCAGGCGCAGCTGGCGGAGGCCGCTAACATCCTGAACCAGCATTTCGCCGGTCTGACCTTCGAGGAGACCCGCAGGCGGCTGCAGAGCGAATTGGCCGCCCTGCGGACGGAGATCGCGCGGCTCATGGAAGCGGCTGTGCAGGCCGGCGAAACGGCCATCGAAGAGGCTGATCCTGTGCTGATTTCCGGTGAGCGCAACCTGCTTGGCGTGGCCGATCTTGCCGCCGACTTGGACAAGCTGCGTGCGCTGTTTGATCTATTCGAACACAAGACGCGGCTGCTTAACCTGCTGGACATCTCCAGCCGGGCCCAAGGCGTGCAGATTTACATCGGGGGTGAATCGAACTTGGTACCGCTGGACGAGATGAGCCTCGTCGTGGCGCCTTACGCGGCAGGTGGCCGGGTCGTCGGCACGCTAGGCGTCATCGGCCCGACACGGATGGCGTACGAGCGGGTCATCCCGATCGTGGACATTACGGCCAAGCTGCTGTCCAATGTCCTCAGCCAGAACTGAGCGGCGGCCCTCCGAGCGCCGGCTCGGAGAAGCTAGCAGGCACGTCGTGTGTGCGCTTGCGCGGCGCGGCGCTGGATGCGCAGCGCAAGTCTTTTGCTGGCGCGGCCCGCTGCACGGGGGTGCCGCCGACCTCGGTCGCTGGCGCGCGGCAGCGTCGCCCTGACGCTGGCAGCGCGTTGGCGGGCCGCACAGGCTGCGGGCGGGCGGCGCGCTAGCATGGGCGCGATGAGAACGCTGCTTTTTGATCACGCAGCCGTCGGGCGCACCGCTGTTTTGTTGGTAAATCTCGGGAGCCCTGCGGCGCCAACTGCGCGCGCGGTTCGCCCGTACCTGCGGCAGTTTCTGTCAGACCCGCGTGTGGTGGAGGTTCCCCCGCTGCTGTGGCGGCCGCTGCTGGCGTTGATTCTCGCGGTGCGGCCAGCCAAGTCGGCCGCCAAGTACGCGACGATCTGGACCGAGGAGGGGTCGCCGCTGCTGGTGCACACGCGTCGGCAGGCTAGCTTGCTGCGTGGCTGGTTGGGCGAGCGGGGGCTGGACGTGGAGGTCGCCTGGGCGATGCGCTACGGCGAACCGTCGATCAGCACGGCGCTAGGCGAGCTGCTCGCGCGCCGGGTGGAGCGTTTGCTCGTACTGCCGATGTACCCGCAGTATTCCGGCACGACCACCGCGAGCGTCTTTGATGCGGTAAACACCGTGCTGCAGGGCGTGCGCGATGTGCCCGAGATTCGCTGGGTCAAACACTTTCACGACCATCCGGCCTACATTGAAGCGCTGAAGGCGCGCGTGCTCGCGCACTGGCAGCGGCATGGCCGCGCCGTGGATGAGGGTGGCAAGCTGCTGATGAGCTTCCACGGCGTACCACGCCGCACCTTGGACCGGGGTGACCCATACCACTGCGAATGCCACAAGACTGCGCGGCTGCTGGCCGAGTCACTCGGCCTGGCGCCAGACCAATACGTGGTGTCGTTTCAGTCGCGCTTTGGCCCCACTCGGTGGCTGCAGCCCTACACGGGGCCGCTGCTGGCCGAGCTTGCGCGTACCGGCACGCGCCGGGTGGACGTCATCTGCCCCGGCTTCGTCGCCGACTGCCTGGAGACGCTGGAGGAAATCGCCGTCGAAGGGCGGGCTACGTTCCTGGCCGCCGGCGGACGGACGCTCCATTACATCGAAGCGTTAAACGATGCGCCGCGCTTTATCGAGGCGCTCGTGCAGATCGTGCAACGGCATGTACAAGGTTGGCCAGTCGCTCGGGCTGAGCGCGATCAGCTGGAGGAAGACGCGCGCCGTCGTGCTGCCCGTGCGCGCCAGATGGGTGCGCCGGCCTGATCGCCGGTTCGGTCGGTGGGGGCTTGAAATCCGGCGCCCCCTCCCCCATTCCTACTTGGCCGTTTACGTCAGAAAGCGGAGGGAGCATGCAAGGACCGGAGGCGCAGCCGGCCATCGACAGCCCGGACAGCGGTGCGCAGACCGCTGCCAACGAGCCGCAGGCGGCCGAAAGTGCGGCGGCACTCGCCTCGGCTACCGTCGTCGAGGTGGAACGGGAATTACAGGCGGCGCTGGATGCGGCGCGCGCGGAGGCGGCCGAATACAAGGACCTTTATTTACGCGCCAAGGCCGAGACCGAGAATACGCGCCGGCGAGCCCAGGAAGAGATCGCTAAAACGCACAAATACGCGGTCGAGTCGTTTGCCGAGGCACTGGTACCGGTAATGGATTCTTTAGAAAAAGCCTTGGAGGTGCAAAATGCTACGCTGGAGACTCTGCGCGAGGGCGTGGAGCTGACGCTGAAACAGCTGCGCGCTGCCTTCGAGCGGCACCGGCTCGTGCCGATTGATCCGAAGGGCGAAAAATTCGATCCGAACCGGCACCAGGCCATCTCAGTGGTATCCGCCGAGGGTGTGCCGCCAAACCACGTCGTGGCCGTGTTGCAGAAAGGCTGGATGATCGCCGACCGCGTGCTGCGGCCGGCGCTGGTGACCGTGGCGCAGCCACCGAGTTGAAGTTCGCCGTGCGCAGCCTCAGATAGGGAGTAGACGCGCGCTGGGCGCAAGCCGGCCGCATCCGCAACTGGAGGAGTGCAATGGGCAAGATTGTTGGTATCGACCTGGGCACGACCAACTCGTGCGTGGCTGTCATGGAAGGCAACCAGGTCAAGGTCATCGAAAACAGTGAAGGCTCGCGTACGACGCCGTCGGTAGTCGCTTACATGGAAGACGGCGAAATCCTAGTGGGCGCGCCGGCGAAGCGGCAGGCGGTGACCAACGCCAAGAACACGCTGTACGCCGTGAAGCGTCTGATTGGCCGCCGCTTCGAGGAAAAGGAAGTCCAGAAGGACATCCATCTGATGCCGTACAAAATCGTGCGGGCGCCCAACGGCGACGCCTGGATCGAGGTGCGCGGCAAGCAGATCGCGCCGCCGCAGGTATCGGCCGAGGTGTTGCGCAAGATGAAGAAAACGGCCGAGGATTATCTTGGGGAACCGGTCACCGAGGCGGTGATTACCGTGCCCGCCTACTTTAACGACAGCCAGCGGCAGGCCACCAAGGATGCTGGCCGCATCGCCGGGCTGGAGGTCAAGCGCATCATTAACGAGCCAACCGCGGCGGCGCTTGCTTTCGGTCTGGACAAGGGCGGCAAGGGCGACCGCAAAATCGCCGTCTATGACCTCGGCGGGGGCACGTTCGACATTTCGATCATCGAGATTGCCGACGTCGACGGCGAGAAGCAGTTCGAGGTCCTGTCCACCAACGGCGATACGTTCCTCGGCGGCGAGGACTTCGACCAGCGCATCATCGATTACGTGGTCACCGAGTTCAAGAAGGAGACCGGTGTCGATCTGAGCAAAGACGTACTGGCGCTGCAGCGTCTGAAAGATGCCGCCGAGAAGGCGAAGATCGAGCTGTCCTCCAGCCAGCAGACCGAGATCAACCTGCCGTACATCACGGCGGACGCCTCGGGGCCGAAGCACCTGAATATGAAGCTGACGCGGGCCAAGTTCGAGGCACTGGTCGAAGATTTGATCGAAAAGACGATCGAACCTTGCCGGCAGGCGATCAAAGACGCCGGCATCAAGGTGAGCGATATCGACGACGTCATCTTGGTCGGCGGCCAGACGCGCATGCCGAAGGTGCAGGAGAAGGTGCGCGAGTTCTTCGGTCGCGAGCCGCGCAAGGACGTCAACCCCGATGAGGCGGTGGCGATCGGTGCGGCCATCCAGGCCGCGGTGCTATCGGGCGAGCGCAAGGACGTGCTGCTGCTGGATGTTACGCCGCTGACACTGGGCATCGAGACGCTCGGCGGTGTGATGACGCCGATGATCAAGCGCAATACGACCATCCCGACCAAGTACTCGCAGGTGTTCTCCACAGCCGAGGACAACCAGCCGGCGGTGACGATCAAGGTCTACCAAGGCGAGCGCGAGATGGCCGCCGGCAATAAGCTGCTGGGCGAGTTCAACTTGGAGGGCATTCCGCCGGCGCCGCGCGGCGTGCCGCAGATTGAAGTCACATTCGACATCGACGCCAACGGCATCTTGCACGTGTCGGCGCGCGATAAGGCCACCGGCAAGGAAAACAAGATCACGATCAAGGCGAACTCGGGTCTGACCGAGGAAGAAATTCAGCGCATGATTCGCGACGCTGAGGCCAACAGGGCCGAAGACCATCGCCGCTTCGAACTCGCACAGGCGCGCAACAATGCCGACGCGGCCGTGCATCAGGTCAAGAAGGCGCTTGGCGAACATGGTGCGTCGCTCGATGCGGGCGAGAAGTCCAAGATCGAAGCGGCGCTAAAAGAAGTCGAGGAGGCGCTGAAAGGCGACGATAAAGCCGCGATTGAAGCCAAGACGCAAGCGCTGCTGGCAGCCGCACAGAAACTGGGCGAGAAAATGTACGCCTCAGCGCAAGGCGCGCAGGCAGCTGCTTCTGCCGCGGGGGCACAGGCCGACGCGAAGTCCGCGAAACAGGATGACGTGGTCGACGCCGACTACAAGGAAGTCAAGCGCGGCTGACCGCGCCGACGCACGAGTGACCGCGCCGAGCCGGGCCGCTGCCTGGTTCGGCGTTTTAACGTTCTAAACCAGGACCAAGCCGCAGATGGCCAAACGCGATTACTACGAGATCCTCGGTGTGGCACGCAACGCAACCGAGGAGGAGATCAAAAAGGCCTATCGCAAGCTGGCGATGAAATACCACCCCGATCGCAACCAGGGGGCGGCGGCCAAAGAGGCGGAGGAGAAATTCAAGGAGGCCAAGGAAGCCTACGAGGTCTTGTCAGATCCGCAGAAGCGGGCGGCGTATGACCGCTTCGGCCATGCGGGTGTCGATCCGGCCGCTGCCGGCGGTTTCGCCGGCGGGCACGGCTTCGGCAGCTTCGCCGAGGCCTTTGGCGACATCTTCGGGGACATCTTTGGCACCGGCCGCGGCCGCAGCAGCGCCTATCGCGGCGCCGATCTGCGCTACAGCATGGAGATCACGCTGGAGCAGGCCGCGCGCGGCTTTGTCACGGACATCCGCGTGCCGAGCTGGGATCATTGCGACACCTGCGACGGCACCGGCGCGAGGCCAGGCACGAAGCCGCGCGCTTGCCCCACTTGCGGTGGCAGCGGGGCGGTGCGCATCACGCAAGGGTTTTTCTCGATCCAGCAGACCTGCCCGACTTGCCATGGCGGCGGGCGCGTGATTCCGGATCCGTGTCCTGCCTGCCACGGTGAGGGACGCGTCAAGCGGCAGAAGGTGCTGGAGGTCACCATTCCGGCTGGCATCGACGATGGGCAGCGCATTCGCCTCGCCGGCAAGGGCGAGCCGGGCGTCAACGGCGGTCCGCCCGGCGATCTGTACGTCGAGATCCGCATCAAGCCGCACGAGGTCTTCCAGCGCGACGGCGATGACCTGCACTGCGAGGTGCCGATCCCGATGACGATGGCTGCGCTCGGCGGTGAGATCGAGGTGGCCACCTTAACGGACAAGGTCAGCCTCACGATCCCAGAGGGCACGCAAAGCGGCAAAACTTTCCGCCTGCGCGGCAAGGGCATTAAAGGTGTGCGCTCGGCCTATCCGGGCGACCTGTATTGCCACATCGTGGTCGAGGTGCCGGTGCGGTTGAACGAGAAACAGAAAAGGCTGCTGCGCGAGCTCGACGCAAGCCTCAAAGAGGGCGGCGCCAAGCATGCGCCGCAGTCGAAGTCCTTCATGGAGCGGGTCAAGGGGATCTTTACCGCTGAGTAAAGGGCGAAACGTCTGCGGTGGCGCGCCGCTGAAGCGCCGCGCGCGGACTGCGGTGGCGCTCAGCTCGGCGTATAAGCCAGGCGAAGGTAAATCGGCGCGTACGGTGCGGCCTGCGTGACCTCGATTAGGTTTTCTCGCGCCAGCTCCAGCAGCGCGAGGAAGTGCACGATGACGACGGCCACCCCGCGCGACAGCAATCCCGCGTCAAATAGCTCGCAGAATTCGACGAACTGCCGTCCCTTCAGCTTGCGCAGGATAAGGCTCATGTGCTCGCGCACCGACAGCTCCTCGCGCGCGATGCGGTGATGCGCATGCAGCTGTGCGCGCTTCAGCACAGCGGCGAAGGCCGCCCGTAGGTCCTCGGCGCTGACCGCCGGCAGCCGTCGCGTCATTGATTGCTCGATTAGTACGATCGCGCGCGCGAAATCGCGCCCAATGCGCGGCAGTGCGTCCAGGCGCGCGGCCGCCAGCTTGATGCGCTCGTACTCGACCAGCCGCCGCACCAGTTCGGCGCGTGGGTCCTCGGCGGACTCCTCGCCTTGCGCCTTGCGCGCCGGCAGCAGCATCCGGCTCTTAATCTCGATGAGCATCGCCGCCATCAGCAGGTACTCGGCGGCCAGCTCCAGGTTGCGGCTGCGGATCTGCTCGACGTAGGCCAGGTACTGCTCGGTGAGCTTGGCCATTGGGATGTCGAGCACGTTGAAGTTCTGTTTGCGGATCAGATACAGCAGCAGATCGAGCGGCCCTTCGAAAGCCTCCAGAAAGACTTCCAGTGCATCCGGCGGAATGTACAGGTCCTCTGGCAGCTTAAACAGCGGCTCGCCGTATAGGCGCGCCAGCGCCACGCCGTCGACGACGGCTGGCAGCCCGGCTTCGTCGGTGGCGGGCGGCGGCGGTTCGAATGCGGGGGCGGCGGACATCCGAGGGCGCATCTAGGAAAGGGCGCGCATCGTAGCAGGGCGCGCGTTCCTACAATCAGCGCATGCATCATTGGCAGGCCGAGCTCGCCGCGGCTGCGCGGCGTCCGGAGGCGGACTGCGTCCGCGAGCTGCTGCCGCAGGCGCGGCTGGCGCCCGCGGCGCAGCAGGCGGCGCGCGCGCTGGCTGCGGATCTTATCGTTGCGCTGCGCGCACAGCGGCGCCGCGCCAGCGGGGTGGATGCGCTGATGCGGGAGTTCTCGCTCGCGACGCAGGAGGGGGTGGCGCTGATGTGCCTTGCCGAGGCGCTGCTGCGCATTCCGGATACTGCCACCCGCGACGCGCTGATCCGCGACAAGCTGTCGCGCGGCGACTGGCGCGCGCACGTCGGGCACAGCACCTCGCTGTTCGTCAATGCTGCCGCCTGGGGGCTGATGATCGGCGGCCAGCTGCTGGCCACGCACAGCGAGGGCACGCTGGCGGCAGCATTGACGCGGCTGCTGATGCGCGGCGGCGAGCCGCTGCTGCGTGCCGCCGTCGATCTGGCGATGCGGCTCCTCGGTCAACAGTTCGTGCTCGGACAGTCGATTAAGGAGGCGCTCGCCCGAGCGCAGGCCGGTGAGGCGCGCGGGTACCGCTACTCGTTCGACATGCTCGGCGAAGCGGCGCTGACGGCGGCCGATGCGCAGCGCTATTTTGATGCCTATGCGCAGGCGATCGAAGCGGTCGGGGCGGCGGCGCGCGGCCGCGGCGTCTTCGACGGCCCCGGGGTTTCGGTCAAACTGTCGGCGCTGCACCCGCGCTACGGCCGCGCGCAGCGCGAACGGGTGCTGGCCGAGTTGCTGCCGCGGCTTGCGCATCTGGCGCGCCGCGCCGCCGCGCATGACATCGGCCTCACGATCGACGCCGAGGAAAGCGAGCGGCTCGCGCTGTCCTTGGAGATCTTTGCGGCGCTGGCGGCCGATGCAGCGCTGGCTGGCTGGGAGGGCCTGGGGCTTGCGGTGCAGACCTACGGCAAGCGGGCGGCGCTGGTGATCGATTTCGCCGCCGAGTTGGCCCGTGCCCAGCGACGGCGCTTTGCCGTGCGCCTGGTGAAGGGCGCCTACTGGGACAGTGAAATCAAGCGCGCCCAGGTCGAAGGCCAGACCGACTATCCGGTTTTCACGCGCAAGGTGCACACGGACGTCTCCTACCTTGCCTGCGCGCGCCGGCTGCTCGCGGCCGCTCATCGGCTGTACCCGCAGTTCGCCACCCACAACGCCGCGACCGTCGCCGCGCTGCTGCAGATGGTCCGCGAGGCAGGTGCGGCGCGCTGGGAATTCCAGTGCCTGCACGGCATGGGCGA
>JANWXE010000056.1 GCA_025055385.1 Burkholderiaceae bacterium | reverse complement strand
ATGCCGCGCTCGTCATGGTTCTGTTCGATCGCCGCACCGAGCAGGCGCGTCACACCGATGCCGTAGCAGCCCATCACGATCGGCTGCGTGCGCCCGTTTTCGTCCGTGTAGGTGAGCTTCATCGACTCCGCGTACGGCAGGCCGGCGAACACATGTCCGACCTCGATGCCGCGCTGGATCGCCAGCGTGCCCTTGCCGTCCGGCGAGGGGTCGCCCGCGACCACGCTGCGGATATCGGCCACCTCGTGCGGCTCCGGCAGGTCGCGCCCCCAGTTCACGCCGGTCAGGTGATATCCCTCCTCGTTGGCGCCGCAGACAAAGTCGCTCATGTTGGCGACCGTGCGGTCCGCCACCACCCGCACCGGCTGCCGTGTCGCCACGGGCCCGAGATAGCCCGGCCGGCAACCGAAGGCGGCTCGGATTTCCGCCTCGGTGGCAAAGCGGAAGCCACGCGTCAGCCCTGGCACCTTGCCGGCCTTCACCTCGTTGAGTTCGTGGTCGCCGCGCACCAGCAGCAGCCAGATCTGTGCGCCGCCCTCGCCGTCGACCGCGAGCACGATGGACTTCACGGTCTGTGTCAGCGGAAGCTGCAGCAGCTCCGCCACCTGCGCGCAGGTCTCGCGCTGCGGGGTCGGCACCTTGCGCATCGTCTCGCGCGGCGCGGCGCGCTGTGCGATCAGCGGCAGCGCCTCGGCCATCTCGATGTTGGCCGCGTAATCCGAGTCCGGGCAGTAGGCGATCGCGTCCTCGCCGGTGTCGGCAATCACCTGAAACTCATGGCTCGCCTTGCCGCCGATGTTGCCGACGTCGGCGGCCACGGCGCGAAACGTCAGGCCCATGCGGGTGAAGATGCGCGCGTAGGCGTCGAACATCGCCCGGTAGCTTTCCATCGCGCCGGCCTCGTCGCGGTCGAACGAGTAGGCGTCTTTCATCGTGAACTCGCGCCCGCGCATCAGGCCGAAACGCGGCCGCCGCTCGTCGCGGAACTTGGTCTGGATGTGGTAGAGGTTCAGCGGCAACTGCTTGTAGCTCCGCACCGTCTCGCGCACGATATCGGCGATGACCTCTTCGGAGGTAGGCTGCAACACGAAATCACGCTGGTGCCGGTCTTTGAAGCGCAGCAATTCCGGACCCATTTTGTACCAGCGGCCGGACTCCATCCATAGCTCAGCGGGCTGCACTACCGGCATCAGCAACTCAATGGCGCCGGCGCGGTTCATCTCTTCGCGGATGATGTTTTCGATCTTGCGCATGCAGCGCAGCGCCAGCGGCAGGTAGCTGTAGATGCCGGCGGCAAGCTTTTTGATCATGCCGGCGCGCAACATCAAGGCGTGGCTGACAACTTCAGCGTCGGCCGGCGTTTCTTTCAGTGTGATGATGAAAAAGCGGGAGGCGCGCATGCCGATTTCTGTGCCGGCTGCCCGCAAGAGGCAGCCATATAATCAGAGGAGATGATATCGGTTGGGGCCGTGACATGCTGGACAAGGACGGCTATCGCCCGAACGTCGGCATCATTTTGCTGAACCACCGCAACGAGGTGTTCTGGGGCAAACGCGTCCGGCAGCATTCCTGGCAGTTCCCGCAGGGAGGCATCAAACACGGCGAGTCGCCCGAGCAGGCGATGTATCGCGAACTGTACGAAGAAATCGGGCTGCGGCCAGAGCATGTCAAGGTGATTGCTCGCACGCGCGACTGGCTCCGCTACGACGTGCCGGAGCGATGGATTCGGCGCGACCTGCGCGGCAACTACCGCGGCCAGAAGCAGATCTGGTTTCTGCTGCGTATGCTTGGGCGCGACTCGGACGTCTGTTTGCGCCGCAGCGAGAAGCCAGAATTCGACGCCTGGCGCTGGAGCGAGTACTGGGTGCCGCTGGATTCGGTTGTCGAGTTCAAGCGTGAAGTTTACCTGCGGGCCCTTACCGAACTGGCGCGCTATCTGGACCGCGCCCCGGCGCCGTTGCCGGCGCCTTACGCGCGCGGTGAATAACCGACCCGTGCAGCACAGACGCGCGGCGCAGGCGTTTGTGCGTCGCCGCCGGCGCGGCGCGGACCACGGCGGGCGGCCGCAGCGGTTTTGCGTCCGCGCGCCCCGTCATGGCAGCAACAGGCCTGCGCCGCCACGGCGCGCTGTCAGCGCAGACCCAAAACTCAGGTCAGCACCATGTTGTCGCGGTGGATCAGCTCTGGTTCGTCGATAAAACCAAGCACGGCCTCGATGTCGCTTGACGGCCGCCGCGCAATCAGACGCGTCTGCGCGCTGCTGTAGTTGACCAGCCCGCGTGCGACCTCACGGCCCTGTTCGTCCACGCAGGCGACGACGTCGCCGCGTGCGAACTCACCTTGAACGTCAAGGACCCCAATCGGCAACAGGCTTTTGCCTTCTGCCCGCAGCGCATGCACCGCGCCCGCGTCGATGACGACCCGTCCCTTCAGCTGCAAGTGATCGGCGAGCCACTGCTTCCGCGCAGCCAAAACCGGCATGCTGGCAATCAATTCCGTGCCGATGCGTTCGCCGCGCGCTAACCGCACAAGAACGTCTGGCTCGCGGCCGGATGCGATCACCGTGTGTGCGCCGCTGCGTGCAGCGCGTTTGGCGGCACGAACCTTAGTGATCATGCCGCCGCGCGCGATGGCGCTGCCCGCGCCACCGGCAATTGTCTCCAGGTGTGGATCGCCAGCCTGTGCGTATTCAATCAGTGTGGCCGCCGGGTCGCGGCGCGGATCAGCGCTAAATAACCCGCGCTGGTCGGTCAGGATCACCAGCACATCGGCCTCGACCAGGTTCGTCACCAGCGCCGCCAGCGTATCGTTGTCGCCGAATTTGATCTCATCGGTGACCACCGTGTCGTTTTCGTTGATTACCGGCACCACGTTCAGCCGCAAGAGCGCCACCAGCGTGCTGCGTGCATTGAGGTAACGCTCGCGGTCTGCCAGATCGGCATGCGTGAGCAGGATCTGCGCGGTGCGCAAGCCCTGGGCGCCGAAGCTGGATTCGTATGCCTGCGCCAAACCCATCTGCCCGACGGCGGCAGCAGCCTGCAGCTCGTGGAGCTGACGTGGCCGCGTGCGCCACCCCAGCCGCTGCATGCCGGCCGCAATTGCACCGCTAGACACCAGCAGCACTTGTTTGCCCATGCTGTGCAACACCGCGACCTGGCGAGCCCAGCGTGCGATTGCATCCAAATCCAGCCCGCGGCCGTCATTGGTCACCAGGCTGCTGCCCACTTTGACGACCACGCGCCGCGCTGTGGCCACTACCCCGCGCATGCTCACGACGCCTTCACCTCGTGGCGTGCGCTGCGACGCGCCGAAGACTCGTGAAGAAAGCGATACACCGCGTCCATCAACTCGCGGCAGCCTTCGCCGGTAGCCGCCGAGATCGCGAACACCGGTAATCGGGTGCGCAGCCGTCGCCGCAGCTGCGCAATCGTGTTTTCGCGCTCCGGCGGCGCGAGGAGGTCGATCTTGTTCAGCACCAACCAGCGCGGCTTACGTTCCAGTCCGCCACCGTATTTTTTCAATTCCGCGACGAGCGCCCGCACGTCGGCCGCCGGGTCGCGCTCGGATTCCAACGGCGCGATGTCAACTACATGCAGCAGCAGGCGCGTGCGTGCTAGGTGGCGCAGGAAGCGGTGCCCTAGCCCCGCCCCCTCCGCGGCGCCCTCGATGAGACCGGGAATATCGGCGATGACGAAGCTGCGTTCTGCATCAAGCCGCACGACCCCCAGATGAGGATGCAGTGTCGTAAACGGGTACGCCGCGATCTTTGGACGCGCGTTGGACACCGCAGCGATCAGAGTCGACTTGCCAGCGTTGGGCATGCCCAGCAGACCCACATCGGCGAGCAGCTTCAGTTCCAGTCTCAGCCGGCGATGTTCGCCGGGTTCACCCAGGGTGCGCTGGCGAGGCGCCCGGTTCGTGCTTGACTTAAAGTGCAGGTTGCCGAGGCCGCCGGCTCCGCCCCGCGCGAGGATGACGCGTTGTCCATCGTGCGCCAAATCAGCCAGCAAGATCCCCGTTTCCTCATCGTAAATCATGGTCCCGACCGGCATGCGCAGCACCACATCGGCACCAGCTGCCCCATAACAGTCCGAACCGCGGCCTGGCTGGCCATTTTTCGCTCGGTGCCGACGCGCGTACCGATACTCAACCAGCGTATTGATATTGCGGTCCGCCACGGCGATTACATCGCCGCCACGCCCCCCATCGCCGCCGTCTGGGCCACCTTTCGGCACAAATTTTTCGCGGCGGAACGAGACGCAGCCATCGCCACCACGGCCGCCAATGACTTCAATGCGCGCCTCGTCGACAAACTTCATGAGTTGCCATAAAAACAAATAAGCCCTGCCAGCGGCAGGGCTTACGGTGCGCAGGCGTCCCGTCTCAGGCGCTCGGCACCACCGCGACCGTCTGGCGCTTGAGCGGGCCGCGGACCGTGAATACGACCGTTCCGCTCACGCGCGCATACAGCGTATGGTCGCGCCCGATGCCCACGTTCTCGCCCGGATGGAATTTCGTGCCGCGCTGGCGGACAATGATGCCGCCAGCCTTGACGGTCTCACCGCCAAAAACCTTTACGCCCAGGCGCTTCGAATGCGAGTCGCGCCCGTTGCGCGATGATCCGCCCGCCTTTTTGTGTGCCATCTGCGACTCCCTCAGCGAATCGCGTCAATACGCAGTTCCGTGTAATTTTGCCGGTGGCCGGCACGCTTTTGGTAGTGCTTGCGGCGCTTCAGCTTAAAGATTCGGATTTTTTCGCCCCGGCCGTGCGCAAGCACCGTAGCCGTCACTGAGGCGCCCGCAACGCGCGGGTTGCCTACCCGAAGCGTCTGCCCGTCGCTGACAGCTAACACATCGGTGAAGGTTACGACGCTGCCAACTTCCGCCGGGATTGATTCAACGCGCACGCGGTCACCCGCCGCCACGCGGTATTGTTTGCCGCCGGTTTTGATCACCGCATACATGCTCGTTCGTCCTCCTGCGGCCGGCCGCGGACAGTCGCTACTAGACGGCCGGATACCATCCTGGCAATAGAAAGCTTCACATTATCGCAACCGGCAAGCCTTTTCGTCAAACCGCACACGCTATGTCAGCGCGGCTCCTATAATCGCTGACAAACCTGCCGCAAGCCGCTACCGCACAGCGCCGAGCGTCCGCATGACCGCGCCCCTTGCTGCTCCCGCGCCAGCTGCGCTGGCCGCCGAACGCGCTGCCGCCATGATCGTGCCGATCGCGGAAGACATGCGCGCGCTTGACGCGCTGATCCGTCAACGCCTTGATTCGGACGTCGCGCTTATTCGGACAATTTCAGATTACATCATCGGCGCCGGCGGCAAACGCCTACGGCCGGCGGTACTGCTGCTGGTGGCGCGCGCGCTCGGCGCCCGAGGGGCGCTGCCACACTTACTGGCGGCGGTGATCGAATTTATTCACACGGCCACGTTGTTGCACGATGACGTGGTCGACGAATCCGATCTGCGGCGCGGACGGCCGACTGCCCATTCAATCTTTGGCAACGCCGCCAGTGTGCTGGTTGGCGACTTTTTGTACTCGCGTGCTTTTCAGTTGATGGTGGAAGCTGGCAGCATGCGCGTGATGGGGATTCTGGCCGATGCGACCAACCGGATCGCCGAAGGCGAAGTGCTGCAGCTTCTGAATATCCACGACCCAACCGTCGACGAAGCGCGTTATCTGCGCGTCGTAGAGCGCAAGACCGCAACTCTTTTTGAGGCGGCTGCTGTGGTCGGCGCGGTGATCGCCAATGCGCCACCGCCACTGGAGGATGCCTGTCGCCGTTACGGAGCGGCCATCGGCGTCGCTTTCCAGATCGTCGATGATATTCTTGACTATTCTGGTCAGGTCAAGGACATCGGCAAGCGACTCGGTGACGATCTGCGCGAGGGCAAGGTAACGCTGCCGTTGATTTACGCTTTGCGCCATGCAACCGCAGCGCAGCGCCGCTCCATTGAGCAGGCGATTCGCGACGGCGGCGGCGACTTCGCCGAAATTGCCCATGTCATCCGGATGACCGGCGCGCTGGAGTACTCTCACGCACGCGCCGCGCAGCAGGCGCGGCTTGCGCAGCGGGCTGCGCAGACGCTGCCGCCGTCGGTGTTTCGTGAATCGTTGCTACAATTGTGTCAGCTTGCCATCGAGCGTGATCGTTAATTGCGGCGCGCGTTCGAACTCGGGGTGTAGCTCAGCCTGGTAGAGTACTGCGTTCGGGACGCAGGAGTCGGAGGTTCAAATCCTCTCACCCCGACCACCCCTTCCATGCCCGCCCTCCCCGCCAAACGGCTGCCCGACTTTACGGTAGGCAGCTTTACAAAACCGGGGCTTATCGGCACTATCTTTCCGCTTCTTTTAAAAATGCGGCCTCTATAAACGTATCCGGCCGTTACTTCCCCGCGCACCCATCGATGTCGGCTGTCACGCAGGGCCCAACTGCAGCCGCCGGAGCCCTCACCGGCTTGGCGCGCGCGCTCGTACAACAAGGCAGGCTGCGCCCGGATCGCGCCGAATCCCTTGCGCGCAAGGCGGCGCAAAGCAACACGCAGTTTATCGACGAGCTGGTGGCCATCGGCGACTCCATTGGGCTTACTGCAGCGCAGATTGCCAAGTTTGCCGCTGAGACGTTCGGCCATCCGTTGCTTGATCTAAATGCGATCGACACCGACCAACTGCCAAAGGACCTGATTGACAAAAAACTGGTCGGATCGCTGCGGGTGCTGGCCCTGAAAAAGCGCGGCAATCGGCTCGCGATCGCGGTCTCCGACCCGACTAACTATCAGGTGCTTGATCAGATCCGCTTTCACACCCAGCTGCAATTGGACATCGTCGTGGTTGAGCACGACAAGCTGGTGCGGCTTGTCGACAGCACCGCGCAATCCATCGCGCAGTCGCTTGAGGCGATTGTCGGCGATGACGTCACCATGGAAGATCTGCTGGCCGAAAGCGCCGACCATCAGGCAACGGCCGAAGAGACGCAGATCGAAGTCGACGATGCCCCGGTGGTGCGTTTCCTGCAGAAACTGCTGCTAGATGCGATTGCCGAGGGTGCATCCGACCTGCATTTTGAGCCGTACGAAAAGTTTTACCGCATCCGCTTCCGGGTCGACGGCGTGTTGCGCGAGGTCGCTCAGCCGCCGCTCGCAATCAAAGAGCGGCTGGTCACCCGCATCAAGGTGATCTCAAAGATGGATATCGCCGAAAAGCGGATCCCGCAAGACGGTCGCATGAAGCTGGCGCTTTCGGGTCAGCGGGCGATTGACTTTCGCGTCAGCACACTGCCGACGCTATACGGCGAGAAAATCGTGATGCGGATTCTTGACCCGTCGCAGGCCAAAATGGGCATTGATGCGCTGGGTTACGAGCCAGACCAAAAAGAGCTTCTGTTGGAGGCCATCCACCGTCCATACGGCATGGTTCTGGTCACTGGCCCCACGGGCAGCGGCAAAACGGTATCGCTTTATACCTGCTTAAACATCCTAAATAAGCCGGACGTCAATATTTCCACCGCCGAAGATCCGGCGGAGATCCAACTGCCCGGCATCAATCAGGTAAATGTCAACGAGAAGGCTGGTCTTACTTTCGCCAATGCGCTGCGCGCTTTCCTGCGGCAGGACCCCGACGTCATCATGGTGGGTGAGATCCGCGATCTGGAAACCGCCGACATCGCCATCAAGGCAGCGCAGACGGGTCATTTAGTGATGTCGACCCTGCACACCAATGACGCGCCCTCCACGCTGACCCGCCTTATGAACATGGGGGTAGCGCCATTTAACATCGCATCCTCGGTCATTTTGATTACCGCCCAACGGCTGGCCCGCCGGCTCTGTTCCTGCAAACAGCCGGCGCAGCTGTCGCCCGAAGCGCTGTTGCTGGCTGGCTTCACACCAGCCGATCTAGACGGCAGCTGGGTCCCGTATAAGGCGGTGGGCTGTGAGCGCTGCAAAGGGACCGGGTACAAAGGCCGCATCGGCATTTATGAGGTCATGCCGGTGTCCGAGGAAATTCAAAAAATCATCCTGCGCGGTGGCAGCTCGCTGGAAATCGCGCAGCAGGCGCAGCGTGAAGGCGTACGCAATCTGCGTCAGTCTGGCTTGCTGAAAGTCAAGCAGGGACTGACCTCGATTGAGGAAGTGCTAGGTTGCACGAACGACTAACGCACCCCGTCTAGGCGATTCGGAGTTCAAAGCAATGGCAACCGGGACAATGGCGAGGCCCAAAGAGGCCGTCCGCGAAGCTGTCTTTCTGTGGGAGGGCCGCGACAAGGCGGGGCGGATTGTCAAAGGCGAAATGCGCGCCGGCGGCGAATCCGTCGTCGCTGCCGCGCTACGCCGACGCGGCATCGTGGTATCGAAGATCAAGAAGCAGTCCTTCCCCCGCGGACGCAAAATTACAGAAAAGGATCTGGCGATATTCACCCGCCAATTGGCAACGATGCTACGAGCCGGCGTGCCACTGTTGCAGTGCTTCGACATCATCGGCCGCGGGCACTCCAACCCCTCGATGGCGCGACTCCTAAATGACATCCGCCTGGACATCGAAACCGGAACGAGCCTCAACGCAGCGTTCCGCAAATATCCGATTTATTTCGACCCGCTGTTTTGCAACCTCGTCGCGGCAGGGGAGCAGGCGGGCATCCTTGAGACGCTGCTGGACCGCCTGGCCACGTACAAGGAAAAGACGCTGGCGTTGAAAGGCAAGATCAAAAAGGCCATGTTTTACCCGTTGATGATCATTCTGGTGGCGGTCTTGATCACCGCGGTCATCATGATCTGGGTAATTCCTTCGTTCAAGGCCGTCTTCACCAGCTTCGGTGCGGACCTGCCAGCGCCGACTCTGATGGTGATCGCGATGTCGGATTTCTTCGTCGCCTATTGGTATGTCTTGTTGTTTGGCGCGGTCGGCTCAGTGTACTTTTTAATCCAGGCTTGGAAGCGCTCACCGCATGTGCAGCGGCTAGTCGACCGCCTGCTTTTAAAACCACCCGTCATTGGCGACTTGATGAAAAAAGCAGCGGTAGCGCGTTGGAGTCGCACGTTGTCGACCACCTTCGCCGCTGGCGTACCGCTGGTAGATGCACTCGACTCTGTTGGACCCGCCTCCGGCAATGCAATCTACAAGGATGCAACCAAGCAAATTCAGAGCGAGGTCAACATCGGGGTGAGCCTGGCACAGGCCATGCAAAACTCCGGTGTGTTCCCCAGTATGGCGGTGCAGATGACCGCTATCGGCGAGGAATCCGGCTCACTTGATGCAATGCTGTCCAAAGTGGCGGACTACTACGAGCGCGAGGTCGATGAAACGGTCGATGCGTTGGCCAGCCTGATTGAGCCGCTGATCATGGTCGTGCTGGGCGTGATCATCGGCTCGATTGTGATCGCCATTTATCTGCCGATCTTCAAGCTCGGGCAAGTGGTGTAAAACCTTTGCACGGCGGCGGCTCGCGCCGCCGCCCTTCCCGTTGTCTGCTTGTCTGCCGATACCATTTTCCTGCTCTGTGCGACGGCCTGCGGGTTGGCGGTCGGTTCCTTTCTTAACGTGGTAATCCATCGCCTGCCGCGCATGATGGAGGCTGACTGGCGTGCCCACTGCGCGGAACTCGAAGGTCGGCCGCAAGCCCCAGTGTCGGTGCCGTATAACCTCTGGACACCGCGTTCGCACTGCCCGACCTGCCGCACCCCGCTGCGGGTGCGCGACAACATTCCGCTCGTGTCTTACCTTTGGCTGCGTGGCCGCTGCGCACATTGCGGGGCACGCATCTCACCGCGTTACCCGGCCGTTGAGGCGCTCAGCGCCGCGCTCTCCGCACTGGTCGCCTGGCGGTTTGGCTTCAGCGCCGCGGCTGCGCTAGCACTGATCTTTACCTGGACGCTGATCGCCGCCAGCTTCATCGATGCCGACACCACGCTGCTGCCGGATCAACTGACGCTGCCTCTGCTCTGGTTGGGACTGCTTGCCAACCTTTCGGCAGTTTTCGCGCCGCTAGCCGATGCAGTAATTGGCGCTGCCGCCGGCTATGTCGTGCTCTGGAGCATCTACTGGCTGTTTAAGCTTGCTACCGGCAAGGAAGGCATGGGCTATGGCGATTTCAAGCTGCTGGCCGCGCTCGGCGCCTGGATGGGCTGGAAAATGCTGCTCCCTATTTTGCTCCTATCATCGCTGGTCGCCGCCATCGTAGGCATCGCGCTGATCGCCCTCGCCCAGCGCGGGCGCGAGGTGCCGATCGCTTTCGGCCCCTATCTAGCCGCCGCCGGTTTCGTCGCGTTACTTTATGGCGACACCCTCGCCAGTCGCCTCCTGCCATTCTGAGCGCGCGTTTTTCGCGGTCGGTTTGACCGGCGGCATCGGCAGCGGAAAATCGACGGTTGCCGCTCTGCTGCAAGAGCGCGGCGCGGCGGTGATCGACACCGATGCGCTGGCGCATGAGCTGACCGCAGCCGGCGGCGCGGCGATGCCGGCGATCCGCGCCGCGTTCGGCGACGAATACCTCACCGCCGAAGGCGCGCTTGACCGCGCACGCATGCGCGCGCTGGTGTTCGGCTCGCCGCCAGCGAAGCGCCAGTTGGAGGCGATCTTGCATCCGCGCATCCGCGCCCTTGCGTTGGCCCGCGCCGCCGCGGCCGCCGTCCAGGCCCCTTACGTGGTCTTGGTAGTGCCGCTTCTTATTGAGTCCGAAAACTGGCGCGAGCGCGTCGCGCGCGTGCTGGTGGTCGACTGCAGCGAGGCCACGCAAATCGCGCGCGTGACTCGCCGCAGCCGGCTGACGCCGCCGCAGGTGCAAGCAATCATCAGCCAGCAGGCAAGCCGTGCCGCGCGCATCGCGGCGGCCGACGACGTGCTGTTTAACGATGGCGCGCAGACCGATCTGCCGGCACGCGTCGCACGGCTTCATGCGCTCTACCTGCAGCTTGCCGCGGCGCAGCGCTAGAGCCTTGTGTTATCTTGGCCTGGCCATGAGTGCCGGCGGCGCGTCGACCCTGCTGTATGAATACCCGTTCAATGAACGTGTGCGTACGTTGTTGCGCTTGGAGGACTTATTCGATCGCATCGCGTATTTCCGCGCACAGGAGCACCCCTACAGTCATCACGCGGCACTGATGACGCTATTCGAAATCCTGGAAATGACGGCGCGCGCGGACCTCAAAGGCGAGTTGCTGCAGGAGCTGGAACGGCAAAAGCAAGGGCTGCTGGCCTTGCGCAACAACCCGCAGGTTTCCGAAACGGCGCTTGCCGCCGTGCTAGCCGATATTGACCGCGCCCAACAGGCCCTCGCGGCTGTGCCCGGCAAGGCGGGCCAAGCGTTGCGCGACAACGAGTGGTTGACCAGTATTCGCAGTCGCGCCAGCATTCCCGGTGGCACTTGCGAGTTTGACCTGCCGTCTTATCATGCGTGGCTGATGCGCGACGCCCAGACGCGCGCCGCTGATCTGGAAAGCTGGCTGAGCACGCTCGCGCCCTTTTATGAAGCGATGGGCATTGTGTTGCGCTTACTGCGCGAGACCGCCCACCGTAGCCAGCAAGTGGCTATCCAGGGCGCTTATCAGCAAATGCTGCAGGGACGCGCGTACGCGCTGCTGCAGGTCCGCGTTGCCGTCGACGCCGGTGCCATTCCCGAGATCAGCGCCAATAAATACGCGCTGTGGATTCGTTTTATGGCAGCCGATGGTGACCTGAAGCCGCGCGCCGTTGAACGCGACGTGCCATTTGAGCTGGCGTTGTGCGCGTTCTAAATGACGGTTACGGTCGTGCCTTGTCCCGTCTGCGGCACCGCGGTGCCGTGGTGCGCCGCAAGCCGCTGGCGGCCGTTTTGTTCAGAGCGCTGCAAGCTGATCGACCTGGGCGACTGGGCAGCGGGCCGATATGTGATCGCCGGAGAGCCGGTTGATCCCCCCGTGCCGACAAGCCCGCAGGAGCCGCCACCTGAGCGCCCGCACTGATCAGTAAAACTGCACCACCCCATGCAAGCCGGCAGCACGCGCCCGCGGTAGATCAGCAGCGCCGAGTTCGCCCCAGGCGTACAGCGGCAGCGGCGTGCCGCAGGCAAGGAGTGCCAGCTGCGCCCAGTCGCTGGGGCTTGCCACCGGCCCGGCCAGCGCGAAGCGTTTACCGGCCGCCGCTGCCGCGTGCAGTTCGGTGCGCGTCTGCACGGGCGCCGCATCGGCTGGCAACTGCCCGCGCGGCAGCTGCAGCACTTCGGGTAGCCGCAGCCAAGCCAGCGCCGGCAAGGCCGCTGGGAGCAGCGGCGCCGGCAGCGGGCCTGTGATCGCGTAGAAGCCGACGCGCTGCCCCTCGCGCGGCTGCGGCTGGCCCCGCCAAGCATAGATGCGCGCAAAATGCAGGCGCACATAGGCATGCGGGTAATCGTGCTCGTAGGTCACCCAGGGCAGGGCGTGTTCGATTTGCAGCGCGAGTTCCTCGTCCAGTTCGCGCGCCAATGCTTGCGCGACCGTTTCGGCCGGCTCAATTTTGCCGCCCGGAAATTCCCAGTATCCGGCGTAAGGCTTGCCCGCCGGGCGGTCGGCGAGCAGTACAGTGCCGTCCGCGCGCAGCAAGACTGCCACCGCGACCTGCACCGGCGGCCGCGTCTTCATGCCAATGCGCGCAATCCATGGCGGCCGGCGAAATCGCGCGCGAACTGCAGCGCGACGCGTCCTGAGCGCGAGCCGCGTTGTAACGCAAACTGCAGCGCTTCGGTGCGCGCGGTGGCAATCAGCGCCGCATCGGCTCCATAGTAAGCCAGCCAATGCGCAACGATATCGAGGTAATCGTCCTGCCGAAATGGATGGAACGACAGCCACAGTCCGAAACGCTCCGACAGCGAGATTTTTTCCTCCACAGACTCGGCCGGATGGATCTCTCCGTCGGCTTCATAGCGCGTTTGCAGGTTTTCGCGCATGTATTCCGGCATCAAATGGCGACGGTTGGAGGTGGCATAAATCAGCACGTTGTCGCTCGGCGCCGTCACCGAGCCATCCAGTTGCGCTTTTAGCGCCTTGTACGAGCTTTCGCCTTCATCGAAGGACAGATCATCGCAAAATAAGATGAAGCGCTCGGGGCGGCCTGCCAGCAGCGTCACGATGTCGGGCAAGTCGATCAGGTCACGCTTGTCGACTTCTACCAACCGTAACCCCTCAGCCGCGAATCGGGTCAGACAGGCGCGGATGAGCGAGGATTTACCGGTACCACGCGCACCGGTTAGCAGCACGTGATTGGCCGGCAGACCCCGCACAAACTGTTCCGTATTGCGCAGGAGCGCTTGTTTCTGCGCCTCAATGTGATGCAAATCCTCCAACGCAATGCGCGCCACCCGGTGTACCGGCTCCAGGCGGCCGAGTTCGACGCCCAGGTAGCGCCGCTTGCGCCAGCGGTAGGCCGGTGCACTCCAGTCGATCTCCTCTGCCGGTGGCAGCAGCGGCTCAAGGCGCGCCAGCAGCGACTGCAGCGGCTTTAAGAGCTCGTAGGCGACGTCAGCGGTCGTCATGAGCGGTAATCGGCATTAATCGACACATACTGATGCGACAGATCGCAAGTCCAGACCGTCGTGCCCGCGCAGCCCCGGCCCAATTGCACACGCACGCGGACCTCAGCCTCGCGCATCACACGCTGACCGTCTTCCTCTCGATACGCGGGATGGCGGCAGCCGCCCCGCACCACCCACACATCGTTCAGCTGCACTTGCACGCGCGCCGGATCGAGGTCCTCAAGGCCCGCATTGCCGATCGCCGCCAGGATGCGACCGAGATTTGGATCGGAAGCGTAAAAGGCGGTTTTGACCAACGGCGAGTGCGCGATGGCGTAAGCAACCGCCGCCGCCTCATACTCGTTTGCCGCTTCTTCAACCGTAATCTCAATAAATTTAGTTGCCCCTTCGCCGTCACGTACGATCGCCTGTGCGAGCTGAACGGTCACCTGCTGCAGCGCTTCAGCCAGCACACCGAAGCGGGGATCGTCTTCGGCGGTAATTGGCGCCCCCCCGGCGGCCCCAGTTGCGATGACAACGAACGAATCGTTGGTAGATTGATCGCCGTCGACGCTGATGCGGTTGAACGAAGCGTCGGCGAGGCGCCGGATCAGCCGCTGCAACAGCGGCTGTCCCACTGCAGCATCGGTCGCGACGAAGGCCAACATGGTTGCCATGTTTGGCCGGATCATGCCGGCCCCTTTAGCGATGCCGGTGACCGCCACTGTGCGGCCGTTTAACGTCAGACGGCGCGACGCGGCTTTCGGCACCGTGTCGGTGGTCATGATCGCCTCAGCTGCCTGCGCCCAGTGGTCTGGCGCCAACCGCGCCACCGCCGCCGGCAATCCGGCCAGCAGACGCGGCAACGGCAACGGCTCCATGATCACGCCCGTGGAGAACGGCAGCACCTGATTCGGCGCGCAGCCGAGCAAGCTCGCCAGCGCGGCGCAGCTAGCTCGCGCATCGGCAAGCCCTTGCGTGCCGGTGCCGGCGTTCGCACAGCCTGTGTTGACCACCAGCGCCCGCACGCCGGCGCCGGCCGCCAAATGCTCACGGCAAACGAGCACCGGCGCGGCGCAGAAACGGTTACGCGTGAAGACGGCGGCGACATTTGCACCCGCCACCAGCCGCATGACCAACAGATCCTTCCGATTCGGTTTGCGGATGCCGGCCTCCGCCCAGCCAAGCTCAAGGCCCGCCACTGGGGCGAGCGCCTCGGGATCCGCCGCGCGCAGGTTAACGGGCATCAGCGAGCCCTCTGCACAGCAACGCGCAGCCCGCGCCGACGAAAGCGAAAGAGTCGGCACACCACATCAGACCAGCTTGCCGTGGCACTGCTTGTACTTTTTGCCACTGCCACACGGACACGGATCGTTGCGGCCGACTTTGGCGCCAAGGCGCCGCACCGGCTGCATACGCACCTGGGCGCGTACAGGCTCCGGCTCCGGCAGCGTCAGCGTCTCCACCTCGACCGGCTCTTCGGTTACGGCACTGCCCAGTTCGGTGTGCTGAGCACGGGCACGCTCCAGCAGTCGCTCGCTTTCGCGCTCGATGCGCTGCTCAGCGGCTTCCACCTCCTGCTGGGTTTGAATGCGCACGTTCATGAGGATCTTGACCACATCGGCACGCACGCGGTCTAGTAGGATCCCAAACAGCTCAAAGGCCTCCCGCTTGTACTCTTGTTTTGGCTGTTTCTGCGCGTATCCGCGCAGATGGATACCCTGCCGCAAGTGGTCGAGCGCAGCCAAATGCTCGCGCCAGTGCTGGTCCAACACCTGCAGCATCATTGAGCGCTCAAAACCGGCGAACACCTCGCGCCCAACCACCGCTACCTTGGCGGCATACGCCTCGTCGGCAGCTTTCAAAATGCGGGCCAAGATCGTTTCATCGTCGAGTTTGTCTTCCGTGTGCAACCACTGTCGGATCGGCAGCTGCAGCTGCCAGTCTTCGGCCAAGACTTTCGTTAGGCCGTCGATGTCCCACTGCTCCTCAACCGATTCTGCCGGCACGTAGCTACGGAATAAGTCCGTGAAGAAACCGCGCCGCAGATTGTCGACCATCTCGTCGATGCGCTCGGCTTCCAAAATCTCGTTGCGAAGGCGATAAATCTCGCGCCGCTGCTCGTTAGCCACGTCGTCGTATTCGAGCAGCTGCTTGCGGATATCGAAGTTACGCGCCTCGACCTTACGTTGCGCATTTTCGATTGAGCGGGTCACAATGCCGGCTTCGATTGCTTCCCCTTCAGGCAGCTTCAGCCGGTCCATAATCGCGCGCATGCGATCGCCGGCAAAGATGCGCAGCAAGGGGTCTTCCATCGAGAGGTAAAAACGCGATTCCCCGGGATCGCCTTGGCGACCGGCGCGGCCACGCAGCTGGTTGTCGATGCGTCGGCTCTCATGCCGTTCGGAGCCGATGATTTTCAACCCGCCGGCAGCGACCACTTGATCGTGCAGCTTCTGCCACTCGGCACGCAGCTGGGCGATGCGTTCTTCTTTCTGCGCCTCGGTTAGATTCGGATCGGCGCGTACCTGGTCGATCTGCTTGTCGATGTTGCCACCTAACACGATGTCGGTACCGCGGCCCGCCATGTTGGTAGCAATCGTGATCATTTTCGGCCGTCCGGCCTGCGCGACAATCTCTGCCTCTCGCGCATGCTGCTTCGCGTTCAGCACCTGGTGCGGCAGCCCCTCCTTTTGCAGCAGCCGCGACAGCACCTCCGAATTTTCAATCGACGTGGTGCCGACAAGTACCGGCTGGCCGCGTGCATAGCAGTCTTTGATGTCAGCAATAATCGCCGCGTATTTTTCTTTGACAGTGCGGTAGACCTTGTCCTGGTGGTCGATGCGAATCATCGGTTTGTGGGTTGGGATGACCACCACCTCCAGGCGATAGATCTCCTGAAACTCGTAGGCCTCGGTGTCGGCCGTACCGGTCATGCCGGCCAGCTTCTGGTACATGCGGAAGTAATTCTGGAAGGTGATCGAGGCCAGCGTCTGGTTCTCCTGCTGGATCGGCACACCCTCCTTTGCCTCCACAGCTTGGTGTAGTCCGTCGGACCAACGCCGTCCTGGCATCAAGCGGCCGGTGAACTCGTCGACGATGATGACCTCACCGTTCTGCACCACGTAATGCTGGTCGCGATGAAACAGGTGATGCGCCCGCAACGCTGCGTTCAGGTGATGCATTAACACGATGTTCTGCGGCGCATATAGGCTTTCGCCCTCTGCCAGCAGTCCCATGCGCACCAAAATGCCCTCAACCTTCTCGTGCCCGGCCTCCGACAAGTGCACCTGGTGCGCCTTCTCGTCGACCCAAAAATCGCCCTCGCTTTTTTCGTCTTTCTGGCGTGTCAGCAGCGGCACCACCTCGTTCATGCGACGGTACAGCTCGGTGTGATCCTCCGCGGGACCAGAGATGATCAGCGGCGTGCGCGCCTCGTCGATTAAGATGGAGTCCACCTCGTCGACGATCGCGTAGACGAGCCCGCGCTGACGGCGGTCCGCCACCGAGTACTCCATGTTGTCGCGCAAATAGTCGAACCCGAATTCGTTGTTCGTCCCGTAAGTAATGTCGGCCGCGTACGCGGCACGTTTTTCCGCGGTCGACTGCTGCGACAAAATCACCCCTACCGACATGCCGAGGAAGCGGTACACCTTGCCCATCCACTCGGCGTCGCGGCTGGCCAGGTAATCGTTGACCGTCACCACGTGCACGCCCTTGCCGGTCAGCGCATTCAGGTATACCGCCAGCGTTGCCGTGAGCGTCTTGCCTTCGCCGGTGCGCATCTCGGCGATCTTGCCGTCGTGCAGCACCATGCCACCGATCAGTTGCACGTCAAAATGGCGCATGCCGAGCGTGCGCCGGGCCGCCTCGCGCACGACGGCGAACGCCTCCGGCAGTAGTGCATCAAGCGACTCTCCGTTGGCATGCCGCTGTTTGAACTCAGCGGTCTTCGCGCGCAGCGCCTCGTCGGAGAGGGCGCGAACCGTCGCTTCCAGCGCGTTGATTTGTTCGACGCGCCGCTGATACTGCTTCAGTAGCCGCTGGTTGCGGCTGCCAAAAATCTTCGTCAGAAAGGAGGAAATCATCCGCGGGGAACTCGCGCCAGATACGTGCGCGCTACAGCGCCAAGGCGCCGCGCGGGCAAGCGTGACTGCGCCGGGGCAGCAGCCACGGCGACTTTTAGCAGATTATTGCATGCAGCCGCTGCAACGATGCTGCCGCGTCATTCGGCGCCGCGCGCCGCGCTGGCGGCCTGGGCGCGCTCCACCAGGCCCTGCAGATCAATCCGCGGTGCCGGCGGCGCCACGCGCGCCATGCTCTCTACGGCAGTCTTGCGCGTACTGGGGTTGGCGGTCAACGCCGCAAGCGGTGAGTCGCCTTTTTGTGAAAGCAGGAACTTGGCCGGATTCTGCGGCTGCCCGCGCACGTGCACCTCAAAGTGCAGATGCGGGCCGGTGGCGCGCCCGCTGGCGCCAACCTCGGCGATCTTTTGCCCGCGCCGCACGATATCGCCCGGCTTCACCAAAATGCGGCTCGCGTGCGCGTACAACGTTGACAGATCGTTGCCGTGGTCGATTGTCACGGTTTTGCCATAAAACGGGTGTTCCTCGGCGCTCGCCACCACGCCCCCGGCGGCTGCGTATATCGGTGTTCCGGCCGGTGCGGCGAAATCAACACCCGCATGCATGGCCAGTTGCCCGGTAAATGGGTCAGTCCGCATCCCAAAGCCCGAGCCGACAAAGCCTTCGACGACCGGCGCGTTCTGCGGCAGCAGCGCGCGCCGCACTTGCGCCGCCAGCAGCTCGGACTCAATGACATCCAAATAATCCTGCCGGCTTGCCACACCGCGCTGTACGCGCTCAAGTTCGCTTTGGAGCTCCTCCAGCGTCAGCGGCCGCCCTCCGGACGGTGCGGAGCCGCCGCGGCCCGGCAGTTCCTTGAAGTTAAACTCCTCCGGGCGAATGCCGGCCAACTTAGCGATGCGCTCGCCGAGCGCATCCAAGCGCATTAGCTGCGCCTGCATTTCTCCGACGCGCCTGGCCAACGCCGAGACGTTGTCGCGCACGAACTGTTCATTGCGCGCCAGCTCATCCCGCAGGACCCAGCCAATCAGGTCGCGCACCAGCGGCAACTTGACTTCAGCGGCCAAGCGAAACGTCAGCAGGTATAGCGCGACGACGGCCAGCGCCACCACCGTCAATGCGACGATGCCGACGCCCACTAGCGTGCCGGTATTCAGATCGACGGTACGCGCCCGTGCTAAACGCCGGTCAACGACGATGATCTGCACCGCAAACCTCCCTTATGCTGGGTCCCGTCTACTTCGGACGCCCATCTCGTTTTTTACGGCCCCTGCCTGCCCCAATGCACAACACCCGCCTGGTCGCGGAAGCGCTCGCCGACTCTCCTGCAGCGGCCTTGGTACGGCGTGCGCTTGATTCTCAGCGCATTGCCAAGGCCATTAACCGCAGCGGCACACCGCTGCCGCCGGCGTTTGACCCGTTAGCCCCCGGCGCCTGCGAGCTGCGGGGAGACACGCTGTGGCTCGTCGCCCCCTCGCCAGCTGCGGCCGCCAAGATGCGCCAAAGTTTGCCGCAACTTCTCCAGGCCCTTAGCCGACAGGGCTTTGACCTTACTGAAATCAAGGTGAGGCTTCAACCCAGGCGGATGTCCTACCCCAGAGAAGACGATCCGCGTTCGGCCATCCCGTGTTTGTGTGATCATAAACGCGAAGACCTGCAGCAACTCCTCGGCGCGCTTAGCTTGGCAGAGAAGCTTGCGCTAACTTTCCCAAACAGCTTGCTCGGGTTAGCCGCATCCCAACTGGCGGCCCGACTGCGTAACAAACTCGCGCAGACTGGTTAGGGAATCGCAGAAAGCCCTAAAAAGGCCTAATAAAGCGCGGCGGCCCCCCGTCGGAGCCCTGGCTTGCCGCACGAGGCGGCGTCACACCACTCGCTCAAGGGCCAGTACGATGAAAAAAAGCAGCGCAGCGACCGCTGCGACTTTCAGCAACCGGCCCGCCCAGGTGAGATACTTACGATCGTTGCTTAGGAAAAATAACGCCACGCAGATTGCCACCGCGCTCGCGAAAATAACCAGCAGGGCGCGGAAAATCGGCACGCTCAGACTAAGGCCGGCCGCAAGAAGGCAGCCGGCGCCGACGCCTCGTCGGTGAAGGTCACGGTTTCGTACGCTTCGGCATCAGCCAGCAGCGCCCGCAGCAGGCGGTTGTTTAGCGCGTGTCCAGACTTGTGGGCGCGATAGGCCGCCAGCAGCGGCCGGCCAAGCAGGTACAGGTCGCCGATCGCATCCAGCACCTTGTGCTTAGCGAACTCGTCGCCCGAGCGCAGGCCGTCGGTGTTCAGCACCCGGTACTCGTCCATCACGATCGCGTTCTCGAAGTTGCCGCCCAATGCCAGGCCCGCGGCGCGCAGCGCCTCCACCTCGTTAGCAAAGCCGAAGGTGCGCGCGCGCGCTACCGCGGTGATGTAGGACTCGCGGGCAAAATCGACCTCGACCGCTTGTTCGGTGGCGTCGATCGCCGGATGATTGAAGTCGATCGAAAAGCTGAGCTTGAAGCCGAAATGCGGCTCCAGCCGTGCCCATTTATCGCCCTCGCGTACCTCCACCGGTTTGCGCACACGCACAAACTGGCGTGGCGCTGGCTGCTCGACGATGCCGGCCGACTGGATCAGGAACACGAAGCTCGCTGCGCTGCCATCCATGATCGGGATCTCCGGCGCATCGACATCGACATAGCAGTTGTCGATGCCAAGCCCCGCTAACGCGCTCATCAGATGTTCGACGGTGGCAATGCGCACCTCGCCCTGCTGCAAGGTCGAGGCCAAACGCGTGTCGCCGACCGCCAGCGCGCTGGCGGCGATCGACACCGGGGGGTCTAGATCGATGCGGCGGAATACGATGCCGGTGTCCACCGCCGCCGGCCGCAGCGTCAGCTCGACTTTCGTGCCGCTGTGCAGGCCAATGCCGACGGTGCGAATCAGGCTTTTGAGAGTGCGCTGTCTGATCATGGCCGCATTATCGGTGATCCGCAGGGGGCCTGCGGCAGGGTTGCGCCCATGCAGCTTGCGTCAACCGGCGTGGTTAGTCCGCCTGTTTGCGCAGGAAAGTTGGGATATCAAGCCGGTCCGTCCCCGCTTCCTCCAGCGCCGCCACGCGCGCTGCCGCCGCTTCGCGGCTGCCGGTGCGCCAAATGGCCGGCGTGGCGAACTGAGCATAGTCCGGGATCGACGCCCCCCCAAGCGGCGGTAAATTGTCGGTGCCGGTGCGGACCGCATTCTTCACCACAGACAGCGGCGCTTTTTTCGCATTCAGGCGCCCTAAGCCGGTGGCAACGACTGTCACGCGCAGGTTGTCACCCATCGCGTCGTCGCGCACCGTGCCGAAGATCACGGTCGCGTCTTCGGCGGCAAATTCGCGGATGGTGTTCATCACCACGCTTGTCTCGCGCAGCTTCAGCGACCCGCTGGCCGTGATATTGACCAGCACGCCGCGCGCACCAGACAGATCCACACCCTCCAGCAGGGGGCTGGCCACCGCCTGCTCGGCAGCGATGCGAGCGCGATCCGGGCCGCTTGCCGTGGCTGTACCCATCATCGCCTTGCCGTGTTCGCTCATCACGGTCTTGACGTCTTCGAAATCGACGTTGATCAGCCCCGGCACGTTAATGATCTCGGCAATCCCGGCGCATGCGTTATGCAGCACGTCGTCGGCAGCAGCAAAGCAGGCGTGCATCTCGGCGTCCTCGCCCAGCACCTCCTGCAGCTTGTCGTTCAAGATCACGATCAGCGAGTGGACCTTATCCTCCAGTTCCAGCAAGCCGGCCTCGGCGACTTCCATGCGACGCCGGCCCTCAAATGAAAAGGGCTTCGACACCACCGCCACCGTCAAAATTCCGAGTTCCTTGGCTACCTCGGCCACGACGGGCGCCGCACCAGTGCCGGTACCCCCGCCCATGCCCGCCGTGATGAACACCATGTGGGCGCCGCGCAGCGCATCGGCGATGCGGTCGCGCGCCTCCATCGCTGCTTGGCGCCCGACCTCGGGCCGACTGCCAGCGCCTAAGCCCGTCGTGCCGAGCTGAATGATGTTGCGCGCCGAGGAGCGCGCCAGCGCCTGATGGTCGGTGTTGGCGCAGATGAACTCCACGCCTTGCACGCCGCGCCGGATCATGTGTTCAACCGCGTTGCCGCCAGCACCGCCCACGCCGATGACCTTGATCACGGTGCCGCGCGTTTCGGTCTCCAGAACCTCGAATGCCATCTTTGCTCTCCCTTGGTGATTGCTACAGATTCAAACGCGCAATGGCAACGACGGCGCACAGCCAGCCTCGTCACCGCATTTGACACTGCACGCTTGCCCGCCCGGTCCGCCGCAGCGCGGCGGACTTAAAAATTGCCGACGATCCATTCCTTCATCCTGCGCAAGGTCTGCTTGAAAGTCCCCACTTGGGCCGCCGCACGCCGGCCGCGCTGCCGCTGCGCGAAGGCTTCGGTCAACAGCCCCATCACGGTGGCAAAGCGTGGATTGCGCGCCACGTCCGCCAGCGGCCCGTCGTAGGTCGGCCAGCCGATGCGCGCCGGCTTCAGGAACACATCCTCCGCCAGCTCGGTGACGCCGGGCAGCAGCGCGCTGCCTCCGGTCAATACGACACCGCTGGAAATCAACTCCTCGTAGCCGGATTCGCGGATCACCCGCTGCACCAGCGAGAACAACTCCTGCACGCGGGGCTCAATGACAGCGGCCAGCGTCTGCCGCGACAGCCAGCGCGGCGGCCGATCGCCTAGCCCCGGAATCTCGACGCGCTCATTGGCGTCGGCCAGGATTTCCTTGGCCACGCCATGCCGCAGCTTGATCTCTTCGGCATCCGCGATCGGTGTGCGCAGGGCCATCGCGATGTCGTTGCTGATCTGGTCGCCGGCGATCGGAATGACCGCCGTGTGGCGGATCGCCCCGCCGGTGAAAATGGCGATGTCGGTGGTGCCGCCACCGATATCGATCAGCGCCACGCCCAGTTCTTTCTCGTCGGGCGTCAGTACGGCCACGCTGGAAGCCAGCGGCTGCAGTACCAGGTCATTGACCTCCAGGCCGCAGCGGCGCACGCACTTCACGATGTTCTGCGCCGCGCTAACCGCACCGGTCACGATGTGCACACGCACCTCCAGCCGCACGCCACTCATGCCGATCGGTTCGCGGATGTCTTCCTGGCCGTCGACGATGAATTCCTGCGTCAGCACGTGCAGGATTTGCTGGTCGGTCGGGATGTTGACGGCGCGCGCCGTCTCCAGCACACGCGCCACGTCCTCGGCGGTCACCTCGCGGTTCTTGATCGCCACCATACCGCTGGAGTTGAAGCTGCGGATGTGGCTGCCAGCGATGCCGGTGTAGACGTCTGTGATTCGGCAGGCCGCCATTAACTCGGCCTCTTCAACCGCCCGCCGGATCGACTGCACGGTAGCCTCGATGTTGACCACGACGCCCTTGCGCAGTCCCTCCGAGGGCGCCTGCCCAAGCCCGATGAGCTGGAAGCGGCCATCGAGGACCTCGGCCACCGCCACGACCACCTTGGACGTACCGATGTCCACGCCGACGATCAGATCCTTACTCTCTGCCCTCATGATTTGCCTGCTGCCGAGGCTGCGCCGCGGCGCGGCGCGACAGCCATGCCATTCGGATAACGCAGATCGATGCCGCGCGGCGGCTCGCCAAGCTGCGCCAGCACGTAGGGATAAACCGCCGCCAGCCGGGCAAGCGACTCGCGCAGCCGCCCCGGCGGCTCGTCGCGGCCCAGCTCCAGGCGCAGCCCGCTGTCCGTGACGACGCGCAGCGCACCGCGCTCAGAGATCTCAAGCGCCGCCACTGTAAGTGCCAACGGCGCCAGCGCCGCCGCGATCTCGGCGTAACGGCGCGCCGCCTCCGGCGCAAGGCGCGGCGGGCCGTCGAACTGCACCACCGGCCCATCTAGCTCAGCCTCGGCAACGTTGGCGGCGAAGAGGCGACCGTCGTCAGCCAGCAGGCGGCCGTCGCTCCAGACGCCAAGGGCGCGGTGCTCGCGCAACGTGACGACCAAACGGTCCGGGAAGACGCGCCGCACGGACACCGCCGCCACCCAGGGGATCGCCTCCAGCGCCTGCCGCAGCTGCGGCAGCGAGACGGCAAAGAAGCCACCTTGCAAGCGGCCGGCAAGCGCTGCCCGCACGGCGGCCGCACTGACATGCGCAACCTCGCCCCGTACTTCGATGCGCCGCAACTCGAAGCGTGGATGCGCGGCCGCCCAGCGCAGTATGCCGAACAACAACATGGCGGCAGCGGCTGCTAGCAGCAGCCGGGTGGTCCATTGCATCAGCTGCAGGGCACTCATGCGCGCGTCTCCAGCGCGGCATGGGCGAGGATCTCTAGCACCAGATCCTCATAGGAGAGGCCGGCAGCGCGCGCGGCCATCGGCACCAGCGAGTGCGAAGTCATGCCCGGGGCGGTGTTCAACTCCAGCAGGTAAGGCCGCGCGCCGCCGGCGTCCACCTGCAGCATGACATCGACACGCCCCCAGCCGCGCGCGCCGAGCGCGTTGTAGGCGCGCACGCACAGGGCCTGAATGTCGGCGGCCAACGCCGGCGGCAGCGGCGCCGGACACAGGTACTGGGTGTCGTCGCTGAAGTATTTGTGGTGGTAGTCGTAGTTTTCCGCTGGCGCACGGATCTCGATTAGCGGCAACGCGCGCGCAGACCTGCCTTCGCCAAGGATCGCGCAAGTTAACTCGCGGCCTCGGATCAGTTGCTCGACAAACACCAGCTCGTCGTATTTCAACGCTTCTTCAAACGCGCGCGCGAGTTCGTTGTTGCCATGCGCGATGACCTTCGTGATGCCAAGCGTGGAGCCCTCGCGCGCCGGCTTTACGATCAATTCGTTGCCTAACTTGGCCACCAGGCGCTGCCAATCGGTATCGGCGTGCACCGGCCACCAATCGGGGGTGGGCAATCCCTCACAGCGCCAGATCCGTTTCGCGGCCAGCTTGTTCATCGCGGTGGCAGAAGCCAGCACGCCGCTGCCGGTGTACGGGATGCGCAGCAGCTCCAGCACGCCCTGAATCGCCCCGTCCTCACCCAGCCGGCCATGCAGCGCGATAAAGGCGCGGTCAAACCGTTCGGCCGCAAGCTCCGCAAGCGACCGTTCCGCCGGGTCGAACGGATGGGCGTCGACGCCGCGCGCGCGCAGCGCGGCCAGCACGCCGCGGCCTGACATCAGCGAGACCTCGCGTTCAGCCGAGTGCCCGCCGAGGAGCACCGCCACCTTGCCGAACGATCGCGGATCGTGGCTCATGCGCGTGCGGACAGTAGCCTTGCCGGCACGGTGCCAATGGAGCCGGCCCCCATCGTGATGACCACGTCGCCGGGCCGAGCGGCAGCGAGGATTGCCGCCGGCAGTTCGTCCACCGTCGGTACGAACACCGGCTCGATGCGGCCAGCCACGCGCACCGCGCGCGCCAGCGCCCGCCCGTCGGCAGCCACAATCGGCGCCTCGCCGGCCGCGTACACCTCGGTGAGCAGTAGCGCGTCGGCCGCTGACAACACGGTGACGAAGTCTTCAAAGCAGTCGCGCGTGCGCGTGTAGCGGTGCGGCTGGAAGACGAGCAGCAGCCGCCGGCCCGGAAACGCCCCGCGCGCGGCGGCCATCGTAGCCGCCATCTCGGCTGGGTGATGGCCATAGTCGTCAATCAGCGTGAAGCTGCCGCCGCCAGGCAAGGCAATCTCGCCGTGGCAGGCGAAACGGCGTCCGACCCCGGTGAAACCCGACAGCGCCTGCTGAACCGCCTCGTCGGGCACTGACAGCAGGGCAGCCACCGCCACCGCCGCAGTGGCATTCAGTACGTTGTGCGCGCCAGGCAGGTTCAGCCGCACCGCCAGCGGCGCCGCCTCCTCGCGCAGCACCCGGAAGCGCATCGTCGTGCCCTCCGCCTGCAGGTCGACCGCGCGGAACTGCGCCGCTGCGTCGGTGCCATAGGTAACGATGGGCTTGGAGACGAGCGGCAGAATCTCGCGTACGTGCGGATCGTCCAGACATAACACAGCGGTGCCGTAAAACGGCAAGCGCCCGAGGAACTCGATGAAGGCTTGCTTCAGGCGCGCGAAATCGTGCCCATAGGTAGCCATGTGATCGCGGTCGATATTGGTGACCACGGCGATCACCGGCATCAGGTTCAGGAAACTGGCGTCCGACTCGTCGGCCTCCACCACGATGTATTCGCCGCGCCCCAGGCGGGCATGGGCGCCGACCGAATTGAGGCGGCCGCCGATGACAAAGGTCGGATCCAGGCCCGCTGCCGCCAGCACGCTCGCCACCAGGCTGGTGGTGGTCGTCTTGCCGTGCGTGCCGGCGATCGCGATGCCCTGTTTTAGCCGCATCAACTCGGCCAGCATCACGGCGCGCGGCACGACCGGCACGCGGCGCGCGCGCGCCGCGGTGACCTCGGGATTGTCGGCGGAGACGGCGCTGGAGACGATCACCGCATCCGCGCCAGCGATGTTGTCTGCCGCATGCCCGATTGTGACGCGCGCGCCCAGCTCGCGCAGCCGGCGTGTGGCGGCGTTGTCCGCTAGGTCTGAGCCACTGACGGTGTAGCCAAGATTTAGCAGCACCTCCGCAATGCCGCTCATGCCTGCCCCGCCGATGCCGACGAAATGCAGATGCTTGACCGCGTGTTTCATGCGGCTGCTCCCGCGATGTGTTCGAGCGCATCGGCCACCGTGCCGGTGGCCTGCGGCCTGCCCAGCGCGCGCGCTCGTTCGGCCATCGCCAGCAGCCGCTCGCGCGTCAATCGGCGCAGCGTTTGCGCCAGTTGCGCAGGATCCAGCCCTTGCTGCGGCAGATGGATCGCCGCGCCCTGCTGCGCCAGATACTCGGCGTTGGCCGCCTGATGGCGCGTGGTGCGGATCACCAGCGGCACCAGCAGCGCCGGCACGCCGGCGGCGCACAGCTCGGCCACGGTCACCGCGCCAGCGCGGCACAGCACTACATCGGCCTCGGCGTAGCGCGCCGCGATGTCGTCGATGAATGGCACCACCTCGGCGGCCACGCCGGCCGCGGCGTACGCCGCGCGCGTGGCTTGCAGATGCGCAGCCCCGCACTGGTGCAGGACCCGTGGCCGCTGCGCCACCTCGATCTGGGCGAGCGCCTGCGGCACTAGGGCGTTTAGCGCCTGTGCGCCGAGGCTGCCGCCGATCACCAGCAGCGCCAGCGGCCCGCTGCGCTGCGCGTAGCGCGCCGCCGGCGGCGGCAGTTGCGCGATCGACGCGCGCAGCGGCACGCCGCTGACCAGCGCCTTGTCGCCGGCCAGCCGTGCGGCAGCGCCGTCGAAGCCGCAGAAAATGGCCGCTGCCAGCGACCGCAGCAGACGCGTGGACAGCAGCGGCGCTGCGTCCGCGTTTAGCAAAGCAAGCGGCACACCGAGGGAGGCTGCCGCCAGACCCGCCGGGACCGCAACGTAGCCGCCGGTGGCAAAAACCACCGCCGGCCGGCGGGCCGCCAGGTGACGCCGCGCCTGCGCCAGCGCCCGCAGCAACAGCACGCCGCCGAAGGCGAGCGTGCGCAAACCCTTGCCGCGCAGGCCCGAGAAGTCGATGGCGTCGAAGTCGATGCCATGTGATTGCACCAGCCCGCGCTCCATGCCGCTGGCGGTACCAAGCCAGGAGACGCTCCAGCCGCGCGCCGCGAGCAGTTGCGCCACCGCCAGTCCTGGCATCACGTGCCCGCCGGTGCCCGCTGCGACCACGGTCAGATGCTTCATGCACGGCCTCCGCGCATCAGCAAGCGGTTTTCGCGGTCCACCCGCAGTAGCAGGCCGACGCCGACTAACACCGCTAGCAGCGAGGAGCCGCCATAACTGATGAAAGGCAGCGTCAGTCCTTTGGTGGGCAAGATGCCGGTGGCAACCCCCATGTTGAAAAATGCCTGCACACCGATCCACAACCCCACACCTTGCGCGATCAGGCCGCCGAAGGTGCGCTCCAGCGCGATCGCCTGCCGGCCGATCTCGAAGGCCCGCTTCACAATCCAGTAAAAGAGCACGATCACGGTCAGCACGCCGGCCAGGCCCAACTCCTCGCCGATCACCGCGAAAATGAAATCGGTGTGCGCCTCCGGCAGGTAGTGCAGCTTTTCGACACTGCGCCCGAGGCCAACCCCGAACCACTCACCGCGGCCAAACGCGATCAGCGAATGCGACAGCTGGTAGGTTTCGCGCAGCGGGCGGTCGCCCTCCCACACGTCGAGGAAGCCGAACAGCCGCCGCACGCGGTAATCGGCCGTGAAGATCATCGCCGCCAGCGTGGCCACGAGCGTGGCGCCGAGTGCAAGAAACAGCCGCGCGTTGGCGCCGCCGAGAAACAGCACCCCCATGCAGATGACCGCGATCACGATGAAAGCACCAAAATCAGGCTGCTTCAGCAGCAGCACGCCGATGAAGGCGATCACCGCCGCCAGCGGCAGGAAGCCCTTGCGGAAGTCGTGCATGTAATCCTGCTTGCGGACGGTGAAGCTGGCCGCATACAGCAGGCCGGCGACCTTCATCAGCTCG
>JANWXE010000071.1 GCA_025055385.1 Burkholderiaceae bacterium | reverse complement strand
CAACGTCGAATTCCACAACGCCAAGGTGCCGGACCAGAACGGCGCCGGCATCCGCCTGGACGGCGGCAACCTGGTCTTGCGCAACACCGGGTTCTTCGACAACGAGAACGGCATCCTCGGCGGGGTCGGCGGAACGACCGTAACGATCGAGCGCTCGGAGTTCGCCCGCAACGGCTTCGGCGACGGCTACACGCACAACCTCTACATCGGACACGTGAACCGCCTGACGGTCGTCGCCAGCTACTTCCACCAGGCGAAGGTCGGTCACAACCTGAAGAGCCGCGCGCGCGAGAACATCATCGAGAACAGCTACTTCATGGACGGCCCGACGGGCACCGCCAGTTACCTGCTGGACTTTCCAAACGGCGGCATCGTCGTCCTACGCGGCAACCTGCTGCAGAAGGGCCCGGCGGCGCAGAACTCCATTTCGGTCTCCTATGGTGCCGAAGGCATCCAGTGGCCGACCAATACCCTGACCCTGGTGCACAACACGCTGGTGTCCACGCGCGGTGGCGGCACTTTTCTTTACGCGCCCGCCAGCACGCAACAGGTGGCCCTGCGCGGCAACCTGTTCGCCGGCAACGGCACGTCCCTGATCGCGGGCTTTCCTCAAGGTAGCGTCATCCAGCAGAGCAACTTCACCACGAGCGCGGCCAATTTCAGCGGGGCGGACGCGATCGCCAACCCGAACTTCTGGCCGGCGGCGAGCATCCACGGACAGCTCGCGCTGGCCAACGCGATCGATACCGCCTACGTTAACGATGCGCCGCGGCCGTTCGTCCTGCGGCCGATCACCGGCACGACGCGCATGATCGGCGCCCTGCAGTCGGCGCCTTGATACCCCAGGGCGAGCGTCAGCGCGCCCCCGCGAGGGCGCGCTGCGCGATGCCGGCCAACTCGTAGCAAGCGTAATAGGACGTCAGCAGGGCATTGGCGTTCGGCAGGTAGTCGGCCAGCCGCTCGTAGGACAGGCGCGCCAGCCGCGTGGCGGCCACGGTCACCTCGAAGCCCGCGGCCTCGTATTCGGCGCGCGCGCGCGGCACGTCGAAGCCGTGCACGACGAGCACGATGCGGCGTAACCCAAGCGGCAGCAGGATCTCAGCGGCGCGTCGCGCGTTCTCGCGCGTGTTGCGTGAACGCTCCTCCTGCCACTGCACCGGCACCCCGAATTCCCGCTCCAGCGCCTCGCGCATCAACGCCGCTTCGGAGGCGCGGTAACCCGGCGGGCGGCCCCCCGCCACCAGCACCGGCAGGCCGGTCTCGCGCGCCAGCTTCGCCCCGTACCGCACGCGCTCCAGCGTCAGGGGCGCCAGCGTCTCGCCGCCGTACTCGGCCGCGTGTGCGCGCAGCCCGCCGCCGGGGATCACCAGCGCCTGCATGGCGCGCACACGCTCCAGCGCCACCGGCTCCGCCGGCGCCAGCGGCAGCGTCAGCAGCGACGCTCCGAGCGGCGTGCCTATCAGATACAGCAGCGCCAGCGCACCGATGCACAGCGGCGTCCCGACGCGCGGAAAGCGGCGGGCGGCGAGCGCACCCGCCAGCGCGAGCAGAACCAATCCTCCCGGCGGCAGAAGCAGCGACTTCGCCGCGGCATACAACGTCGCCGCGAAACCGGCGTCAGCGGGCACGGGCCAGCAGCTCGCGCAGATGCCGCACCGGGATTGCGTAGGAGATGCCGGACGGCTGCGACAGCGCGCTTTCCTTGGCGCCCTTGACGAACACCATGTTGACAATGCCGACCACCTCGCCGCTGGCAGGGTCATACAGCGGGCTGCCGCTGTGGCCCGGATAGGCGGTGGCATCGAGCTGAAAGACGGCAAAGGCCCCTTTCTGCAGGCGGCGCACAGTCTTCGGGTCAAGGCCACTGCCCGTTGGCGGCGGAATCGCAATCGGAGTTATCGCCGCGATCATCGCCCGGTGCGTGACGGGGAATGGCCCAAGTACCGTGCCCAGCGGGAAACCGGTAAATAACAGCTGGTCGCCCTCTGCTGCAGCGTCGGTTGCGGCCAGCGCTAGCGTGGGCAGCGTGCTATTGATCCGCAGCAGCGCCAGATCATGATCCTCGTCGATCGCCGCTTGCACCGCTTCGAGCACGCGGGCGGAACCCAGGTCGCCGCTGGGGACGAGCACTGCTAGCCGCTCCAGCTCGTTGCCTGCTGCTAGCGCCGGCGGCAGGACATGCGCATTGGTAGCGATCAGGCGGCCGTCGGCGACCGCGAAACCGCTGCCAAGAAAGCGGAATGGCGGCGTGCGCGTGCGCTGCAGCGTGCCGACGGCAACAACGGCGGCGCGAACCCGTTCAATGGTGGCGCGCGCCGACTGCGCGCGCGCCGGCAACGCAGCCACTGCAAGCATCGCCGCGAGCCACCGGCGTCGAGAGGCCGCTGCGCCAGGCGCGACCATACACACCTTACTTGGGCGACCCCAAGCGGCGCACATACCAGCCGACTGCCTCGCGCAGTCCGCGTTCGACGTCATGCGTCGGAACGTAGCCGAGCAACCGCTGCGCTTTGGCGATCGCCGCTTGTGAATGACGCACATCCCCCGGGCGAAACGGCGCGAAACGCGGCGGTAGCACCTGCAGGTCCGGCCGTTCGGTGCGCAGCGCTGCCGCGAGCTGCGCGTGCAGTTGCTTCAGCGTAGTGCGCCCCCCGACCGCCACGTTATAGACCTGATTGAGGGCGGCGGCATCCTCGACCAGCGCGGCGCGCAGATTGATCTGCACGGCATTGGCCACGTAGCAGAAGTCGCGCGACGTCTCGCCATCGCCGTTGATCGTGCAGGGCTCACCGTGCAGCATCGCGCGCACCCAGCGCGGGATTACCGCCGCGTACGGGCCCTCGGGATCCTGCCGGGGACCGAAGACGTTGAAATACCGCAGGCCGACCGTCGGCAGGCCATAGCAGCGGGCGAATACGTCCGCGTACAGCTCGTTCAGATACTTGGTCACCGCATACGGCGACAGCGGACGGCCGATGCGTTCCTCCACCTTCGGCAGCTCCTGCGAGTCGCCGTAGGTGGAACTCGACGCCGCGTAGATGAAGCGCTTGACGCCGGCGTCCCGCGCGGCGACCAGCATGTTCAGGAAGCCGGTGGCGTTGGCGGCATGGGTAGCAAGCGGCGCCTCGATCGAGCGCGGCACCGACCCCAGCGCCGCCTCGTGCAGGACGATCTCTACACCCTGGCAGGCGCGCACGCAGGTGGGCAGATCGACGATGTCGCCCTCGATGAACTCGAAACGCCGCCAGGCCTCCTCGCCCACTGCGGCCCGGACTTCCTCTAGGTTCTCGGGTTTTCCGGTGGAAAAGTTGTCTAGTCCCACGACCTGCTGCCCGAGCTTCAGCAGTGCCTCCACCAAGTGCGAGCCGATAAACCCCGCTGCGCCGGTGACCAGCCAGCACCGCCGCCGCGCCGCAATTGCCGCCTCCACTGTCATCGGTTCACAGGCGCCAGAGTTTGACGCCGCGCGTGCGCAGCGCCTGCGGGTCGTATTGGCACTTCACGTCGGCCAGCACGCCACCGGGGATGAGTTTCGCCAGCAGCTCCTCCAGTGGCATGCGACGGTACTGGTCATGCGCGACGGCCGCGACGATAGCGCTGGCGCGCGGCAGCCGCTCCCACGGCGTCAACTCGATGCCGTATTCGTGCACCGCCTCGGCGGCATTAGCGATTGGATCATGTACGTGCACGCGCGCGCCATACGACTGCAATTCGCGAATGACGTCCACGACTTTTGAGTTCCGCAGATCCGGACAGTTCTCTTTGAACGTCAGGCCCAACACCACTACATCCGCGTCCTTGACACCGAAGCCCGCGCCAATCATCAGCTTCACCGTCTGCTCCGCCACGTATTTGCCCATGCCGTCGTTAATGCGGCGGCCTGCTAGGATGACTTGCGGGTGGTAGCCCAGCATTTCCGCCTTATGCGTCAAGTAGTACGGATCGACACCAATGCAATGGCCGCCAACCAATCCCGGCCGAAATGGCAGGAAATTCCACTTGGTTTCGGCCGCCTGCAAAACCTCTAACGTGTCGATCCCGATGCGGTGGAAAATCAGTGCCAGCTCATTCATTAACGCGATGTTTAAATCACGTTGCGTGTTTTCGATGACCTTCGCCGCTTCGGCCACCTTGATGCTCGAGGCACGGTAGATGCCGGCGCCGATGATCGAGCCATACATGTCGGCCACACGTGCCAGCGTCTCGGGACTATCGCCCGAGACGACCTTGACGATACGGGTCAGCGTGTGTTCCTTGTCACCTGGATTGATGCGCTCGGGTGAGTAACCAACAAAGAAATCCCGCTTCCACTTCATGCCGGAGTACTTCTCCACCACCGGAATGCAGACCTCCTCGGTAGCGCCGGGGTACACGGTCGATTCGTACACGATGGTGGCGCCGCGCTTGAGGTTCTCGCCCACGGAGCGGCTGGCACTTACCAGCGGACCGAAATCGGGTTGATGCGCAGCATCGACCGGCGTGGGCACCGCCACGACGATGAAATCAGCCTCTTTTAACGCACGCGGATCAGTCGTCGGCTCCAGTCCGCGTGCGGCTTTTAGCTCCTCTCCGCTGACCTCGCCAGTCGGATCGACGCAACGCCGATAAGCCTCGATCTTCGCCTGCGACAGGTCAAACCCAATCGTGCGATATTTTTTGCCGAATTCCACCGCAAGCGGCAGCCCAACGTATCCCAGGCCGACGACGGCGACGATGGTCATAAATACGCCCCTCGTTAGGTGATCGTGCAGTGAGACGGACAGCCACTCAGAGCGCTTTCAGCAGTTCGCCAGCAGCGCGCTTTTCGGCGGTCTCTTCTTTTGCATCGGCAAGCGCTCGCAGCTCGCGGCGTGCCTCTTCTTTGCGGCCAGCCGCAAGCAGCGCGCGCGCGTAATTCAGCTGTAGGTCAGGACGCGCCGGCGCGAGCGCGCGCGCCTGCTCCAGATACCGTAGCCCACTTTCAATCTGCCCGCGCTTGACGAGCAGCATGCCTAGGGTGTCTAAGACGGGCGCACTTTGCGGCGCAAGCTTCACTGCCCGCTCTGCATACCCGAGGGCCTTCGGATCGCCGAGCTCACCGCCAATCCAGGCCAGATTATTTAAGGCGACCACGTTGTTTGGCTCAAGCTCAATCACCTTCGCGTAGTGGGCAGCCGCCGCTTTCAGCTGGCGCTGGCGCAAGGCGCGATCGGCAAGATAGACCCGCACCGCCACATCGCGCGGCTGTTCCGTAAGCCAGCGCGCTGCGAAAGCATCTGCCTCTTTGCTCTTCCCGCCTTCGGCAAGCGCAGCAATCAGTTTGGTAGCAATCACGCCGTTGGCTTCAATTTTTAGCGCCTCGCGATACGCGCGCTCAGCGTCGGAGAAGCGCTTTTGTCCAACGTACACGTCGCCCTCCAGCACATAGCCACTGACGTCGGTTGGCGCGCGGCTCTGCAACTCCCGCGCATGCCGCAGTGCGTCCTCCGTCCGCTTTTGCTGAAGCAGCAGCGCGACGAGGTCGCGGTCCACCTGACGGTTCTCTGGTGCCACTTTCTGTGCGCGCCGCAGCGTATCGATCGCGCGTTCAGGTTGACCGTTGCGCACCTGCAATGCGGCGAGTCTGAGCAGCGCATCGGCGCTGCCCGGTTGCAGCGCCGCTAACCGTGAGAGCGCATCGGCGGCTGAGTTAACTTCGCCGGCTGCTTCGTGGGCGCGCGCCAGGACCTCTAACACGCGCGGTTCCTTAGGCAGCGCTGCAGCCGCCTCTTGCGCAGCCGTTACAGCGCGACGTACATCTTTCAAGCGGAGATGATGCTCGATGAGCGCTACCCGTGCGCCCACGGCACTCGGATTGACTGAGACGGCCTTTTCCAGCAACGCCAAAATGTCATTCTGCGACGCACCCGCGCGCCGCTCGAACTCCGCCTGCGCAAGCAGAATCAGCTCGTTCCTCGGATCGCGGGCCGCGAGGCGCTCAAACCGCCTGCGTGCGTCTTCTGGCTTCTTCTCTGCTAGATCAAGCTCTGCCAGGCTAATCGCCGCCGGTAAGTAACTCGGTGTGAGCTCGATTGCACGCTCAAAGCTTGCGCGTGCGGCTGCGTAGTCCTTCTGCGCCAATAATACGGCCCCAAGTATCTGATGCGACAGCGGATTCCGCGGCTGCTTGTCCACCAGCGCGCGCGCCGCCTTTTGCGCTCGACCGAAATCGCCTCGGCGCAGGTGATTCATCACGAGCGCCACGTCAGCCTGAATCTGGTTCGGATCAAGTGCGGCGGCCTCTTCCAATCCCCGCAAGCCCAGTGCCTCTTCTCCGCGCGCAATGGCAATTTGCGCCAGACGCGTACGCGCCATGACCGTCTGCGCGTCCGCTTTAACGGCGCGCTCAAAATACGCGCTTGCCTGCTTGAGATCGCCATTGGCAAGATACGTCTCGCCAGCTAGCATCAGTAGCGAAGGCGGTGTGTCGCCTTCTTGCTTCAATAGAGGCTGCAAGGCCTCCAACGCGCGCCCTGCCTGGCCACTGCGCAGCAGTGCGGCCACGAGGAGCCGGCGTGCCCCAGCGTGTGACGGGGCGCGCGCCAAGGCACGCCGCAAATAGTCCTCGGCAATATTGGGCCGCCCCGCTTGCAGCTCGACGGCAGCAGCCAGTACCAAGCTGGGTACATGCTCCGGCGCACGCTTCAGCAACTGCATGACGTGCTCGCGTGCGTCGTCTAGCTTTCCGCGTCGCAAGGCAAGTAAGGCGTCGAAATAGGTTATTTGCAAATCACCGCGCGCTTGCTGGCGCGCCGCGTCAAGGTACTCAGCGGCTTCCTCAAGGGCACCCTCATCGAGTGCAAGCGACACCAGCGCCAGATGCAGCGGCTGATCTGCCGCATCGCCCTTTAGCGCCGCCTTCAGCGTTGCTTTCGCTGCCGTCCGGTCGCCGCGTGCCAGGTCAAGATCCGCCGCCAACAGGTTAGCCTCGACATTGCGAGGATCCACGGCAATCACTTCACGCGTCAGCTGCTGCCCCTCCTGGAGCCTGCCCGCTATCAGTGCAAGCCGCGCCGCTCCAAGCTTCGCCGGCGTAAAGTGAGGGTCGACCTGCAATGCTGCCGCGAAGGCCGCCGCGGCTTCTTCGAAACGGCGTTTCGCCAGCAAGGCATCGCCAACGTACGTTCGCACGCGCGCCTCCACCTCAGGCGCCTCAAAGCGCCGGTGTCCAAACTCTTTGAGTAGTGCATCAAAGGCGCGCTGTTCGTAGAGGCTGCGCGCCAGTAACGGCGCGACCGCTGCCTCCGACTCTTTTAGCTCCAACGCCCGCCGCAGCTCCTTTTCTGCGCTAGCGGGATCGCGCGTTTCTAACAGCGCAGCGCCTAGCAGGCGGCGCGCCTGACCATCTTCAGGACGCTGCACAAGTGCATTTTTCAACTGAATCGCCGCCGCAGCATGGTCGCCTTTGGCCGCGTATGCTTTCGCAGATTCGATTAGCGCCTCGGGGCTGTCCTTGCCGCAACCTGCCAACGCAGCGGCTAAGACGGTTGCCACTAGCCAGAAAACATCTCGCCTGGTCCTTGTCATGTCCGCCTCGCTCCCCAGCCCTCCGATGTGCATGTTCACTTCAAGCCGAACCGATGCATTAAGTCGTACAGCGTGGGCCGGCTGACGCCAAGCAGCTCGGCGGCCCGGCTCAGGTTATCGTTGGCGCGCGCAAGGGCCTTCAGCAACGCCTGCCGCTCAGCCTTGTCGCGTACTGCACGCAGATTGAGGTTTTCGGTTTCGCCTTCAACCGGCAGCCCAAGGTCGGCTGCCCGGATCACGCGATCCTCGGCCATCACGACCGCCCGCTTAATTACGTTTTCCAGCTCACGCACGTTGCCGGGCCAGTGGTAGCGCTCAATCGCCGCCACAGCATCCGGCGCAAGCGTCATGGCCCCACGCTTCATTTCGGCCGAAAAGCGGTGCACGAACGCATGTGCCAGCAGGTTAGCATCCCCTGCCCGCGCGCGCAGTGGCGGCACCTCTAGCACGATCTCGGCCAACCGGTAATAAAGATCCTCACGGAAACGGCCTTCGGCGATAAGCGCTTTCAGGTCACGGTGCGTCGCGCAAACCACGCGTACGTCTACCGCGATTTCTTCACGTCCACCGAGACGCTCGATACGACGCTCCTGCAGAAAGCGCAGCAATTTGGCCTGCAACGCCAGCGGCAAGTCGCCAATTTCGTCGAGAAACAATGTCCCCCTGTGTGCCGTCTCAATTTTGCCCGGTGTCTGCTTAACGGCGCCGGTGAAAGCGCCCTTCTCGTAACCGAACAGCTCGCTCTCTAGCAGGTTTTCTGGGATTGCCGCGCAATTAATGGCAACGAAGCGCTGGCTGCGCCGCTCCGATGCTTCATGGGCCGCCCGGGCAAACAGCTCCTTGCCCGTGCCGGACTCGCCAAGGATGAGCAACGTCACATGCGTCGGCGCCACTCGCTCTACCTGCCGGCACAGACGCATCATCGCCGGGTCACGCGTCAGTATCCCCGCCAGGGCAGGCGTCAGTTGTGCCGCTTGCAGACGGCGGTTTTCCTGCTGCAACTCATGCAGTCGAAAAGCCCGCTCGATCGTCAGCGCCAACACGTCGGGCTCAAACGGCTTCGTCAGGAAATCGTACGCCCCCAGCGCGACGGCGCGCAGCGCATGCGCGCGATCGCTCTGGCCGGTGACGACGATAACCTTGGTATCCGGCGCCGTACTCAAAATGTGCTGCAATAGCTCTAATCCAACGCTTGGCTCATCCGGGGCGGGCGGCAAACCGAGATCGAGCGTCACCACCGCCGGTTCGATCCGCCGCAGCTGTGCGATCGCCTCTTTGGCGTCGGCCGCGGTGGCCGATTCGTAGGCATCCAGCGCCCACTTCATCTGCATCTGCAGCGCGATGTCATCTTCGACGATCAATAGCGGCCGCCGCCTCTCGCTCATGCTGCCTCCTGGTGTGCTGGCCGTGCCATCCCCTGCGCCGCCAGCGGCAGCCGTACCCGCATCGTCGTTCCGACGCCCGGCTGGCTGTCGACCTCAATACGTCCGCCTATTGAGCTGACGTATTGCCGGCTTTCGTAAGCACCGATCCCCATGCCCATACTCTTTGTCGACTGAAACGGACGAAACAGACGGTCACGCACAAACTCCGGCGTCATGCCGATGCCATTGTCGATCACCTCGATCACGCCGTGCGCTGCCTCGCGCCACACTCGCACACGAATGCATGGATGATCACGCACCGCATCTAACGCGTTTTGCACCAGGTGCCCCACTACGCGCTCTAGCCGATCCGGATGACCCAGTACGGTCACACCCAGCTCCAGGTCTTGTTCAATGGCTACACCGCAGTTAGTGCGATTCGCTAAGCAACGCCGCACAACCGTCGCCAAGTCCACCGGCTGCGAACTTTCAATCGGCGTTGTCCCAGCACGTAGCTGCATCATCAGTTGGTTCATGCGCGCGACGGCGTGCTCGATAGTCGCCTGCATGTCGCGGTGGAACTTCGGCTTGTCGCGGTGCCGCTCGGCGTTCCGCAATAACAACTGCAACTGAGCGACGATGTTTTTAAGATCGTGCACGACGAAAGCCGACAGGCGATTGAAGGCCTCGAATTTGCGCGCCTCCAGCAGCGCCTCGTTTGCCTCGAGCATCGCGAGATAACTGGCCGCCTGGCAACCCGCTGTCTTCAGCAGGTCGCGCACCTCCCAGTTAAGATCGACACGCACCCGGGGTTGAGCCAGCGCGACGAAACCGATTAGGGCATTGCCCACGGACAGCGGCACGACCAACCAAAGGTCGGTAGCTTCCAGCAGCCACCCTGGCAACGCGAAGCCTTCCGCGGCGGCCGGCCTCCGCCGTGCCTCGTTTAAATCGATCACCCACCCAGAGCGCGCAAGTTGCGTCGCAAACGGCCCCGCTGCCGGTTCAGTCTGCGTAATCGCCGGCAAGTTGTATCGTGCTGCCTCCGCGTACACGCTGTCGTCGCGCATCAGCCATAGCGCACCGGCCGGGCTTTCGACAAGTTCCGCCAGCGCGCGAATGCAGCGTACCTTCGCCTCATTGGGAGGGCCATCCGCAAGGGCCTGAGTGAACTTTAGCCATTCGACGCGATAGTCATACCGATAGGCAAAAAAATGCTTGCTGATGAAGACGCGCAGCTGCGCACGGAACGTCCCAGAGAGCAGCACGAGCCCAAGAAAGAGCAGCGCTGCAAACAAAATAACGACCTCTAGGACCCTGCCCCACGAGCCGCCGAAATCCCGCACGTAGTAACCGCCGGCAGCTACAACCAGCAGGTACAGGCCGACTGCAAATAATGTCGCTGAGCCCGCAATCACCGGCCGAGAGAGCGACACCGCAAATTTCCACTCTCGGTTGCGAGCCGCAGCCACCCCGAGCAGTGGTACTGTTACCGCATGGACAAAGCCAAGCCCATTCCACAGATGCGGGTCCAGCACGCGGTGCAACACGCCGTCGGTGAACAGCACCACCTCATAAATAAAGACGCCGCCGAGCGCCAGGCACAGCGGCCGCACGTTCCAACGGGACAGCGGCGGCATGCGCCGGTACAATTGTTCTACCAGCACCAACCCCACGATCGCGCGCAGCAGCATGAGCGTCATCGCAACCAATCCACCTGCTGCGTGGGTCAGCTCGCCGGCTGCGGGCGGCTCGGCAAAGAGAATTAGCACAAACGTCAGCGCCGCAATGCCGAGGTAGCCAAAATGGTAGCGTCGCGAATCCGCGGACGCCCCCAAAGCGGGCCCCATCAACGCGACGACAAAGGCCGCAGCAGCTGCAAAACGCAGCGCATCCAGCACATGAGCGGCCCGCCACAGGACGGTCCTGTGCGAAATCACCTGGGCGGCTGCGACGGCCGCCCATAGCGCGCCAAGCAATACAAAGCTCAGCAGCAGCAGTCCGCGGCCACCGCCCCGTCTGGCAAAGTAAAGGTGGGCGGCAAACGTCGCATAAGTGACGGCCGCAACGCCGTATGACCAGAACGCGGGCTGATCAAACCAAGTTCCGCTCACGTGCCATGCGCGCCGACTGGCAACACGCGCGCGCCCGTGCGATGGCAACGGCGGGCCGTCAATGCGCTCCTTCTCGGAAAAGGACCACGCGCACTGTCTCAAAAAGAATAAGGATATCGAGAAAGAGCGAGTGATTCTTTACGTAATACAGGTCATATTGCAATTTCGTGCGCGCATCATCAACCGACGCCGCGTATGCAAACCGCACCTGCGCCCAACCGGTTAGTCCCGGTTTTACGCTGTGGCGCAAGTCATAGAACGGAATCTGCTCCTTCAGCTTGGCGACGAATTCAGGCCGCTCAGGCCGCGGCCCAACGAAACTCATCTCGCCCCTTAAAACGTTGATGAGTTGCGGCAGTTCATCAATGCGCAGCTTGCGAATGACACGGCCTACACGCGTGACGCGAGCATCGTTGGCCTGCGCCCAGACGGGTACCCCGTTGTGCTCCGCGTCGGTTCGCATGCTTCGGAATTTAAGGACGGTAAAAGGCCGGCCGGCGCGCCCCGTACGAACTTGACGGTAAATCACCGGTCCTGGGCTATCCAGCTTGATCGCCAGCGCAGTCAGCAACATCAGCGGTGCCGCCAGCACCAGCAGCGCCAGCGCCACGACGAGATCGAAGGCCCGCTTGATAAACGTACGCACGTTGCCCTGCTCAAACCCACTACCGTAAATCAGCCAGCTTGCCTTCAGCGACTCGATCGGCACCTCGCCCCGCACTTTCTCGTAAAAGGCTGACAGGTCAGTTACCGGGATACCGCGCACCCGGCAATCCAATAACTCGCGCAACGGCAACACCCCGCCTCGTTGTTCTCGCACAGCGACAATGACTTCCTTGACCTGCAGCCGTTCGACCACGTCGGTGAGCGACAGCGAACGCGGAATGACACGTTCGCGCTCCACGGCGTGCGAGGCCGCCTCGCCCGCCTGATAAAAGCCGACGACGTCGATACGCGGATAACGCAGCGTGCGCAGGCTGCGCTCCACAGTTACCGCCTCCGGGCCAGTGCCTACGATCAGCACCCGTTTAGCTCCGAGCCCTGAAGCTGCCAACGCATCGGCAGATTGGCGCGCAAGGACCACGCCAGCGAAGGCATACAGCAGCGCATAGCCGAGTACATGTTGCACCACCGCGCCGTTGGGCAGAATCACCAACACCATGTACACGATGGGCAGCCCAGCCAACAAGGCCAGCAGCACGCGCAGTGCTGTGCGCGGTAACGTGGTCTGCATGTCACGCCGGTACAGCCCAAAAACTGTGGTGAGCGCAGTCATCACTGCGGCGAAACCGAGCGCAGGCAGCCAGGTCGTCGACACCGATGTTCCATACGGTGCCAGCTGCACATACACTGCCAGCAACACGGCGCCAAAGAACAACGCGGCATCAGCCGCGATCTGCACCACCGTCCCAACCGGCACGTGATGACGGAAGACCTTGACCATCCCTCTGCCTCCCTCCAAGGTCCCGCGGCGCGCCTGCGGAGTGCTCAGGCCTTCGACCGGGCTACCTGAGTCGCGATAAGGGTCAGCCCCAAGCCGCCGAGTCGACCCCCGATAGCGGTTGAAAAAGCGGGCTGCACTCTCCAGTGTTTGCCCCTCTTTTTTGCCGGGCAGTCGGCAGGAGCATGCCGACATAACATAAACACGGTACCATAATTTTGGTATTTGGCCAAGCCCCATAGCACATCGCGCGGAGTACCGCGCGAACATCATCCAAAAGCTCCTCCGATTTGATGGTCACGGGAGAATCCGACGATGTAGCCTCGCCTTGAAGTAAGAGAGGATCAGCACACCGCAGCCCGCATCCGTCAGCCTCAGCGTGGGGCGGCGGAGCACAGGTCGCACCAAAGGTGCCACCGTTACCGTACGGAACGCGCAAGCGCTTGGATGCTCGATATTGTTCTTAGCTTACCCCGAGCACCGGGGACCATATTGCTGCTTGGTGCACACAGCGATGATATTGAAATTGGCTGCGGCGGCTCGCTGCTGCGCATGGCCGCTGCTTGGCCGCAGGCGCGATTTCATTGGATAACGCTGAGCGCCGATGCACAACGTGCTGCCGAAACGCGAGCCGCTGCGTCACGGCTATTGGCTGGCCGCATGGTCGACATCACGGTGAAAGACTTCCGCGGCAGTTACTTCCCATACGAGGGCGCGGCGATCAAGGATTACTTTGAAATGCTAAAGCCGCTTGCCCCCGACCTGATCTTCACCCACTGCCGGCACGACTTGCACCAGGATCACCGCGTAGTCCATGAACTGACGTGGAACACCTTTCGCGACCACCTCATCCTCGAGTACGAGATCCCAAAGTTCGACGGCGATCTTGGGACGCCAAACGTCTTCGTGACACTTAGCCGCGAGCAGTTGCGGCAAAAAATCGAGATCCTGCTGGACTGCTTTCCCAGCCAGCGCAGCCGCCAGTGGTTCACGCGCGAGACCTTCGAGGCGCTGGCGCGGCTGCGTGGGATCGAATGCAACGCGCCCGAGGGATTCGCCGAAGCGTTTTTCGCCCGTAAGCTGCGCTTGGCGATCCCCTAACCGGAGTCCACAGCTGAGAAAACCCGCGATGACCCAACCGAACCTGCCGCCACTGGCGGATCTGTTGCATGAGGACCTTGATTACATCTGCAGCAGTCTGCGTCAGGAGCTGCCGCGGCTGGCCGGCAAACAGGTGCTGATCACCGGCGGTGCCGGCTTCCTTGGATACTACCTTGTGCAGGCAGCGCTGCATTTCAACTGCACAGTAGCTGCCGACCAACCGATCCGCATTACCGTGTGGGACAGTTTTGCACGCGGTCGGCCCCCGTGGTTGGAGGCGCTTGCCGGCACGCCGCATCTGACCGTGCAGCAGCGCGACATAACCCAGCCGCTTCCTGAGAAGATGCCTGATTTTGCCTGGATCATCCATGCCGCCGGCATCGCCTCCCCGCCGTTTTACCGCAAGTATCCGCTGCAGACCATCGATGCCAATATCATCGGATTGCGCAATTTGCTTGACTGGAGCGTACGCCAGCGCGAGCGTGGCCGCCTGCTCGAGGGTTTTCTTTTCTACTCCTCCAGCGAGATTTACGGTGATCCCTCGCCCGACGCCATCCCAACCCGCGAGGACTATCGCGGCTTCGTCTCTTGCACGGGACCGCGTGCCTGCTATGACGAATCCAAGCGCTTCGGCGAGACGCTGTGCGTCGTTTTCGCCCAGCAGTTCGGTGTCCCGACCCGCATCGCGCGTCCGTTCAATAACTATGGCCCAGGCTTAAAAATCACCGATAAGCGTGTGATTCCGGATTTCGCCCGCGACGTGCTCAACGGGCGCGATATCGTGATGTGGTCCGATGGTCGTCCTACCCGCACGTTCTGCTATGTTGCCGACGCGATCATCGGCTATTACAAAGTCCTCGTCCGCGGCCGAGATGGCGAGCCGTACAACATTGGCATCGATCGGCCGGAGATTTCGATGGCCGAACTGGCGCAGAAGATCATCGCGCTTGCCAGCGGCCTCTTCGCATATCGGGGTCGCCTCGTGCATAAGGCCAACCCGGAGGCCGTTTATCTGGTCGACAATCCCTATCGACGCTGCCCGGACATCAGCAAGGCGCGTCGCGAGCTTGGCTATGAGCCGCGCATCCTCATCGACGAAGGACTGCGGCGCGCACTGGTCTGGTACCACTATCACCGCGAGGCCGAGGAGGCCTAATGCGTATCTGCGTCGTTGGAACCGGCTATGTGGGGCTCGTGTCGGGCGCATGCTTCGCCGAAATCGGCCACGATTGCATTTGCGTCGACCTTGATGTCAGCAAGGTGGAACGCATCAACCGCGGCGAAGCGCCGATCCACGAAGCGGGGCTTGCCGATCTACTGGCGCGGCATGCCGGGGCGCGCCTGCGGGCGACCACCGACCTCGCGGCGGCGGTGCGCGACAGTGACCTCACTTTCATCGCCGTCGGCACGCCCTTCGATGGCCAGCGCATTGACCTCAGCCAGGTTATCCAGGCTGCCCGCGCGATCGGCGCCGCCCTGCGCGACAAGCGCGACTATCACGCCGTGATCGTCAAGAGCACCGTGGTGCCCGGCACCACCGACGATGTCGTCCGCCCCGAGCTGGAGCACGCAAGCCGCAAGCGTGCGGGAGTCGATTTTGGGGTCGGCATGAATCCGGAGTTTCTAACCGAGGGCGTAGCCGTGCGGGACTTCATGCAGCCGGACCGTCTCGTGCTCGGCGGCATCGACGAGCGCACGATTCGCCTGCAGCGCGCCGTCTACGCGCCGTTCGCCGCGACACCGGTGTTGGAGACCAACAACAAGACCGCAGAGATGATCAAGTATGCCTCCAACGCGGTGCTGGCTACTCTCATTTCATACTCGAACGAGATCGCGAACCTGTGCAGCGCGCTTGGCGGTGTCGATGTGGCCGACGTCATGCGCGGCGTGCACTTGGCCCGCTACTTCACCACCAGGCTGCCGGACGGCGCGCGGATACCGGCGGGCATCACCTCGTTTCTGTGGGCCGGCTGCGGCTACGGCGGCAGCTGTCTGCCGAAAGACACCCAGGCTCTTGCCGCCCACGGCGCTGCGCACGGCGCACCGATGCCGCTGCTAGAAGCAGTCATCGAGACCAACCGGCGCCAACCGGCACGCATGATCGCGTTGCTACAGCGCCATTTTCCGTGCCTAGCAGGTCTGCGCATTAGCGTGCTCGGGGTCGCGTTCAAAGAAGATACTGATGACGTGCGTGACTCACCAGCCTTGCCAATCGTTCGCGCGCTGCTGCAGCATGGGGCGCGCGTTACGGCCTACGATCCGGTGGCCCGCGTCAATGGGCAGCGATTGTTGCCGCCGGAAGTGACATGGGTTGAGGAGCTCGAGCAGGCGTTAGCCGCCGATGCCGTATTGCTGCTCACACGCTGGCGTCAGTTCGAGCGCCTACCGGCGCTTCTGGCCGCTCGCGCCGACCCACCACTGGTCGTCGACGGCCGCCGCATGCTGGCACCGGCATCGGTCCCGCGTTACGATGGCATCGGCCGCTGAGGAGCTAACATGAAAGTCGTATTGTTCTGCGGCGGCTTAGGCACACGGCTACGCGAGCATTCCGACACAATTCCCAAACCTCTTGTCAATGTCGGTCCCCGCCCGATCATCTGGCATCTAATGCGCTACTACGCGCATTTTGGCCACAAGGATTTTATTCTCTGCCTCGGCTATCGCGGTGACCTGATCCGTGAATATTTTCTTAATTACGACGAGTGCTTGACGAACGATTTCACCTTATCCGACGGCGGTACCCGCATTGAGCTCCACGGGCGCGACATCGCCGATTGGCGCATCACATTCGTCGACACAGGCTTGCATTCCAACCTTGGCGAGCGCTTGCGTCGCGTCCGCCCTTACGTCGAAGGGGAGCCGGTTTTTCTAGCCAACTACTCTGACGGACTAAGCGACCTGCCTTTAGACCGCTACATCGATGCATTCATGCGCAGCGGCGCCGTGGCCTCCTTCATTTCGGTAAGGCCATCGCAGAGCTTCCACGCAGTGACCAGTACACCCGATGGCCGCGTCACGTCGCTGAAGCCGGTCTCCGCCTCCGATTACTGGGTCAACGGCGGCTTTTTCTGCCTGCGGCAGGAGATCTTCGACGTATTGCACGAAGGCGAAGAGCTCGTCGAGCAGCCTTTCCAGCGGCTCATTGAAGCCGGTCGCTTGTGGACCTACCGCCATACCGGCTTCTGGGCTGCGATGGACACCTTTAAGGACAAAATCTTGCTCGACCGTATGCACGCATGCGAGCAACGGCCATGGCAGCTCTGGCGCTAACTACCACCCCACTTATCTCGATCGGCCTACCCGTTTTCAACGCGTCACGTCATCTCAAGGCCGCCATTGAAGCGCACCTAGCGCAAACGTTTCCAGACTTCGAGCTTGTTATATCTGATAACGGATCTACAGACGACACTGTCGACATCTGTCTTGCCTACGCTCGTCGCGATCCCCGGATCCGCCTCCATCGCTCTCTTCTCAATCGCGGTCTTAACTGGAATCACCGTCAGGTCTACTTGCTTAGTAAAGGACCCTATTTTCGCTGGGCTGCGGCCGACGACTTGCCCGACAATAATTTTCTTGCATGTGCACTCCACAACCTCGAGCAACATCCCGATGCGCTCGCCATCTTTCCGCGCGCGCAAAATATCGATGTTGACGGCACTTTTCTTCCCACGCCCCTCGATACGCTCGATCTTTCCTCCCATGATCCCATCGACCGCATCCGGTCGGTTCTCCTCGGAACCTACCAAATGACGTATTTACAGGGGCTTTTTCGCCGTTCCGCCCTTGCTGCTCTACCCATGCGATGGAACTATATTGGCTACGACTTCATCCTCTTGTTTGAGCTCGCCATCAGAGGCCGCTGCCTCCGCTCTGATCGCCTCGTACTTTATCGCCGTCTACATGCTGACCAAGCAACGCGGGCTCTTCATACTCGACAAACCATGGCAACTTTTGAGCCGGCAGCGTCCCCGTACGCAGTCCCTCATTTCGTGTGGGCCGTAGCGCGCATCCGCGCAGTGCTACGCAGCTCCCTGCCCCTACCGGCGCGCCTGGCGGCTCTCGCGCTTACTCTCCGTCACGCGTGGTGGCACAAACACCTGATGTGTCGTGATCTTTATCGGACGGTCGCATCAGCGCTGCGCCTCACTAACGACACCCCCTACCGTTTATGACACATGCCGAAGCGCCTGTCGTTGACGTCATTATCCCAACGCTTGCGACAGCCAACCGCTCTTTCTGTCTGCGCCGCGCGATTGAAAGCGTTCGAACCCAAAGCAGCGTCCGGACGCGCATTCTCGTTGTCATCAATGGGACATCTTTTTGCGATGCCCTTGCTTCTGCAGTCGCAGCCCTTCCCTCAGTCTGCGTCTTACATATCCACGAGGCTAGCTTGCCAGCCGCTCTTCGAGCAGGCCGTGCTGCTGTCACCGCCCCATTCTTTGGTTTTCTTGACGATGATGATGAGCTTTTGCCCAATGCTCTTATCAAGCGCGTCGCGTATCTTAACGCCGTCGCTCAAGCTGATGTTGTAATCTCTAACGGCGCACGCTATGTAAGTGACCACACGCAACCAACGCCGATCGTGCAACATGCAACGCGCATCTATGAAGATCCACTTGCTGCTTTACTAGAGTTTAATTGGTTTAGCACCTCCGCGAGTGGTTTATATCGCACCTCGAGTATCTCGCTTGCTGCATTTGCCGGCATACCGAAATATCTTGAATGGACATACCTTGGCGTCTACCTTCTTACAAGTGGCCGCGTTGTTCATTTCTTGGATGAAATTCAGTACGCCAAGTATGAGGCTGCCACCTCGCTCTCGCGTTCCCTTGAGTATACGCTTGGTATGCCATCCGCGCTCGAGCAAATCTTAGAATTAGATTTACCGTCATACGCAAAGCGCACGTTATTACGTAAACGATGTACTGCGCTACATACGGCGGCCGACATTTACCTCAAGCACGGCTTGCTCGGGCGTGCATGGAAGTCACACCTTCGTAGTATTGCGTCACCGCACGGGTTACGTTACCTCGCCTTTACTAGATATCTCATCAAGGAGTCTGCGATATCGCTTCTTCAAGCCTTATAACGTCCCATTCGACGTACTTGCCGCGCGGCGACCTCCCTTAATCTTCACGCATTTCGTGCTTCAAAGAAACTCAGATGTTGTAGTGTTCGCCGCATGCGTATTAAGACAACCCTCACTGCGCTCGCAAGGCGCGCCATCGTTTTCATTCAAGGCGGTTTGCCCGCCGCGCGCTCAGACAATTGAAATTGATGCAATGAGCCGTCGAGCCTCGCTCTGACTACTTTAGCAGCGGTCCCTTAGTGGCGCGCCGATTCCGGCTTTTGCGCGCCTGCAGCATCCGCCAGATAGGCTGCTCAGCGCATTTTCGACTGTGGCTCGCCTGCTCACGCTCGTGCTGGTGTTTGCCGCCACCAGCATTGCTGCTCTTTCGCACCAGTCAGCGCGCTCACGCCCCGCCCACAATCGGTGCGTGCAGTCTGCATGGCTCCTCTTCTCCGTGTTCACCGCCGACATTCGATCGCATATCAACGTCCTGATAATCGCTCTCCCGTACCCGCAGCGCGTGTTCGTTGCACATCTCGACGCCGCCACCATCTTAGCCAGCGCCTTCCGCGCGCCGGCCCAAAGATCTCGCCCCAACACGGCCAGCTACGCCGTCCTCTTGACGGCGTTGGTTTTCTACACCAACGTTGCTTCGCCTGCAGCACTCACCATGATGCTTGCCTCTGCCACCATCCGGCGCGCTTTCCCGCGACCTACGTTCACAGCCGTTATGTTGTTCACGCTCCTCCCACTTAGCACGCCGCCGCGGTCGTAGCACGCGCCCGTCCTAATAAGCCTCGGCACGCTGCTGCAGTGCGCCGTCGGCCGTCCGGCCTTGCACGCAGCCGCACTGCCGTTGCTGT
>JANWXE010000156.1 GCA_025055385.1 Burkholderiaceae bacterium | reverse complement strand
CCGATCCCCACAAGCTTTACAGCACGGCGTTCCCCTAACCGCCGTGCCTACGTCAAGGAGGTAGAGCGCCTTTAGACGAGTCAATGTGTGCGCCGCGCTGGACTAGTGTAAATCTAGGCACTGAGTCTAGTCGATCGATTGAAGGCGCTACTCAGGGAGATTCTTTGGGTAGAAACTGATAATTCGCCGTAAAAGCAGGGTGTTTTCTTTACTCATTCGGACATTGCAATCGCCCTCGATTCAATTGCATTGGTCCTCTAAGCGCAAGAATCGAGGCGAGCGCACGGGTAAGATTTGCTTGATGAGGTCAAGCTCGCTTTAAAGTAGAGAGTAGGCGGCTGGCTTTCCGCGGTGTTGTAGTCTTGCATCCGCAGGTGTCAGAGTGCTGCGGCAGGCAGCGGGGGGCATCTTGAGTGCCACGTCCTCGCGGCAAGGCCGAAAGCCTATCGTGGCGTTGCTACATACTTGCCGCACAAAGACCCGCGCTCACTCTTTTTGTGTGCGCAAGCGCACAGCTCGCGAGCTCCGAAGTGAAAATACCGGGTGTCGGTTGTGAAGTGAAAAGGAATCGCCACGAGCACTTGTCAGCCGATCAAGCCTCCCTTTCGCCCGAACGCGATGTTTGCGCGCAAGAAGCCTTCCTTGGAGCCGCAGTCGTAGCGTGTGCCCTCAAAGCGGCGGGCGATCACCTCGCCGCGCGCCACGCGGCGGGCGCTGGCGTCGGTGAGCTGGATTTCGCCGCCGCGGCCGCGCGGTGTGTGGGCAAGTTCGATAAAGATCTCGGGCCGCAGCACATAGCGGCCGACCACCGCTAACGTGGAGGGCGCCTCCTCAGGCCGCGGCTTCTCCACAATGCGCGTGACGCGCGCTTCGTATCGGTTCAGCGGCTCGGCGGCGACGATGCCGTACTTGGAGACATCCTGAGGCGGCACCTCCTCGACCGCCAACACAGAGGCACCTGTGCGGCGGAAGCTTTCGATGAGCTGCGCGGTTACACCCGGCGTGGCGTCGATCAGATCATCGGCCAAGATGACGGCAAATGGCTCGTCGCCGACCACTTGCTCGGCGCACAAGACGGCGTGACCGAGCCCCAGCGGCTCTGGCTGCCGCACATAGACGAAGCTGACGCCTGCAGGGGTGGCCGACAGCAGTAGCTGCAGGAGCTCGTGCTTTCGTTGCGCATCTAACGTCTGCTCCAGTTCCGGTGCGCGATCGAAATGATCTTCAATGGCGCGCTTGCCGCGGCCGGTGACGAAGATCATCTGCTCGATGCCGGCAGCAGCTGCTTCTTCCACCGCATACTGAATAAGCGGCTTGTCCACCACCGGCAGCATTTCCTTCGGCATCGCCTTGGTGGCCGGCAAAAAGCGGGTGCCGAGCCCAGCCACTGGAAACACCGCCTTGCGCACGCGGGCCCCGCTCATTGCGCGGCCTCCGCGCGGCCGTAACGGTCCTCGAAGCGCACGATGTCGTCCTCCCCAACGTAGTCGCCGCATTGCACCTCGATGATCACCAGTGGCACTTTGCCGGGGTTCTCCAGCCGGTGTTTGGCGCCCACGGGCACGTAGGTCGATTCGTTTGGCGCCACCAGCTGCTCGCGGCCTTCGATCGACACCTTGGCGGTGCCGCTAACCACCACCCAGTGCTCGCTTCTGTGATGATGCATCTGCAGCGACAATGAGGCGCCTGGCTTCACTTCGATGCGCTTGATTTTGAAGCGCGGGCCTTCCTGCAGCGTGGTGTAGCTTCCCCAGGGTCGGTTGACGGTGCGGTGCAGCCGGTGCGCGTCGTGGCCGCGCCGCTTCAGCTCATGGACCACGTCCTTGACGCGCTGCGTGGCATCGCGGTCGCACACCAGCAGGGCGTCGGGCGTGTCGACGATCACCACGTTGCGCAGGCCGACCGCGGCCACCAGCCGGTCCTCGCTCTGCACATGCGTGTTCTGGCAGTCGACGAGCAGCACGTCGCCGGCGGTGGAGTTGCCGGCGGCGTCGGTCGGGTGCTCGGAGGCCATGGCCTTCCAGGAGCCGATGTCGCTCCAGCCGAAGTCGCCGGCCAGCACGCGCACACCCTCGGCCTTTTCCATCACCGCGTAGTCGATCGAGATGTCCGGCGCGCGCGCAAACGCCGCTGCGTCTAGTTCGAGCGCGTCGCTGCCGTTGACGGTGCGCCGGCCGGCGGCGAAGGCCGCGCGCGCCGACTCCAGCACGTCGGGGGCGTGGCGTGCCAGCGCCGCCAGGATCGTGGCCGGCGTAAAGCAGAACATGCCGCTGTTCCACAGGTAGCGGCCGCTGGCGAGGTACTCGGCCGCCGTCTGCGCGTTCGGCTTCTCGACGAAGCGCCGTACTGCGACTGCCGCCTCTGCCGTGGGCGGCGTCTCGCACTCGATGTAGCCGAACCCGGTCTCCGGCATCGTCGGCCGGATGCCGAACAGCACGATGTGGCCGGCGGCCGCCTCCTGCGCGGCGCGGTTGGCCAACGCCGCGAAGCGCGCCTCGTCCTGCACCAGATGGTCGGCCGGCAGCACCAGCATCGGCTCGGCGGCGCCGCGGCGTTGCTCGGTCCAAAGGGCGGCAGCGGCAATTGCCGGTGCGGTGTTGCGCGCCAGCGGCTCAAGCAGCAGCGAGGCTGTGCCGCCCAGCGGCTGCAGTTCCTCGACGGTGCGGAACAGGTATTCGCGGTTGGTGACGATCAGGCAGGTGTCGGCCTGTGCGCGCCGCGCCCGCAGCACCGTGCGCGCCAGCAGGGACGGCCCGCTGCCGATGCGCATGAAGGGCTTTGGCGAGGCTTCGCGCGACACGGGCCACAGGCGCGAGCCGGCGCCGCCGGACAGGACGACCGCGAGCATGCTCTCTCCTCTCGGGATGCGGCATTATCGCGTAGCCGTGGCGGTGCGGGCGCGAACGAGCGTGTGCCGATCGCTTTACGGAACAATCGGCATGCCGTCGCGTTTGAGGATCTGCAGAAAGGGGTCGCCGTCGCGCTCGCGGCGGGCCGGCGTCATAGGCATCCGGATCGCGGGCCGGAATGTAGACCTTGTCGAGCGAGCGCGCGCAGTCGGCGAGTTCGGGCGGCACCGCCAGGCCGAGCTCGCCGAGCAGCTTCACGATCGAATAGCCGGTCGCGTAGTGCCGCGTGGCGCGTACATAGCCCTTGACCGCGAGCTCGGCCGCCTGGTGCGCCTTGAAACTTGCCCAGTCGTAGGCGCGCTGCGCGGTATCGGCCGTGGCCGACGTCAGCGTGTGTCGCGCCTGGCGGCGGTACCGTTCCCATTCGTCGCGTTTCATGGCGTTCCCCGCGGCCGCATTCTACGGGCGCTAGACTCGCGCGACCCTATGCGGAGGCTCCGTGGCATCGACCGTCGATCCATCGATCTTCAAGGCGTATGACATCCGTGGCGTGGTCGACCGCACG
>JANWXE010000019.1 GCA_025055385.1 Burkholderiaceae bacterium | reverse complement strand
CGCCTGCTGGTGCCCGAGCTCGGCTTGCCGGTGGCCATCGCGCTGGTGCTGTTCTTCGCCTTGTCGCTCGCTACCGTGCGCATCGATCTGGGTCTGGCCGTCTGGTTGCCGGCACTGGCGTTGGTGGCGGTGCGCGCGCTCTGCAAGATCGGCGCTGCGGTGCTGCTGGCGCGTGCCGCCGGACTGACCTGGCGCAAGGGCTTCTTCGTCGGCCTCGGCCTGCTGCCGATGTCGGCGGTGGCGCTGCTGCTGACGCGCGATGTCGCACTCGTGCATCCGACCCTCGGCGCGCAGGTCGGCGGCGTGATCGCCATCGGCGTCGTGCTGATGCAGATCGGCGGCGCTGTCCTGCTTGCCTGGGCGCTGGCGCGCGCCGGCGAGGCGCGACAGGAGTGAACCGATGGTGACGGAGGAACTGGCGTTTCGCCCTTCGGAGCCGCTCACGATGGGGGTGGAGCTGGAGCTGCAACTGGTCGACCGCCGCACCGGCGATCTGACGCGCGGGGCCTCCGATCTGATCGCGCTCGTCGAGCGGCGGCCGTTTCCGGGCGACATCAAGCCGGAGATCACCGAGAGCATGATCGAGATCAGCACAGCCGTGCACCGCGACTTCGACGCGCTGTGCGCCCAATTGAAGCGCATGCGCGATACGCTGGTCGCCGCCGCCGACCGCCTGGACCTGTGCATCGCCGGCGGCGGCGCGCATCCGTTCCAACGCTGGCACGAGCGGCAGATTTTCGATCGTCCGCGCTTCCGTCACGTCGCCGGCCTGTACGGGTACCTGGCTAAACAGTTCACGGTCTTTGGCCAGCACGTGCATATCGGCTGCCCAGACGGCACCGTGGCAATGCGGCTGCTACATGGGCTTGCCCGCTACGTGCCGCAGTTCATCGCGCTGGCGGCCTGCAGCCCCTACTACCAGGGCGCCGACACCGCGTTTGACTGCTCGCGGCTGAACACGGTGTTCGCCTTCCCGCTGTCCGGACGCGCCCCGTTTGTCACCGACTGGGCAGCCTTCCAGCGCTATTTCAGCAAGATGCGGGCGTTGGGGGTGGTGGAGAGCATGAAGGACTTCTATTGGGACATCCGGCCAAAGCCCGAGTACGGCACCATCGAGGTGCGCGTCTTCGACACCCCGCTGACGGTGCAGCGGGCGGCGGAGCTGGCTGCATACACGCAGGCCGTGTGCGCGTGGCTGCTGGAGACCGACGCCGCGCCGGCAAGCGAGGACGTCTACCTGACCTATAACTACAACCGCTTTCAGGCCTGTCGCTTCGGGCTCGAAGGGCAGTTAATCGATGCGGCCAGCGGCGAGAGCGTGCCGCTGCATCAGGACGTGCTGGCCACGATCGCGCGCGTGCGGCCATACGCGGAGCGGCTCGGCGCCGGCGCGGCGCTGCAGGCGATTGAAGCAGTGGTGCGCGTGCACGGCAATCACGCGCGGCGCCAGCGCGAAACGTTCCAGCGCACGCGGCAGCTGGCCGACGTTGTCATCGATGCCGCTGCGCTGTGGGCCGGGCAGACAGCGTAAGGGGCGCGCCGCATGCTGCGTTCAGGCGCAGCGGTCCGGCGCGGACGCGCTGCCCGCATGCAGCAGCGCCAGGGCCTTATCGTGCAGTGGGCCTGCGCTGGCGACGGCGCTCGGCTGCGCCAGCGGATCGCCGCCCGACCAGGCGGTGATGCGGCCGCCGGCGGCTTCTACCACCGGCACGATTGCGGCCACATCCCAGTACGCGAGCACTGGATCCAGCATCAGATCCGCACCGCCCGTGGCAAGCGCAAAGTAGCCGAAGCAGTCGCCCCAAGTGCGGTACAGCTTGGCGCGCTGCGCGAGCCGCTCCAGCGCGGCCGCCCCGCCTTGTTCGTTACTGCTCCAATGCGAGGTGGCGAGCACCGTCGCGTCTTCCAGACGCGCGCAGGACCGTACGCGCGCTGGCCGGCTGCTGCCATCGGGCGCGTACAGCGTGCAGAGGTCGCCGCCGCCGATCACGGCGACATTGGCCGCCGGGTGAGCGATCGCGCCCAGCAGCGGGCGGAAGCCCTGCGCCGTGGCGCGCTCCAGCGCGATCAGCGTGCCGAACAGGAAGCAGTTGCTGATGAACGCACGCGTGCCGTCCACCGGGTCCAGCACCCAGCGGTAAGCGCGTCCGTCGCGGGCGCCGAACTCCTCGCCCAGAATCGCATGGTCCGGGTAGCGTGTCTCGATGACCCGGCGCATCTCCTCCTCCGCGCCGCGGTCAGCCTCGGTGACCGGCGAGGCGTCGGCCTTGGCGATCACCTCGGTGCCGGTCAGGAAGTAGCGGCGGATGACACGCGCGGCGATCTCCGTCAGCTCGCGCATGAACGGGATGAACTCCCGCGTTTCGGCGGCATCCGGAGCAAGGGAGAAGCGAGGCCAACTGGACATGATCCTTCCGATTATGCGAGGGCTACGCCCCGCGGCTGCAAAACGGCGGGCTATCGGCCGCGCTGCCCTAAACGGCCTGTGAAGGCGCGACGCGGCCCGGCCGCTCAATGGGCGATTCAAGTGGTCTTATGTTTTGGATTCGCTTCGGCATGCGGCATCACGGCACGGGCGAGCCGGCGCCCCTGGACCTTACAGCCATGCATGTCGGAGGTTTTAACAGTCACCGGAACGTCCTAAAGTAAGTCATTGAGTTTACTGTGTTGGCACACTAGTTGCGTGTTTTCCGGTAGTGATTTTTCCGCCTTACAAAGGACAAAATCATGGTGATCAGACTTCTTGCAAAACTCCTTGCCACCGGTGTCATCGCCGCGGCTAGTGCGGCCCACGCGGTGCCGATTCTTCGCATCTCCGACGGGGTAACGACGATTACCGCAGCCGATAACGGCAGTGGCACCTGCGCTGACACGGACAGCACGGCCGGGTTGGTGTCAGTTAGTTGCTCCATTGGGAGTTGGTTCGTCAATGTTTTGGTGGGTATTGGGCACGCCGTACTCGGTAACCAGATTCACCTAACCAGTTTGAATGTTTCCTCTAGTGCTGGCGGCACGCTGACGGTGTCGCTGACCGATACCGATTTCGTGAACGCGGGCGCGTATCCGTCGCTCGCTTTCTGGGGTGGCATCGGTGGTGTGGCGGCCGGCAACGTCAGCTACGCCATGTACGTATCGGACGCGAATACGCCTTTTGGCCTCGATACGCTGATCGGCTCAGGCAGCGGCAGCGGCGCCTTCAGCGCCAGCTTCGGCAATTGGGCTTCACCGACCGGTACGTACTCGATGACCTTGGTGGCGACGATCGTCCACAACCTAAGCAACTTCCCGCAGGCAACAAGCCTTGATTTCGTCGGCCGCGTGCCCGAACCCGGGGTGCTCGCGCTGCTGGCCACTGGCCTGCTCGGCGTAAGCGTCGCTGCGCGGCGTCGCCGAACCTGAAGCATAGCTTTTCTGCGACTTCAACAGGCGGCCGCAAGGCCGCTTTTTTTGGCTGCGACACACCGCTTGTCGGCTTCTTGCGCTTAGCTGGCGCAGACACTCCGCAGGCTTGGCCAGCTTAGAAGGCCCGCTAAGGGATATTGCCAGCTTGCGCGTGGCGGACGCCTCTCGTGGCGCCGCGTGGCGGCGCAGCGCCTCTCGTACGCGGCCATGTCGAAATGGCCGAAAAAACAAAATGGTCTGTGCGCGTTTCGCGCATTTGCAGCGCGGCGCCGCTTCGATCGTACCCTTTTCGCATGATTCGCCTGCGGCGTCGGCACGATGCCCTACCGTGCGCACAAAGTGCTCGCGGCATGTCAACGGCACCCGCGTCAACGTGCTGCCCAGCGTGTGCATCGTTCTTTTAGGGGCGGCGGCGTCTCTACCGCGGCGATGCGCGGCTGGGCCCGCCGCGCAGAGCCGCGCCGGGAAACGGAAACGGGATGCCGGCGCATTTGCCGGGGCCGCAGTGCAGCCAACCACCACGCCGGGCCAAGCAGCAGCCTGCTGCACTTGCGCGGTTGCCTCCCGCCTGTGGTCACGCTCGGGTGCATCAGCACGTGGGCGCGCATCGAGCCGAGCGCGTGTTTGAGTCGTCGCGCTGCCGCGGCGACCTCCACTGCCTCCGACATCGCGATCCGCAAGCTGCGGGGATGATCTGGCCGCTGCGAAAGCACGCCTCGCCCGTCTTCGGTGATGTGGACGACGGCGACGGCAGGTCGGCTTGAATATTTGAGGCGCGCCAAGCGGCTTTGGTGAAGCAAACACTGGGTCGGCCAAGCTATCGCCTCGTCTCCTGCGCGTCATCCTCGGGGATCAGCCCATGTAACACGCAGCCCCTTTTCGCTGCCCGGGCGCATGAATGCTGCGTCATGCCGCGGCCCAGCGTGTGCGCCTAAGATCGCCGCTGACCCCCGCGAAGATCGAGAAACGTGATTAAGACGGCTCACCTGCTCTGGGCCCTTGCTGGGCTGTCGAGTGTCGCGGCACTGCTGGCCGCGGGGCACGCCGTGATTTACAAGCGCGATCCGCGCTCGGCCACGCTGTGGGTGTTGTTGATCGCACTGCTGCCAGCGCTCGGTCCGTTGTTGTACGTCTTATTTGGCATCAACCGCACGCAGCGGCGCGCCCAGCGCTTGCGCAGTGAATCGGCCGCGCTGCCGCCGCTGCAAACCGACGCGGCCGTGCAACTGCCAGAGTCCTGGCGCGGCTTCGCCCATCTGGTCGGCCGTCTGACATGTCTGCCGTTGACAGCTGGCAATCGCATCACCGCCTTGGTCGGCGGGGCCGACGCCTATCCAGCGATGCTGCAGGCCATCGATTCGGCTCGCCACAGCGTGGCATTGGCTACCTACATTTTCGACGGCCAGGGCATCGGCGAATGCTTCGTCGCCGCGCTGGCGCGCGCACAGGCGCGCGGCGTGCAGGTGCGCGTGCTGATCGACGACGTGCATGTTCGGCTGTCGCGCGGGTCGGCCTACCGGGCACTGGTGCACGCCGGTGTGCCGGTCGCCTCGTTCAATGCCACGGTTATCCCGGCGCGCCTACACGCGATGAACTTGCGTAATCACCGCAAGATCCTCGTCGTCGACGGCGCGCTAGGCTTCACGGGAGGCATGAACGTGCAGCGGCCGTATTTCCGGCCCGACGCGCCCGCTCAGGCCTTGCGCGACTTACACTTCCGCGTCGAGGGGCCTGTGGTCGCACAGCTGCGGCAAACTTTCGCGCGGGACTGGGCCGACACGACCAACGAAGCGCTCGAGGCGGCGTTCTGGGGCGCAGAGCCAGCGCCATTGGCGGCAGGGGCTGCGTTGGCGCGCTGTATCGAGGCTGGCCCCGACGAGACCGTCGACCGGTTGCGCTGGACGTTCCTTGGGGCGCTCGCCACGGCGCGCGAGCGTGTGTGTATTTGGACGCCGTATTTCCTACCCGATCAGGCGCTCGTTGCCGCCTTAAGCGCGGCGGCTTTGCGTGGTGTGGCGGTCAAGGTTCTGACGCCGGCAGTAAGCGACCATGCGTTTGTGCGCTGGGCGGCGCGCGCTCAATTCTGGCAGGTACTCGAACACGGTGCGCGCATCTTTGAGCGCCTAGGCCCGTTTGATCACAGCAAACTGTTGCTGGTTGATGGCACGTGGGCCTGTATCGGCTCCGCCAACTGGGACGCGCGCAGCCTGCGGTTAAATTTCGAGCTGAATATGGAAGTCTACGACCAGGCTTTTTGCGCGCAGCTGCAAAGGGTCTTCGATGCTGCTTGCGCCCAAGCGTGCGAGGTCGACGTTCAGCAGCTTAATGGCCGGCCATTGCCGGTGAAGCTGCGTGACGGCATCGCGCGCTTGTTTACACCCATTCTGTGAGCGCGCGGCCTAGGCGAGCACCGCGTCGGCCGGTGTGTAGGGCAGGTTCAGCGCCCGCGCCACCGCCTTGTGGGTAATCGCGCCGGCGGCGACGTTTAAACCATTTTTCAGGTGCGGATCTTCAGCGAGCGCTCGCCGCCAGCCTTTGTCGGCGAGGGCCAGCACAAACGGCAGCGTGGCATTGCCGAGTGCATATGTCGCGGTGCGCGGCACGGCCGCCGGCATATTGGCGACCATGTAGTGCACCACGCCGTCAACAACGTACGTCGGCTCCGCATGTGTAGTTGGCCGGCTGGTCTCGGCGCTGCCGCCCTGGTCGATCGCCACATCGACGAGCACGGCGCCCGGCTTCATGTTCGCCACCATCTCGCGCGTGATCAGCTTCGGTGTCGCCGCGCCGGGAATCAGCAGCCCGGAGATCACCAGATCGGCGCGCAGCACCTCGCGCTCGATGTTGTCGCGGTTGGAAAAGAGCGTGATGGCGCGGCCGTGGAACAGGGCGTCGATACGGCGCAGCGCTTCGGCGCTGCGGTCGATTACCACGACCTGAGCGCCGCAGCCGATTGCTATTTGGGCGGCGTTGGAGCCGACTACGCCCGCCCCCAGAATTAACACGCGCGCCGGCGGCACGCCGGGTACGCCAGCAAGCAAGGTCCCCATGCCGCCGGCGGATTTCTCCAAACAGCGGGCACCAACCTGCACTGCCAGACGACCAGCGACCTCGCTCATCGGCGCCAGCAGCGGCAATCCGCCGGCGGGGGATGTGACCGTTTCGTATGCGATCGCGATCACGCCGCTGCGCAGCAGCGCTTGCGCAAGCAGCGCATCCGCCGCCAGATGTAAGTAGGTGAACAGTACCTGGCCGGCGCGCAGCAGCGGCCACTCGGCCGGCTGTGGTTCCTTGACTTTGACAATCAGCTCCGCGGCTGCGAACACTTCCTCAGCGCTGGCTGCAATGTCGGCGCCCGCGCGCCGGTAGTCCTCGTCAGTTGCGCCGATGCCAGCGCCGGCCTGTGTTTGCACAAGCACCGAATGGCCGTGCGCGACGGCCTCGCGTACCGCTGCTGGGGTCATGCCGACGCGGTACTCGTGAATCTTGATCTCTTTGGGGACTCCGATGAGCACGCGCCGCCTCCTGGGGTGTAGGGTTGGCAGCGCTTGCCGGGGCGCCGCATGGGCGCGCGGCAAGCGCCTTGCATTCTGCCAAGCGCGTGAAAAATGAACACGACGCGGCGTGCTGACCGCCGCGTGCGCTTGTATCCGGAAAGGTGGGCGGCGGGCTGGTCGATGAAGGCGCCGGGCTGGACCTGATGCCGTGCGTCAGCGGCTAGGCGCGCGCTGGCCGCTGGGGTAATCCAGCAGCCGTCCGAACAGCGTCAGGTACATCATCCGGTAGACGTCGATGTTGTCGAAGCGCTGGCTGAACGTGCTCAGCAACAGCTCTGCGTTCAGCCCAATCGCCCGGGTGAGAATGCCGCCGGCGAAATCTGGCGTGCCGGGCCACGCGATGCCGAACTGCATGCGTTGGCCGAATTGATCTGGTTCGCTGACGAACAACGGTGATTGCCGGCCTTCGACGCCGTCGAGGAAATTGTTGACGGCAGCCGCCGACGGCAGACCAGTGGCGGAAGCGGCAGACGGATTCGCGCTGACGGTGCCAGCAATGTCAGGCGCCTGGCCCGGGGCCAGCACGTTGGTCGGCGGCGTCACACCGGCCTTGTTTGGCGCCAGCACCTGCATGCCGCCCGCATCGCTGTCGGCTGCCGTCAAAATCAGCGTGCGCGGATTGCGACGCAGGTAACGCAGGGCCACACCAATCGCGTTGTCCGTGTCACGCATCGCGTGCAGCATGCCGACCGCGTTGTCGTTGTTGCCGAAGTTGTCGTTCGCCTCCTGCTCCGCGACGAGGAAGAAACGCCGCTGGGCCGGATGCCTCTGTTGGTCGGCGGCGCGATCCAGGATTTCAATGGCCACCTCGACCATCTCAGCGAAACTGGGCGGGTTGTAGCCCGGTTGGGCCGGGTCGTAGTCGCCCCACAGAACGATGCGGCTCTGTTTCTTGGGCGCCGGGCCGGTTTCCCCGACGGCCATCTCGGGCCGCACGAAGCCGCGATTAATGAGGTCCTGCTCATTGCGGTCGTTGAATATGTCTTGGAACGCGAACAGGCCGAGCACGCGCGGCGCGTAGCGCTTGTTAGCTGCGAGGGCTGCCTTCAGGCGCTCAAACTCCGCCCGCGTGCGCACCACGACGTAGTCGTCGAACCGCAGCGGATCGTTGCTTAGGTCACCGCTGCCTTTGGCGTTCCATTCGGCCTGTAGGTTCAAGTTGTCAGTGCGCAGACTCAGCCGGCTGTTCAGCGGCGCGCCGCGCTCCTGGTTCACATTGCGGTGCGTCAGCGTCGCACCGGCAGGCAAGGTATCGGCTTCACCGCCGCCCATGATGACCCAGGGTGTGACATCGTTCTTGCCAGGTCGCCCTTGAATTATTTGCCGCGTGATCTCCTGCCAGTTATCGCGGTTGCCGACTTCTGCGAGGAAGGCACCAGTGCCTGGTTCAGCGATATGGCCGTCATTGACGATGCCCACGGGAATACCCGCGTTGGCTGCCTCCCGCATCAGCGAGCCCGGGTAGCCCGACAGGCTGCGAATTTCACGATCAAGCCCCAGGTTGCCATCCCCGTCCTTGCCGAAGGAGCCCAGCCCGTCGACTTTGTACCCGAACGCATGGGTTGTGGCGCCGCCGTTGGAAGTACCGGTCAGCACATTGGCCATATGGCCGCGATAGACCGCCATGTAAGGCAGGCGGTCCCAGTTCAGCCGCCCGTCGGGGCCGACGAAATACAGGCGCGCGGCATGCCAGTGATTCAGCCCAGTGCCATCCGGATGAAAGAAGATTACGCTGCCCGTGGACAGGAAACGGCTGCCGCGCTGGCGGCCTCCATCGGGGTGCCAGGTATCGTGATCGTCGTGCGCGCCCACATGATGGGACACCGCCAACGCCCCAATCGCCGCAACGGACGCAGCGGCGATCAACAGCGACAAACTGCGCTTTCTCGCAACCATGATAAGTATCCTCCTCGTTGCTCTGACGCGCACGCGCGGGTGAGCGCTACCGAGACCACCCTACGCAACGCACACGCAAACCACAGCGGGCGAGGTGTCGCAGCCAGCGGCCGCCTTGCCGGGCGTCCTGCGCCCTCGTTGTGCGGGGGCGCCTGTGTCTTGCTCTACCCCGCTGCGAACGATCATGGCAACGAGGTATGACGCCTTCGTTTAACCGGCGACGGGCGGCTGCGATCTGGATGCGGCGCGTTGCACATAAGGCGCGACCGCATGCCAGCCGCCCGCGCGGAAGCGGGTATCAGGAGCGGGCGCGATGCCTAAAAGTTCGTCGGCATCCTTGCTGTGCCCGCACGTGGCGTCTGCGGCGTACAGTTGCTGCAGCATGAGACGACCGGGAGGGGACAGATGGCGGAATACTCGACGGCAAACCTTCGTACCGTTGCGCTGGTGGGCCACGGGGCGGCTGGCAAAACCACGCTTGCGGAGATGCTGCTGGCGAAATCCAAGATGATCGGCGCCCCGGGTTCGGTGGAGAAAGGCAACACGGTCAGCGACTATGACCCGCTGGAGAAGGCCGCGCTGCATTCGCTGCGCGCCTCGGTGTTGCACTGCGATTACAACGGCACGCGCATCCATCTGATCGATACGCCGGGCTATCCAGACTTCGTCGGCCAGGCGATCGGCGCCCTCGACGCGGTGGAGACCGCCGTCGTGGTGGTGAGCGCCACGGCCGGCATCGAGCTGATGACGCGGCGCATGATGCAGTGGGCGAAAGACCGCAATCTGTGCCGCCTCATCGTTGTCAACAAGATCGACCATGACAACGTCGATCTGCCCGGGCTGCTGGCGCGGCTGCAGGAGGCGTTCGGACCCGAGGTGCTGCCGATCAACCTGCCGGCGGGAGGCGGTACGCGCGTGATCGACTGCTTCGACCGCGACGAAGGCGAGGCCGACTTCTGGTCGGTGGCCGAGGTGCACCGCAAGGTGATGGAGCAGGTCGTCGAGGTCGACGACGCGGCGATGGAGAAGTACCTGGAGGAAGGCGCGGTCGATCCGTCCACGCTGCATGCGCCGCTGGAGAAGGCGCTGCGCGAGGGTCACCTGGTGCCGGTGTGCTTCGTGTCGGCGCGCACCGGTGCCGGCGTGCAGGACCTGCTGGACGTGATGGTGCGGCATCTGCCGAATCCGGCCGAGGGCAACCCACCGCTTCTTTTCCGCGGCGAGCAGCGCTTCCGCGCCGAGCCGGATCCGGCCAAGCACGTACTGGCGCACGTCTTCAAGGTGGTGAACGATCCGTATGTCGGAAAAATCGGCGTCTTCCGCGTGCACCAGGGGACGGTGCAGAAGGATACGCAGCTGTTCATCGGCGACGGCAAGCGCGCCTTCAAAGCGGGTCACCTGTTCCTGCTGCAGGGTAAGGATACGGTGGAGGTCGCGCGGCTGCTGCCCGGCGACATCGGCGCGGTCGCTAAGGTGGAAGACATCGCCTTCGATAGCGTGCTGCACGACTCTCATGACGAGGACGGCATTCGCATGAAGCCGCTTGAGTTTCCGAAACCCATGTACGGACTGGCGGTGGAACCGAAACGCCGCGGCGACGAGGGCCGTCTTTCCGAGGTGCTCGCCAAGATGGCGGCCGAAGATCCGACGCTTGCCATCGAGCACGACGTGGCGCAAAACGAGACTGTGATCCGCGGCCTGTCGGAGCTGCATCTGCGCACGGTGCTGGAGCGGATGAGCGCGGTGTATAAGCTGGAGGTGACGACGCGCCCGCCGCGGGTGCCGTATCGGGAGACGATCGCATCCGCCGCCGAGGGCCATGCCCGGCACAAAAAACAGACCGGGGGGGCTGGCCAGTTCGGCGAGGTGTTCCTGCGTGTGGAGCCGCTGCCGCGCGGCGCCGGCTTCGAATTCGTCGATCAGGTCAAGGGCGGCGTGATCCCGTTTAACCTGATTCCGGCGGTCGAAAAGGGCGTGCGCGAGGTACTCGCCAGCGGGTTCGTGGCCGGTTACCCAATCCAGGATATCCGCGTCACGGTCTACGACGGCAAGCACCATCCGGTCGACTCAAAGGAGGTGGCCTTCGTCGCCGCCGGCCGCAAGGCAATGCTGGATGCGCTGCCGAAGGCGCGGCCCATCGTGTTAGAGCCTATTGTGGCTATCCAGATTACGGCGCCCGATGGCGCGATGGGCGACATCAGCGGCGATCTTTCGGCGCGCCGCGGCCAGATCACTGGCACCGATAACCTGCCCGGCAGCATGATGGTGATCAAGGGCCTGGTGCCGCTGGCGGAGCTCGACGGCTACGCGGGGCGGCTGAAGGCGATCACGCAGGGGCAAGGCAGCTACACGATCGAGCTGTCGCACTACGAACCGGTGCCGCCCACTGTGCAGCAGCAACTGGCCAACGAATACCGCGCGCGCCGCAAGGCGGCTGAAGAGGAAGACTGAATGCGGGTGCCGCGTGGGCTTGTGATGTGCGTCACGCGCGGCTTGCATCGGGCCAGAGCGGCCTCACGTGCTGGACGTCGAGACGCTGGAGCCTTTCGATGATCCTCCTCTGCCCGCATTGCCAGAAGAAGAACCGCGTCCTGCTGCAGCGGTTCGAAGACGCCCCTGCCTGCGGCCAGTGTGGCCGGCCGCTCTTGCAGGGTCGGCCGGTTGCGCTGGACGAGCAGAACTTCGCCGACGTGCTGGCGGCTAGCCGGCGGCCGGTGGTGGTCGATTTCTGGGCCGCCTGGTGCGGCCCCTGCCGCATATTCGCGCCGGTGTTCGAGCAAGCCGCGGCGTGTCATCCCGAGCTCCTGTTCGCGAAGGTGGACACCGATGCGAATCCTGCCATCGCGGCGCAGTACGCGATCCGCAGCGTTCCGACGCTGGCCGTCTTCCGCGATGGCCGCCTGGCGCAGCGCATCAGCGGGGCGCTGCCGCCGGCGCAGTTCGAGCAGTGGCTGGCGCAGGCCACCGCGCACTGAGTCACGACCGCCGGGCGAGTACCGTCCACCAGATCCAGCCGCGCGGCGCGTGCCGCCGGCGGCACGCCGAAGATCGACCCGGTGGCGATGGCCGTGTCGAGCCCGGCGGCAACGGCCCAGGCGGGCGGGTAGGCCGGAAACTGGGGATGGAGCTGCGGCAACGCGAAGGCACCCAGTTTGCTGATCCTTCATCGGCAGCCCTCACCTGCGGCCAGCCGCAGTGCGGCCTCGGTCAGGAAGCCGCCGCATGGGACGTCACATCCGCTTGGTTTTAGGTGACGAACAAGGTGCTGACGGCCTGCCATTTGCCGCTACGGCCGGCGCGTTGACGGGCGGGCGCGCAGGGACTTAACGGGCCGCAAATGGCGAGGGCAGCGCGAGCTGTGCGGCCACGCGCGCAAGCTCGCGCACCGCATCGGCGGGCAGCGTGATGCCCTCGCGCTCAGCCCGCACGCTACGCGCATGCTCCAGGTCGCCGGGCAGCACCACCCGCGGCAGATCCGGCCGCGGCGCGAGCGCTCGGATGCCATCGAAAAACTGCCGGCAGCGCTGGCGGAAACGGTCGGCATCGCCGAAGGCGGCCGGATCCAGCGCCAGGAAAAAATGGCCAACCCCCTGCGGCTGCCCCAGCCGCAGGTACAGCGGCACAATCTCCGGCCCCACCAGCCCGCCGGGCAGAAGTCCTGCCAGCACCTCAACGGCGATCGACAGGCCCGAGCCCTTGGCGCCACCGAAGGTCAGCAGCGCGCCGTCCAGCGCCGCCCGCGCATCGGTGGTCACGCGGCCCTCGCGGTCGAGCGCCGTGTCGGGCGGGATCGGCTCGCCGCGCTCGGCGGCGGCCTTGATCTTGCCGTGCGCGATCACGCTGGTGGCAAAGTCCAGCACGAACGGTGGCTCGCTGCCCGGGATAGCGATGGCGATCGGGTTGGTGCCCAGATATTTTTCGCGTGCGCCCCACGGTGCGACCTGCGCATCGGCGTTGCTGGCGGCGATCAGCACGCAGCCGCTGGCCACCGCCCGCAGGCCGTACCAGGCGAGCATGCCGCAATGATGGCTGTTGCGCACGCCGACGGCGCAGATC
>JANWXE010000093.1 GCA_025055385.1 Burkholderiaceae bacterium | reverse complement strand
GGCGCAGCTGCGCGAGGTGCCGCCGCTGCGCGTGCTGCGCAAGGACGTGGGATTGCCGCGCGCGCGGGCGCTGGCCGGCTATGCCGGCGGCGCGCTCGCCTTCCTTGCGTTGCTGCTGTGGGCCGCCGGCGATCTGAAGCTCGGCGCGCTGACCGCCGGCGGCTTTGCGCTGGGCGTGCTGGCGTTTGCCGCCATCGCGTGGCTCGCGTTGCGGGCGCTCGCGCCGCTGCGCGCGCTGACCGGGCAGCTCGGTATCTCCTGGCGCTTTGCGCTGGCGGCGATGCAGCGGCGGCCGGCGGCCACGGTCGTGCAGTTGGTGGCGCTCGCCGTCGGCATCATGGCCCTGCTGCTGCTGACGGTGACGCGCACGGATCTGGTTTCGGCGTGGCGGCGCGCGGCGCCGCCGGATGCGCCGAACCGTTTCGTGATCAACATCCAGCCGGAACAGGCCGAGCGCATCGCGCAGCGGCTGCGCGATGCCGGCATCGCCGATGCGACCCTGTATCCGATGGTGCGCGGCCGGCTCATTGAGATCAACGGACGCGCCGTCGGGCCGGAGGCGTATACCAGCGAGCGCGCGCAGCGCCTCGTCGACCGCGAATTCAACCTCTCCTACACCGATGAGGCGCCCGGGCACAACCGCATCGTCGCAGGCCGTTGGTTCGCGCCCGATGCGCAGGAGCTGTCGATCGAAGACGGCATCGCCACCACGCTGGGGATTGCGCTCGGCGACGTGCTGACCTTTGATATCGCCGGGCAGCGCCTGCAGGCGCGCGTCAGCAGCCTGCGCAAGGTCGACTGGGATTCGATGCGCGCCAACTTCTTCGTGCTGATGCCGAGCCGGCTGCTGGCGCCGCATCCGCGCAGTTTCATCACGGCCTTTTATCTGCCGCCGGACAAGGGGGCGCTCGTCACCGAACTGCTGCGCGAATTTCCGAACCTGACGATCGTGGACACCAGCGCCGTCTTCCGGCAGGTGAAGGCGGTGCTCGACCAGGTCATCGCGGCGGTGGAGTTCCTTTTTCTGTTCACGCTCGCCGCCGGCGTCCTGGTGCTGTACGCGGCGCTCGCCAGCTCGCGCGACGAACGGATGCGCGAGGCCGCGCTGCTGCGTGCGCTGGGCGCCACCCGTCGGCAACTGGCGCGGGCGCAGACGGCCGAACTTGCCTGTCTGGGTGCGCTGGCCGGCCTGCTGGCGGCCGCGGCGGCCGCGGCCACGGGCTGGGCGCTGGCGCGTTTCGCCTTCGAATTCGATTACGCGGCCTCGCCGTGGCTGTTTGTGCTCGGCGCGGGCGGCGGCGCTGCCTGCGCGTTGCTCGGCGGCTGGTTCGGCTTGCGCCGTATCTTGCAGGTGCCGCCGCTGGCTTCGTTGCGCGATGCGTAAGGGGCAGCGCGCTGCCGGCGGGCTGGCCGGGGCTGAGCCGATGGCGTTGCCGCGGCAGAAATAAGGAAGTCGCGGATGCCCGATCCAGCATCGATATGGCTGCTCATCGCCGTTGCGCTGGCGGCGGGCGCCAGTGCGCTCGCGCTGGGGCTGATGGCGCTGCTGTCGCGCCGGCAGGAGCGCCTGGAGCGCGCGCTGCGCGCGGCGGTGGAGTCCGCGGCAAGCCAAGGGCGCATCGAGACCGGCGCGCGGTTGGCGGAAGTGCAGGCCGCCCTGTCGGCGCAGCTCACGCAGACGACCGGGGTGCAGACGCAGCAGTTGGCGGCCTACGGGCAGACGCTGCAGCAGCACCTGGAGGCGGTCGGGCGCGCGCTGCAGAGCGCGCTCGGCGACGTGCGCGCCACCCTGCAGACACAGCTTGCCAGCCTGCAGGCCGACAACGCGGCCAAGCTGGAGACGATCCGCGCCACGGTGGACGAACACCTGCACGGCACGCTGCAGGCGCGCCTGGGCGACAGCTTTCGGCTCGTGTCGGAGCGGCTCGAGCGGGTGCAGCGCGCGTTGGGCGAGATGCAGGCGCTGGCCGCCAGCGTCGGCGATCTGAAGCGCGTGCTCTCCAACGTCCGCGCACGCGGCGTCTTCGGCGAGGTGCGGCTGGAGACCCTGCTGCAGGATGCGCTCGCGCCGGCCCAGTATGCGCGCAACGTGCGACCGCGTCCCGGTGCGGCGGAGACGGTGGAATTCGCACTGCGGCTGCCGGGAGCCGAATCGCAGCAAACGGTGTGGCTGCCGATCGATGCCAAGTTCCCGAGCGAGGACTACGAGCGTCTGCTGGCGGCGCAGGAGGCCGCCGACCGCGAGGGCGCCGAGGCAGCGGCGCGTGCGCTGGAGCAGCGGCTGCGCGGCGAGGCGCGGCGCATCCGCGACAAGTACGTCGAGCCGCCGCACACCACCGATTTCGCGATTCTTTTTTTGCCCACCGAGGGGCTGTTCGCGGAAGCGCTGCGTCGGCCCGGAGTGGTCGAGGCGCTGCACCGCGAATTTCGGGTTGTCATCGCCGGCCCGACCACGCTGTTTGCCCTGCTCAACGCGCTGCAGATGGGACTGCGCACGCTGGCGCTGCAGCAGCGTTCGGCCGAAATCTGGCAGGTGCTCGGTGCGGTGAAGGCGGAGTTCGCACGCTTCGGCGAGACGCTGGCGCGGGCCCGCAGCCAGCTCGCCGCGGCCTCGCACACGATCGAGCAGGCGCATCATCGTACCCAGCAGATGCAACGCACGCTGCGCGAGGTCGAGGCGCTGCCCGCAGCGGCCGCGCCGCCGCCGGAGGCGGACGGTGCACCTGCCGGCTGACGCGCGCTCCTGCCTCAGCGCGGTGCGCGCGCGGCGGCCAGCGCGCGCACCGTGTCAATGGTGTCGGCCTCCGCGGCGTGCTTGTCGGGCCGGTAGCGTCGCACGCGCGCGAAGCGCAGGGCCAATGCGGCGGGATAGTGCGGACTCATCTGCAGCCCCTCGAAGGCGATCTCGACGACGAGCTCCGGACGCACGTGCACGACGCGCCCCTCGCGCGCGACGGCGCGTGCCAGCAGGGCGTCGGTCTGCCAGGCGAGCAGCTCGTCGGTCAGGCCCTTGAAGGTCTTTCCCAGCATCACGAAACCGCCGGTCGCGGGGTCGCGCGCGCCCAGATGCAGGTTGGACAGAAAACCCTGGCGGCGACCGCTGCCCCATTCCGAGGCGAGCACCACCAGGTCGAGCGTCTGCGCCCGCTTCACCTTGCGCCAAGCGGCGCCGCGCAGCCCCGCCTGGTAGGGGGCCGCGAGGTCCTTGACCATGACGCCCTCGCAGCCGTGCGCGAGCGCGGCCTCGTAGAAGGCGCGCGCCTCGGCGGCGTCTGCGGTGACCACGCGCGGCATGCGCAAAGACGGCGGCACCAGCGCGGCGAGCGCGTCGATCCGCTCGGCATACGGTCGATCCAGCAGCGGCATGCCGTCGAGGTACAGGCAGTCGAAGAAAAAGACCGACAGCGGCAGCGCGGCGCGCAGCGGCGCCACCTGAGCGCGACGGCCGAAGCGCCGTATCGTGATCTGGAAGGGCAGCGGCCGCCCGCGCGCGTCGAGCGCGATCGCCTCGCCGTCCAGGATCAGCGAGTCCGCCGACAGCGCGCGCGTCGCCTCGACGATCTCGGGCACGGCCGCCGTCACATCGTTGAGCTGGCGCGTGAAGACCCGTACCTGGTCGCCGAGCCGGTGTACCTGCACACGCGCGCCGTCCAGCTTGTGCTCCAGGGCGACTGGTCCGCCGCCGAGCGCTTGCTCAAGATCGGCGGCCGCCTGCGCCAGCATCGGCGGCACCGGATGCTGCGGCCGGACCGACAGCGCTTGCAGCGCCTGGCGCCCGCCCTGCAGGGCGATGCGCGCCAGGCGGCCGAGGTCCGGCTCGAACATGATGCCGCGGTGTACGCAATCCGGATCGACCCCGGCGGCCTGCGCGACCGCCTCGAGCATCACGCCGTCGAGCGCCCCCTGGCGCAACGCGCCCGCGATCAGGCGTCGCAGGAAATCCTGCTCGGTGGCCGTCGCCCTTGCGAGCAGCCCTGCCAGCAGATCGCGTCGGCGGGCCGCGGCACCGACGCCGGTGCAGCTGGCGACCTGCGCGAACACGGCATCCGCTTCTGCCAGGGTCAGGCGCGGGCTCTCCACCGGCGCGATGCGGCCGACCGACCTCAGCAGCGCATGACCGACGCCGAGCGGGGCATGCCGCGTGCGGCCGCAAAGAAAGGCCACCGCGATCTCAAGGTCGTCTCGCTGCGCTTCTCGCAGCAGCGCGGCCAGCGCAGCGCGCTTGGCGTGCCGCGCGCGGGTGGCGGCGACCTGGCGCGCAGCCTCGACGAGGCGCTGGAGCGAAATCATGGCCCAGCCGACAGGCGGTTGCGTGCGCAACGGTGGTCAGATAATACATTTACAGCCACGTTGCAAAGCTGCCAAGCTGCCGTTGTAATGCGAGGGAGGGGGAAGAGGCGATGCCAGCGCCTGCCATTGATGATTCGCAGCACGGTGCTGAGCGCATGCAGTGGGACCACTACCGCGACGCCACCGACTGCGTAGGCGACGGTTTCTTCGTGCTAGGACCAGCTCTGCAATTGGTCGAGGTCAACCTCACGCTGTGCCAGATGTTTGGCCGTCGGCCGCAGGAATTGATCGGTCGCAGTCCGCTTGAGTTCATTGCCGAGTCAAGCCGTTCGCGGATCCGAGGCCTGATACAGCGGGTCGGCGACACCGACGTGCAGCAATCCGTCTGCGAGGGGGTGCGCGGCGACGGGACGATTTTTCCGATTCTCGTACGGACCGTGATCCACCGGAACCGGCGTGGCGACAGAGAAAGTTTAGTCGGATTTGTGACCGACTTAACTGAAATCGTGCAAGCCGAGCAGGCGCTGGCCGCGTCGGAGCGCGAGCTGCGGGCGATCCTGGACAACATGCAGGACACCTACTTCCGCACGAATGCCAGCGGAGCGATCGTACGAGCCTCCCGTTCGATGCAAAGGCTGCTCGGTTACGCGCCGGAGGAAGTGATCGGACGCAATCTCGAGGAGTTCTATTTTGCGCCCGAGGGGCGGGCGAAATTTCTAGCCGATCTGAAAGCCAATGGCGGCGCGGTAGTCAACCATGAGGTGCGCCTGCGCCATCGACTCGGACACGAAGTCTGGGTCTCGGCCAACGTCCACTTCTATCAAGACGAGCAGGGCCGCATCGCGGGCGTGGAGGGCACTGCGCGCGACATCACCGATCTGCGCCGGGCACGCGAGGAATTGCGTCTGGCTGCCCACGTATTCCGCGCTGCCAGCGAGGCCATTGTCGTTACCGACTCCCAACTTGTGGTTTTGTCGGTCAATCCTGCTTTTGTCGAGATCTTCGGCGTTGTGGCCGAGCAAGCAGCCGGCCGCAGCTTGTTCTCTTTCGTGGCTGTGCAGGGCGAGGCCGCAGGCGCGGAAGCGGTGCGGCTTGCACTTGCCACGCGCGGGCAGTGGAGCGGCGAGGTCTGGAGCCGGCGCCATGACGGTAGCGTTTTTCCGTGCTGGCTCAGCTTATCAGCCGTGCGCGACGACGGCGGCGCTGTGGCGCATGCGGTCGCGATTATGTCTGACATGACGGAGCGGAAAGCGTCCATGGCGCGCATCGAATTTCTGGCGCACCATGATCCACTGACAACGCTGCCGAACCGGCTACTGTTGCGCGATCGCGTCGAGCAGGCCATATCCCGCTGCGCGCGCGCTGGCACGATGGTGGCCCTGCTGTTTATTGATTTGGACTCCTTCAAGCGCGTCAACGACACGCTAGGGCATGCTACCGGCGATTTGGTGCTGCGTGAGGTGGCACGCCGGCTTGCATCGGCGGTGCGTGACACCGATACCGTCAGTCGCTATGGCGGCGATGAGTTCGTGGTCGTGCTCACGGATCTGAGCGACGCAATGCGGGTGCCGGAGATCGCCCAGAAGCTCGTGCAGGCGGTTCAGGCACCGATTCGCTTGCCCGCAGGGGAGATCTTCGTGCGCTGCTCCGTGGGGGCATCGCTGTATCCGTTCGACGGTGGCGACTTCGAGACACTGTTGCAACGCGCTGATACGGCGATGTATGTCGCCAAGCGCGCGGAGGGCTCAAGCGGCTTAGCAGCCAAGCACACCGGCGGCGAACGCCTACCCTAAGGGCCCATGGAGGTCGTTGGCCCTCCTTGCGGCCCAAGGCCAACACTCTGCCGTGCGCGCGAGCAATAAAGTTAGGAAGGCCGAAGACCATGATATAAACATGGGCTTGCTGTCGAAACCGGCAAGCCCTTAACTGAGGCTAAGCGGGCCAGCCGAAACGGCGCAGCAAAGGAAGGATCTCGGGGCAAACGGCCTGGCAGCCACCAGCGGCACTCGGGCGCAGCCGTGGCGAGCAAGCTGCCGTCGCTTGCGGCCCTAGCGGTAAGCGCCGTGCAAACGCCACAACAGCCCTTCATTCAGCGGCTTTCGGCGCCGTGGCGCGTGGCAGACTGCGCGCCGGTTCTTCAGACGCCAATGATTGTCGCCTCCGGTGCCAAGGTCAGACTGCGCCGCGCAGAGCCCGCGGATTGCGAGCGTGCGTATGGGTGGCTGGTGTGCTCAGATTTGACACCGGATATCGCCGGTCCACCGCTTTATCCGGAGGTGCCGCTGCCAACCTTCGAGGCTTTTTGCGCTCAATACCCAGCGTTTTATTTCGATGGCAGCCGCCCCTTTGAAGGCCGAGCGCTCATTATCGAGGCCGGTGGTGCAAGCGTCGGTTTTCTTGCGCATGGCCGGGTTTGCTTGCTGCATGAGGTGACGCAGATCGACTTGTGGCTAAATGGGCGCGCCGTCTGCGGGCGCGGCTACGGATCGGAGGCGTTACGGCTGGCTTCGGAGTGGATGCAAGGCGCCTATGGCATTGACCGCTTCGTGGTCCGGCCGTCGCGCCGTAACGTACGCGCGCTGCGTGCGGCGCGCCGGGCAGGGTTTCGCGAGACCGATTTACCACCGGCGCAGGTCATGCGTGAACTGCAGCTGGCTGCGGCCCGATATAGCGATGAGGTGTTGCTGTTCCGAGCACTGCCCCCACCGCCTGCGAGGCTGATACAACAAGTCGGCCGCGTTTATGTGTTTATCGATAGTGAATTCACCAGCTTAGTGGCGCCGCGGCTAATCAGCCTGGGGGCAGTGTCCTCTGACGGTGCTGCCTTCTACTGCGAGCTGTCTGACTGGCCACGCGAGGCTGCCAGCGAATTCGTACGGGCCCGCGTTCTGCCGCAACTGCATGGCGAAGGGTTGCCGCACCCCGACGCGGCGGAGCGATTTGCACGCTGGCTAGCCGAGCGCAGCCGCCGCGCCGCGGTGACGCTGGTTTCAGATTCTGGCTTCGACCGCTGGGCGCTTGCGGATCTGTTCGAACGTGAAGACCTGCCACCTGGGGTAGCGTGGATCAGGGCGCCGGTGCCTCCCGAGGAGCTCGATGCACAAGCCCAGGCGCTGCACCTGCGCCGCTATCACGCGCTCGATGATGCATACGCGTTAATGCATGCGCTGCTGGGGCCGGCGGGCCATTGAAGGCTACGTCCGCCTTAGGCGCAGTCCAGCACCAACGCGCCTTCGACGCGGCCGGCGCGGGCCGCGGCGAGCGCTGCGTTGGCGGAGGAAAGCGGCAGCACGGTCACGTGCGTGCGGATACCGGCGCGGGCCGCCAGCGGCAGGAATTCCTCGCCGTCGGCGCGCGTGAGGTTGGCGACCGAGCGCACGGCGCGCTCGCCCCACAGCAGTCGATACTCGAACTGCGGGATTGGGCTCATGTGGATGCCGGCGCAGACCACCGTGCCGCCCTTGCGGGTGGCGGCCAGCGCAGCTGGCACGAGGGCCCCAACCGGGGCGAAGATCAACGCTGCATCTAAGGGGGCAGGTGGCGACTGCGTTGAGTCGCCGGCCCAAGCGCAGCCAAGGGTACGAGCAAACGCTTGGCCTGCTGCATCACCGGGACGCGTAAAGGCAAACACGGTACGCCCCTGCCAGATCGCCAGTTGCGCGATCAAATGGGCGGCGGCGCCGAAGCCGTAGATGCCGAGCACAGGTGCCGAACCGGCCATGCGCAGAGCGCGGTAGCCGATGAGGCCGGCGCACAGCAGCGGCGCGGCGTGTGCGTCGTCGTACCCGTCGGGCAGGGCGAAGCAGTAGTCGGCGTGCGCCAGTGCGTATTGCGCATAGCCGCCGTCGCGCGTGTAGCCGGTGAAGGTCGGTGCATCGCACAGGTTCTCCTGCCCGCCGCGGCAATAGCCGCATGCCCCGCAGGTGCTGCCGAGCCACGGCACGCCGACGCGATCACCGACGCGAAAACGTGTTACGCCTGCGCCGACCGCTGCTACTTGGCCGACGATTTCGTGGCCGGGGACGAGCGGCAGCTTCGGGTGCGCAAGGTCGCCGTCGACGATGTGCAGATCGGTGCGGCAGACCCCGCAGTGGGAGACCCGCAGCAGCAGCTGACCTGGCGCCGGCGGCGAGAGCTCGACAATGCCCTCGACCAGCGGCTGCCCAGCTGCCTGCAACACCATTGCGCGGGCGCGCATCATGGGGCGTCGAGCGCGTGCGCGAGCAGGTCCTGCAGCGCAACTACCTCGAGGGCCCGCTCATGAGTGGCGGTCAGGATCACCGGCGGTGCCACGCCGGCCTGCAGCGCCTCCTTCCAGCGCGCTGCGCACAGGCACCAGCGGTCCCCGGGCGCGAGGCCCGGAAAATCGTATTCCGGCCGCGGCGTCGACAGATCGTTGCCGCGCGAGCGCGTGAAGCGCAAAAACGCGTCAGTCATCTGCGCGCAGACTGTATGCGAGCCGACGTCCTGCGGGCCCGTGTGGCAGTGGCCGTCGCGGTAGAAGCCGGTGCGCGGCCGCTCGCTGCAGGCGGCGAGCGGGCCGCCGAGCACGTTGCGTGCGGAAGACGGATAGCGGGCATCTCGCATGGTCGTTCTCCTTGTCACGTTTTGCTGTCGGTCGGCGAGCGCAAGCGAAGCCGCGCTCATGGTGATCTCGGATCGACTCGCAAGGCGCAGCTGCCATTCAGCGCGAGCGGTGTGCGCGCTCAGCCAGCGCGAGCGAACTCGATGCGACGGTTGCGAAATCGCCCTTCTTCGGTTGCATTATTCGCCACCGGCCTCGCCGCACCGTAACCACGAGCCACAAGCCGGTCGCGTGGCACGCCGGCAGCGACAAGGAAATCCAGCACGGCCTGTGCGCGCGCCTGCGACAGGGCGGCGTTCGCCGCATCGGTGCCGGTGTCGTCGGTGTGGCCGCCAAGCTCCAATACGGTGCCCGCCGGCAGCGCGGCAATGACCGCAGCCGCCCGCGTGAGCACCGCATGCGCGTCGGGTGGAACCTCAGCACTGCCGGGGGCGAAGTTCACCACCAACAGGTTGAGCGCGCGCAGCGCGTCCTCTACTGACGGGCGCGGCGGCAGGGCCGACAGCGCCGCCAAGGCGCTGTCATTAGCGGCCCGGGCGGCCGCAGCCGCATCGAAAGGCGTCGGTGGCGGCGGCGCGATCGCAACACAGGCACGCAGCAGCACCGCCACGATGATCGCCAGTGCGATCAACGGCCAGGCGGCGCCCCAGAAGCCGCGCGCCTCCGGGCGGTCCACGACCGCCGGCCTTGCCGTGTCGGCTGGTGGCTCCATGCTCAGCTCTCCACCATCAGGCGCGCCTCTGCCGGGACGCGCTAGGCCGCCAGCAGTTGACGAAGCACATAGGGCAGGATGCCCCCGTGCCGATAGTAATCGACCTCGATCGGCGTATCGATGCGCAGGGTCAGCGGCACTCGCTGCGTAGAGCCGTCGCGGCGGTGAATGACCAGGATGCAGTCCTGCTGCGGCCGAATATCACCGTCGATTCCTTCGATGTCAAAGCTTTCCTCGCCGGTGATACCGAGCGAGGCGACGCTATCGTCGCCCTTGAACTGCAGCGGCAGCACGCCCATGCCGACCAGATTGCTGCGGTGGATGCGCTCAAAGCTGCGCGCGATCACCGCGCGCACGCCGAGCAGTTGGGTCCCCTTGGCCGCCCAGTCTCGCGAGGAACCAGTGCCGTATTCCTCGCCCGCAAACACCACCGTGGGCACGCCCTCGCGGATGTAGCGCATGGCGGCGTCGTAAATCGACATCTGCTCGCCGGAGGGCTGGTGGATGGTGACGCCGCCCTCGACGCGCGAGCCGTCTGGGCGCGGCGGGATCATCAGGTTCTTAATGCGCACGTTGGCAAATGTGCCGCGCATCATGACCTCGTGGTTGCCGCGGCGCGCACCGTAGGAATTGAAATCGGCCTTGCTGACACCGTGCGCGAGCAGCCACTGGCCAGCCGGCGAGGTCTCCTTGATTGAGCCGGCCGGCGAGATGTGATCGGTGGTGATGGAGTCGCCAAAAATGCCGAGCGCGCGCGCACCGACGACGCGCGGCACCGGCTTTGGCTGCATGGAGAAGTCAGCAAAGAACGGCGGTTCGGCGATATAGGTCGATGGCGGCCATGGGTAGACGTCGCCGGTTGCGCCGCGGATGTTCTTCCACAGCTCGCCGGGGTCGGACTTCACCCGCGCGTAATTGGCCGCGTAGGCTTTCGGATCCATGGCCTTGCCGAGAAGCGCGTGGACTTCTTCCGCGCTCGGCCAGATATCGCCAATCCAGACGTCGCGTCCGTCCTTGCCCTTGCCGATCGGCTCGGTCATCAGATCCTTGAGCATGGTGCCGGCCAGCGCATAAGCCACGACCAGCGGCGGCGAGGCCAGGAAGTTCGCCTTCAGGTTCGGATGGATGCGCGCTTCGAAGTTGCGGTTACCCGACAGCACGGCGGCGCATACTAGGTCGTTCTTGACGATCGTGTCGTTGATCTCCGGCGCGAGATCCCCTGCGTTGCCAATGCAGGTTGTACAGCCATAGGCTGCGACGGCGAAGCCGAGCTGCTCCAGATAAGGCAGCAGGCCGGTCTTTTGAAGATATTCGGTGACCACGCGCGAGCCAGGCGCGAGCGAGGTCTTGATGTGCTTCTTGACGCTGAGCCCGCGCTCCACCGCTTTCTTCGCGAGCAGGCCGGCGGCCAGCAGTACACCCGGGTTGCTGGTGTTGGTGCAGGAGGTGATGGCAGCGATCAGCACATCCCCGTTGCGCAATTCGATGCCGCTGGCGGTGCGGTACACCTGCGACAGCTTCTCCGGCGGCTGGTTGAAGCCGCTGTCCGCGCCGGGGGCGGTAACCGGGTTGCTGAACAGGTAGATGAAGCGCTTCTTGACGTCACCGATCTCGATACGGTCTTGCGGGCGCTTGGGGCCGGCCAGCGAGGGCGCCACCGTAGCCAGATCCAGCGACAGCACGTCGCTGTAGGCGATCTGACCGGCCTGCGGCATGCCAAATAGGTTCTGCGCCTTAAAGTAGGCCTCGAACGCGGCGATCTCTTCGGCAGTGCGGCCGGTGCCGCGGAAGTACTCGACGGTCTTCTGATCCACCGGAAAGAAGCCCATCGTGGCGCCATACTCGGGCGCCATGTTGGCGATCGTGGCCCGATCCGGCACGGACAGCGATGCGGTGCCCTCGCCGAAGAATTCGACGAACTTGCCCACCACTTTGGCCTTGCGCAGGATCTCGGTGATGGTCAGCACCAAATCGGTGGCGGTGACACCGTCACGCAAGCGGCCTTTCAGTTCGAAGCCGACCACATCGGGCGTCAGGAAGTAGACGGGCTGCCCCAGCATGCCGGCTTCGGCCTCAATTCCCCCCACGCCCCAGCCGACCACGCCAATGCCGTTGATCATCGTCGTGTGGCTATCGGTACCGACCACGGTGTCCGGGTAATAGACCCCGTCTTTGCGGTGCACGCCGCGCGCCAGATACTCCAAGTTGACTTGGTGCACGATACCAAAGCCCGGCGGCACGACGCCGAAGGTCGAGAACGCCTGCATGCCCCATTTCAAGAACTCGTAGCGCTCGCGGTTGCGCTGGAACTCCAGTTTCATGTTCAGATCGAGCGCCTCTCGACTGCCGTAGTGGTCGATCATGACCGAGTGATCGACGACCAAATCGACCGGAACCAACGGCTCGATCGTCTTCGGATCCTTACCCATGCGCGCGGCCACGCTGCGCATCGCTGCAAGGTCCGCAAGCAGCGGCACGCCGGTGAAGTCCTGCAGCACTACGCGGGCGACGATGAAAGGGATTTCGTCGACACGCGGGCCGTTAGGCTGCCAGTTGGCGAGCTGGCGCACATGTTCCTCGGTGACTTTCTTGCCGTCGCAGTTGCGCAGTACGGCTTCCAGCACCAAGCGAAGCGATACGGGCAACCGGTTGACGTTGGGAAAGGTCTTTGCCAGCTCTGGCAGCGAGTACAGTTTGCCAATCCCCGCGGCGCCAGCCTTGAATTCTTTCAGCGTGTTAAAAAGGTTATGTGTCATCTACGGTACTCCTTGAAGCGAATCTGCACGTCGTACACGAGTCCCTGGTCATCTTGGCAGGTACCGATGCCGCCGCGGCCGGAGGTCAACCCGCGCAGATCGCAGCGCAGGCCGCTGCCGTCGGCGGCGCGCAGCAGCGCTTTGGCTTCCACACCCTGCGGGTTGTCCACGGTAACTGTGGTCCCTAGGCCACCTAGGCTGCGGCGTCCGCCGATGCCAATGCCCCCGCTGACGTACGCAGTCGTGCGGTCGGGGCCGGCGGTCACCCAGGTGCCCCTGTAAACCTTGTCGCCGATCGGGACCGTGACGTCGGCTTCGCTGCTGTTGCGCTCGATGGCCTCACCGGTGTAAGTGAGGCCGCTGTTGCGCGGCATCAGCGTCAGCGTGTAGCTCGCAGCACAACCGGCAGCGGAGAGGGCAGCGACGGCCCGGATCAAGCACCGCCAGAGAGTTGGCGCGCGCATTGCAAAAGCAACCGGTTTGAACAAGAGACTGCGCTGTTAGATCACCATCAAGTCCACAAATTCATGCACCGGGGTGGCTGCGAGCCGTGGCGCATCCAGGCATAGCGACAAGATGGCGTCAGCCTGCTTAGGGGGAAAGCGCCGCGCCAAGTTGCGCTTGAACTTCTCAACCAGAATCGGCATGCCTTCTTGGCGGCGCCGCTTGTGGCCGATCGGATATTCGACCACGATCTCCGGCAGCCGGGTGCCGTCGTTCAATTCGACGGTTAGCGCGTTGGCGATCGAGCGCTTGTCAGGATCGTGGTAGTCCTTGGTGAACTGCGGGTCTTCGACGCAAAAGATCTTTTCGCGCAGCGCGTCGATCCGTGGATCGGCGGCTACCTCGTCCTCGTAGTCGGCTGCGGTCAATCGGCCGAAAATGATCGGTACCGCCACCATGTATTGCACGCAGTGGTCGCGGTCGGCCGGATTGGCAAGCGGCCCTTTTTTGTCGATGATGCGAATGCAGGCCTCGTGCGTGCGGATCGTGATGCGGCGGATGTCGGCATCGGTTTTCCCCAGCCTGGCCAGCTCGCGGTGGATCTGCATGGCTGCTTCCACTGCAGTCTGGGCGTGGAACTCCGCCGGATAACTGATCTTAAAGAGGACGTTCTCCATCACATAACTGCCATAAGGGCGCTGGAAGCGGAACGGCTGACCCTTAAACAGGACGTCGTAAAAGCCCCACGTCTTGGCAGTCAGCACGGACGGATAGCCCATCTCGCCGGTCTTTGCGATCAGCGCCAGTCGCACTGCACGGCTGGTGGCGTCACCCGCTGCCCAGCTTTTTCGGCTGCCTGTGTTGGGGGCGTGACGATAAGTTCGTAGACTGTGCCCATCCAGCCAGGCATGCGACAGCGCATTGATGATCTCTTCGCGCGACAGGCCGAGCAACTGTGCGACGACGGCGGTTGAGGCGACCTTCACCAACACGACATGATCTAGGCCCACGCGGTTAAACGAGTTCTCCAGCGCGAGGCAGCCCTGAATTTCATGTGCCTTGATCATCGCGGTCAGCACGTCGTGCACGGTCAGCGGCTTTTTCCCAGTCGCCACCGCCGTGCGCGACAGCCAGTCGGCGGTCGCTAGGATGCCGCCGAGGTTATCCGACGGATGCCCCCACTCGGCCGCTAGCCATGTGTCATTAAAGTCCAGCCATCGAATCATCGTTCCGATGTCGAAGGCAGCCTTCACTGGGTCGAGCTGGAACTGCGTGCCGGGCACCTTCGCACCATGGGGCACGATGGTGCCGTGCACGATCGGGCCCAGCAGCTTCGTGCAGGCGGGGTACTCCAACGCCTCGAAGCCGCAACCAAGCGTATCCATCAGGCAGTATCTTGCGGTCTCGTAGGCCTCGGCGCTGTCGATGCGGTAATTCAGCACGTAGTCGGCGATGTCCACCAGCACCTGGTCGGGTTGCGGGCGGACGTTGTTGATATGGCCTCCCATTGGATTCCTTTCCTTCCCGTTAGCGATTGGTCCTGCGCTGGCAGGGCAGCGGCGCATCCAACAGGCCGCCGAACTGCAGACTGCCTTCCTCGCCTCTCTCGAACCAGCGCACACGCCCGTCGGCGCTCACGTAGGCGATGCCGGCACCGGCCGCCTGCCGTGTGACTGGCACGCGGTTGCCGAGGTAGGTCAGCCAGGCGTCCTCCTGTGGGCGTCGCGGGTGGAAATTGATTAAGACTACGCGGCCGTTGTCGCAGTGCCATTCGTGGGTGAGCGCTCGGTGCTTGCCCACGCGCGTGTCAGCCGCTGCGGCGGCAGCAAACAGCGACAGCAGGCTCGCGAGCAAGCGCACGACAGCACACATGACGGTCAAGGACGCTTGTCAATTGGCACGAATGGCAGATTTTCGGGCCCGACGTAGTTGGCGCTGGGCCGAATGATTTTGTTGTCAAGGCGCTGTTCGATGACATGCGCGCTCCAGCCGCTGGTGCGCGAGATCACGAACAGTGGGGTGAACATTGCCGTCGGCACGCCCATCATGTGATAGCTGACCGCGGAGAACCAGTCCAGGTTCGCAAACATCTTCTTTGCATCCCACATCACGGCCTCAATGCGATCAGCGATCTCAAACATGCGCATGTTGCGGGCGTCTTGCGACAACCGACGAGCTACTTCCTTGATGACCTTGTTGCGCGGGTCGGCCACCGTATAAACGGGGTGACCAAACCCGATGATTACCTCTTTGTTGGCCAGCCGGCGGCGGATGTCGGCCTCAGCTTCCTCGGGCGTTTGGTAGCGTTTTTGGATCTCGAAAGCAACCTCATTGGCGCCGCCGTGCTTTGGCCCGCGTAGCGCTCCGATTGCGCCGGCAATGCACGAATAAAAATCGGCGCCAGTGCCGGCGATCACACGTGCAGTGAAGGTGGAGGCGTTGAACTCGTGCTCCGCGTACAGGATGAGCGAGGTATGCATCGCACGCACCCAAAGCTCCTTGGGCGGACTTCCGTGCAGCAGATGCAGGAAATGACCGCCGATGGAGTCGTCGTCGGTTTCCACCTCGATGCGGCGCCCGTTGTGACTGTAGTGGTACCAGTACAGCAGGGCGGAACCGAGCGAGGCCATCAGGCGGTCGGCGATGTCGCGTGCGCCGGGAATATTGTGGTCGTCTTTCTCTGGCAAGATGCAACCGAGGGTCGAGACGGCGGTGCGCAGCACGTCCATCGGGTGACTGGCTGCAGGCAGATGCTCAAGCACCGCTTTCACGCTGGCCGGCAGCCCGCGCAGCGACTTCAGCTTGTCCTTGTAGGCACGCAGCTCGACCGCATTCGGCAACTTGCCATGTACCAACAGGTAGGCGATTTCCTCAAACTCGCAGGCCTCGGCCACGTCCAGAATGTCGTAGCCGCGGTAGTGCAGGTCGTTGCCAGTGCGGCCCACCGTGCATAGCGCCGTATTGCCGGCGATTACGCCCGATAAAGCGACCGACTTTTTCGGTTTAGGAGTTACGTCGTTCATCGCTTCTGTCTCCATGCAGGGATGTGCCGGCACGTTCGCCGTCAGCGGGGCCGCTGTCAAACGCTACTTATTCTTCGCGAACCGCTCATCGAGCCGGCGTTCATACTCGTAGTATCCGATCACCTCGTACAACTCCGCGCGGGTCTGCATCATCGCAAGCACGTGGCGCTGGGTACCATCACGGCGGATCGCCTCGTACACCGCCAGCGCCGCCTTGTTCATCGCGCGGAAGGCTGACAGCGGGTAGAGGGCCATTGCCACGCCAGCCGCGCGCAGCTCTTCGACGGTAAACAAAGGCGTTGCACCAAACTCAGTGATGTTGGCGAGCACAGGCGCGTTGACAGCGGCGGCGAAGCGGCGATACGTGTCCAAATCCGCTGCCGCTTCGACGAAGATGCCGTCGGCGCCAGCCTCGATGCAGGCGCACGCGCGGTCAATGGCGCGCTCCAGCCCTTCGACCGCGATCGCGTCGGTGCGAGCGATAATAAAGAAAGCCGAGTCCGTGCGCGCGTCTACTGCCGCCTTGACACGGTCGACCATCTCATCGGCGGGTACGATCTCCTTGCCGGGGCGGTGCCCGCAGCGCTTCGCGCCCACTTGGTCCTCGATGTGCATTGCAGCGGCGCCGAATTTGCATAAACTGCGCACGGTCCGCGCGATGTTGAAGGCGCTCGGGCCGAAGCCGGTGTCCACGTCCACCAGCAGCGGCAGATCGCACACATCAGTGATACGCCGCACGTCAGTCAACACGTCGTCTAGCGTGTTGATGCCGAGGTCGGGCATGCCGAGCGAGCCGGCGGCGACGCCGCCGCCTGAAAGATAAATCGCCCGGTAACCGACCCGCTTGGCCAACAGCGCGTGATGCGCATTGATCGTGCCGACGATCTGCAGTGGACGCTCTTCTTTTAGCGCAGCGCGAAACTGCGCCCCCGGCGAGACATGGGTCATGGGCAGCTCGGCAGTTTCATCAGCAGAGGATCTTGGGCCGGCCGCTGCGTCAATGCCGGGCCGCTCTGCGGGCGATTACGGCGTAAGCGCAGCGGCACAGCGATGTTAGTGCGCGCGGTCCGGGCCTCGCTCCTATCGGGCAAGCGCACTTGGAGGGCTTGCAGATCACAGCGCAACGCACGCGGCATGTCTGCCACGCCGCGAGAGGTGTCCTGCCGGCCGATTCAACCGCATCGCGCTGCCCGGGTGTGTTACGGCAATAAGTGTTTGATGCTGTCGCGCTCCTCCAGCAGTTCCTGCAGAGTAGCCTGCATCTTCGCGCGCGAGAAATCGTCGATCGGCAAGCCAGAGACGACCTCGTAAGCGCCCGCGGAACAAGTCACGGGCATGCCATAGACGATGTCTTCCGGGATCTCGTACTCGCCCTGCGAGGGTACGCCCATCGTGACCCAACGGCCACCGGTCCCCAACGCCCAGTCCCGCATATGATCAATCGCAGCGTTTGCGGCGGAGGCGGCCGAGGACAGACCGCGTGCGTCGATGATCGCCGCGCCGCGCTTGGCTACCGTCGGGATGTAGACGTTACGGTACCACGCGTCGTTGCCGATCAGCGCGGTGGCGGGTTGTCCATCGACAGTTGTAAATCGAATATCCGGATACATGGTCGGCGAGTGGTTGCCCCAGACCACGACTTTATCGATCGTATGTACCGGTTTACCGGTTTTCGCCGCGAGCTGCGACAGGGCGCGGTTGTGGTCTAGCCGCATCATGGCTGTAAAGTTGCGCTTCGGTAGCGACGGCGCAGACTTCATCGCAATGTGCGCATTGGTATTGGCCGGGTTACCAACGACCAGCACCTTGACGTGGCGGCTGGCCACCGCATCAAGCGCCCTGCCTTGCTCGGTAAAGATCTGAGCGTTGGCCGCTAAAAGATCCCGACGTTCCATACCTGGACCGCGCGGGCGCGCTCCTACCAGCAGGGCATAGTCGATGTCACGGAAGGCGGCCATCGGATCGCTGTATGCCTGCATGTCGGCGAGCAGCGGAAATGCGCAGTCCTCCAGTTCCATCATCACCCCTTTAAGGGCTTTTTGTGCCTTCTCTTCCGGGACCTCGAGCAGTTGCAGGATGATCGGCTGGTCTTTGCCGAGCATTTCGCCAGCGGCGATGCGAAACACAAGAGCGTATCCAATCTGACCGGCGGCGCCGGTGACGGCAACGCGAACGGGGGCTTTCGTCATGATGACTCCGAGAGGCGATCCAGGATGTAGGTGCGGCGGTCGGCAGTGTAGTCGCGCCAGGGACCCGCTGCAGCGCCCGCCATTGCAACTCGCCGCTGAAACGGGCCGCCGCATTATACGACTCTTATATAAGACATAAGATATGACGGCTGCCGAAACTCATGGTCAAATCGCAGCATGCCGAATGCGCCATTGCGTCCGAAGCGCGCTGCGGTCGAGGGCCCGCAGGCGGCCGTGTTTACGCCGCTTTACAAGCAGATCAAGCACATGTTGGTGCAAGAACTAGAGCGCGGGGCTTGGAAACCGGGTGAACTGATCCCCAGCGAGATGGAGCTTGCGGCGCGTTTTAAGGTCAGCCAGGGAACTGTGCGGAAGGCCGTCGACGAGCTGGCGGCGGAGAACCTGCTGGTGCGGCGGCAGGGCAAGGGGACATTCGTGGCGACTCACCAGGAGCCGCGCGCGCAGTTTCGCTTCCTGCGTATCGTCCCCGACCAGGGTGACCCAGTGCCGGCGACCAGCCGCTTCCTTGAATGCCGGCGTTTGCGCGCGCCGGCTGAGGTAGCACGACAACTGGAGCTGAAAACCGGGGATGCGGTGGTGTACATCCGGCGCTTGCTGCTTTTTGAGCAGAAGCCGTTGATTGTTGACGATATCTGGTTGCCAGGCGGAACGTTTCGCGGACTGACTGCCGAGCGGTTAGCCGAGTATCGCGGCCCGCTCTACGGGCTATTTGAAAGCGAGTTTGGCACCCGCATGATCCGCGCGGCCGAGCGGTTGCGCGCGCGCGGGGCGGAGCCGGAAATCGCCGAGTTGCTCGAAGTGGCGCCCGGCACACCCCTGTTGGTGGTTGATCGGGTGTCGTTCACATACGGCGACCGCCCGGTTGAGGTGCGCCGAGGGCATTGCCTGACCGAACACCATCATTATCGCAACACTTTGACCTGAAGCCGGTGTGCCGGTTTGGTTCGACGCAACAAAATCAGCGAAAATACGCGCGCCCTGGCCGAATCAGTGGAAGCGATAGCAATGGCAACCGAGATGGCGTCTGCGCGGCGTGCCCGCCCGCAGTTTCGCAACGTTCAGATCACGCAGATCCTCTCCTACCGTCTGCCACCAGCGGCCGTAGTCTCAATCCTGCACCGGATCAGCGGCGCGCTGTTGTTTCTGCTGCTACCGTTCATCCTGTACTTGCTTGAGCTTAGTCTGTCGTCGGAGGCGAGCTTCGCGCGTTTGCAGGCGACTGCCTCACATTGGCTCGTGCGGATCGTGCTTGTGGCGCTCACCTGGGCGCTGCTGCACCACCTGGTGGCTGGATTACGGTACCTCGCGCTCGACTTGCATCTCGGGGTAGATAAGGAGCAGGCGCGACGCAGCGCCTTGGCGGTGTTCGCAATCAGTCTGCCGCTTGCGCTGCTAGCGGCGCTGAAGATTTTCGGAGTGCTTTGAACATGGGGATTGGGGCGAAGCGCCTGGTTGTTGGCGCGCACTATGGGCTGAGAGACTGGCTAGCGCAACGCATCACGGCGCTGCTACTTGCCGCCTACAGCCTGCTGCTGGTGATCCTGGCGTATGCCAGCGATGGAGCGACTGCATATGAGGCATGGGCAAGCCTGTTCGCGTCCACGTGGATGAAGCTTGCCACCCTAGTGGCGGTCTTGGCGTTGGTCTACCACGCGTGGATCGGCGTGCGCGACATTTTCATGGACTATCTGAAGCCGGTTTGGCTGCGCATCACCGCGTATGTCGGCGCCATCCTCTGGCTCGCTTTCTGTGCGCTGTGGGCGGCACAGATTCTGTGGAGAGTGTGAGCGATGCATACGGAAATTGCCCGCCGCCGCTTCGATGCGGTCATTGTCGGCGCCGGCGGCGCCGGGATGCGTTGCTCGCTGCAGTTGGCGCGCGCAGGCTTAAATGTGGCCGTCTTGTCGAAGGTTTTCCCGACGCGTTCCCACACGGTTGCCGCGCAGGGTGGCATCGGTGCAGCCTTGGGCAATATGACCGAAGACCAGTGGCTGTGGCACATGTTCGACACGGTCAAGGGGTCCGATTACCTCGGTGACCAGGACGCCATCGAATTCATGTGCCGGCAGGCGCCGCAGGTCGTCTACGAGTTAGAGCACTTCGGCATGCCGTTCGACCGCAATCCGGACGGTACCATCTACCAGCGTCCATTTGGTGGCCACTCGGCTAATTTTGGCGAGAAGCCAGTACCACGGGCCTGTGCCGCGGCTGACCGCACCGGCCACGCGTTGCTGCATACGCTTTACCAGCAAAACGTACGAGCGCGCACGCAGTTCTTCGTCGAATGGATGGCGCTCGATCTGATCATGGACGCTGAGGGCGCCTGCGTCGGGGTGGTGGCGCTCGAAATGGAGTCCGGCGAGCTGATGATCTTTCAGGGCAAGGTTACGGTGCTCGCCACCGGCGGCGCTGGGCGCATCTATGCGGCCTCGACGAACGCCTATATCAACACCGGCGACGGGTTAGGGATGGCCGCGCGCGCAGGCTTGCCGCTGCAGGACATGGAGTTCTGGCAATTTCATCCGACCGGCGTGGCCGGTGCCGGTGTGCTCATTACAGAAGGCGTTCGCGGCGAAGGCGGCATCTTGCTGAACTGCCACGGCGAGCGGTTCATGGAGCGCTACGCGCCGACACTCAAGGATCTGGCGCCACGAGACTTCGTCTCTCGCAGCATGGATCAGGAAATTAAAGAGGGTCGCGGCTGTGGCCCTGATAAAGACTACGTGCTGCTGAAGCTGGATCACCTGGGGGCGGAGACGATCATGAAGCGGCTGCCGTCGATCCGGGAGATCGCCATTAAGTTCGCCAATGTGGATCCGATCAAAGAGCCGATCCCGGTCGTGCCGACCATTCATTACCAGATGGGCGGCATTCCGGCCAACTATCACGGCCAGGTGGTGGTGCCGCGGGGTGACGAGCCGAACGTCGTCGTGCCAGGTCTATACGCGATCGGTGAGTGTGCGTGCGTGAGCGTGCATGGGGCCAACCGCCTCGGTACCAATTCGCTGCTTGACCTGGTGGTGTTCGGTCGCGCCGCGGGCGATCACATCATCGCCGAACTGCAGAAAGCCGGGCGCGAGCACCGGCCGTTGCCGAAGGATGCGGGTGAGCGAACGCGAGCGCGCCTGGCGGCGCTCGATGCGCGCACGCATGGCGAGCGCGCGCAGGATGTTGCCAACGATCTGCGCAAAACGATGCAGGCACACTGCGGGGTGTTCCGTACCGGCAAATTGCTGGAGGAGGGGGTGCGCAAAGTCATGGCCTTGGAGGAGCGGGCGCGGCATATTGCCATCAGCGATAAATCAAAGGTGTTCAATACCGCGCGCATCGAGGCGCTGGAAGTAGACAATCTGATTGAGACTGCCAAGGCGACCATCGTGTCTGCGGCCGCCCGCACGGAAAGCCGCGGCGCGCATGCGCGGGACGATTTTCCAGAACGCGACGACGTCAACTGGCTGAAGCACACGCTCTGGTACGCCGAGGGCAACTGCCTGACGTACAAACCGGTTAACTTGACGCCGTTGACAGTGCCGAGCTTTGCGCCGAAGGCGCGTACTTTCTGAGAAAGGGCGAGCATGACCGCCAATTCACCCGCCGAAGCGGGCGCCGTGCAGCAGACAGCTGCAGGGGGCCGGGTCGTAAAGTTTGAGATCTACCGCTATGACCCGGACCGCGACGCCAAGCCGTACATGCAAAAACTGGAGGTGCGGCTGGCTCCGACTGACAAGATGCTGCTGGATGCGTTGATGCGCATCAAGAGCGAGGTCGATGACAGTCTGGCGTTCCGCCGCTCATGCCGCGAAGGCGTCTGCGGCTCAGACGCGATGAACATCAACGGCAAGAACGGTCTGGCCTGCATAACGAATCTGCGCGATCTGCGTGAGCCGATTGTGCTCAAACCGCTGCCGGGGCTGCCGGTGATACGCGACCTGATCGTGGACATGACGCTGTTCTTCCAGCAATACCACTCGATCAAGCCGTACTTGATTAACGAGACGCCACCGCCGGAAAAAGAACGCTTGCAGTCGCCGCAAGAACGCGAGGAACTCAATGGCCTGTACGAATGCATTCTGTGTGCGTGCTGTTCGACTTCGTGTCCGAGTTTTTGGTGGAACCCGGACAAATTCGTCGGCCCCGCGGGACTGCTGCAGGCATACCGTTTCATCGCCGACAGCCGTGACCAGGCCACCGGCGAGCGCCTGGATAATTTGTTGGATCCGTACCGTTTGTTCCGCTGCCATACAATCATGAACTGCGTTGATGTTTGTCCGAAGGGACTCAATCCGACGCAGGCGATCGGCAAGATCAAAGAGCTCATGGTGCGGCGCGCCACGTGAGCAATGGAGTGCGCGCTGAGCGAACTAGAGCTGAAGCGGCTGCACTGGCGTGCGCGCCGCGGCATGCTGGAGAACGACCTTATCTTGTCGCGCTTCCTCAACGCGCATGGCGCGCGCCTGAAGGCGGCGGAGGCGGCCGCCTTGGCGCGGCTGCTGGAGCTGCCGGATCACGAACTGCTGGACTTGCTGCTCGGTCGCAAAGAGCCGAGCGGGGACCTAGCAACAAGCGACATCATTGCCCTGCTTGCGCAACTGCGCGCCGCGTAACGGCGCAGCAAAGGAAGAAAGAGCTATGGCACTGACGCCTTCGACCCATAAAGCGATACTGACGTTCACGGATGGCACGCCGTCGCTGGAACTGCCGATCTATCCAGGCACGATGGGGCCGGATGTCATTGACATCCGACAGTTGTACGCAAAGACTGGGAAGTTCACTTACGACCCAGGTTTTCTGTCCACAGCCTCTTGTAATTCAACCATTACTTATATCGACGGGGAAAAGGGAGAACTGCTGTATCGTGGCTATCCGATCGAACAGCTGGCGACGCAGTGTGATTTCCTAGAAGTCTGCTACTTGATCCTAAACGGCGAGCTGCCAAACGCGGCGCAGAAAAAGGATTTTGTCACCCGTGTCACCCAGCACACGATGGTGCACGAACAAATGCAGTTCTTCCTGCGCGGGTTCCGACGAGATGCGCACCCGATGGCGGTTTTAACTGGGCTAGTTGGCGCGATGTCGGCGTTTTATCCGGATTCGATGAACCTGTGGGACGCCGAGCAGCGGCGCATCTCGGCGATCCGCCTCATCGCCAAGATGCCGACGCTGGTGGCCATGTCCTACAAGTACAACGTCGGCCAGCCGTACATCTACCCGCGCAACGACCTGTCCTACACGGCGAACTTCATGCGCATGATGTTCGCCACGCCGTGCGAGGAGTACC
>JANWXE010000068.1 GCA_025055385.1 Burkholderiaceae bacterium | reverse complement strand
GGCGGCAGAAAAAACGAACGGGCAGCGCCCCGCGCTGCCCGTCGCCCGCATGCCGCGTGAGCGCGGCTGCCGGCTTCCGCCGCTCAGTCGGCCAGCGCGTCCAGCGTCTTCTGGAACTTGTTGGCGTGCGAGCGCTCGGCCTTTGCCAGCGTCTCGAACCAGTCGGCAATTTCGTCAAACCCTTCCTCGCGGGCTGTCTTGGCCATGCCCGGGTACATATCGGTGTACTCGTGGGTCTCGCCCGCGATGGCAGCCTTCAGGTTGTCGCGTGTCGTGCCAATCGGCAGACCCGTGGCCGGATCACCGACCTGCTCCAGATACTCAAGGTGGCCGTGCGCGTGCCCTGTTTCACCTTCGGCGGTGGACCGAAACACCGCGGCCACGTCGTTGTACCCTTCGACGTCCGCTTTCGCGGCGAAATACAGGTAGCGGCGGTTTGCCTGCGATTCACCGGCGAACGCGTACTTCAGATTTTCTTCGGTCTTAGAGCCCTTCAGTTGCGGCATAAACGTCTCCCACTCATCGTCAATTGATGCGAATTTGCGCCTTGCGGCAGCGCAGCAAAACTTTACGCGCTTTTGCGCAAGACGGCCAATGCCTTGTCGCAATGCCATTGATAGCGAAAACCTATGACAGCGTGATGAGCTGGATCAAAACGCCTCATCGGCAAGCGCCAGCGTGCCCTCCGCGCCGTCGATCGCGGCGGCCGCCAGGCCTGGCACGGCCGTCAGCAGGTGATCAGCGAAGAACCGCGCGGTCGCCAGCTTGGCACGCAAGAAAGCTTCGTCCTGGCCGCCGCAGGCCAGACGCCGCCGGGCAGCGAGCGCCGCGCGCGCCATCAGCCAACCGCACAGCGTGATGCCTGCCAGTTTCAGGTAAGGCACCGAACCGGCATAGACAGCACGCACATCGGTGCGATGGCGTTCCAGCACGAAGTCAACGGTTGCGGCGTAAGCGTCGGCCGCCGCCGCCAGGCGTTGCGCGATCGCACGTTCGTCAGCACTGCCCTGCAGTTCGGTGACCGTCGCGCGAATTTGCTCGATGAAACGCCGTGCTACGGCGCCGCCGTCGCGCAGCGTCTTGCGACCAACCAGATCGTTGGCCTGAATCGCGGTGGTCCCCTCGTAAATCGTCAGAATGCGTGCGTCGCGGTAGTGCTGGGCCGCGCCGGTTTCTTCGATGTACCCCATGCCGCCGTGCACCTGCACGCCAGCCGAGGCGACTTCGATCGACATCTCGGTCGACCAGCCCTTGACGATCGGCACCAGGTATTCGTAGGCGGCCTTTGCCTGCTGGCGCTGCGCCGCATCCGGGTGATGATGCGCGAGATCGCATTGCGCCGCCGCGTAAAAGGCCAGTGCACGCGCCGCCTCCGTGTTCGCGCGCATGAACATCAGCAGGCGGCGCACGTCCGGGTGATGAACGATCGCCACTGGGCCGGCCGACCCCTCGACGGCGCGGCTTTGCACCCGCTGCTTCGCGTAGGCCGCTGCCTGCTGGTAGGCGCGCTCAGCCACCGCGATCCCTTGCACGCCGACTGCGAAGCGCGCCGCGTTCATCATGATGAACATGTACTCGAGGCCGCGGTTTTCCTCGCCAACCAGATAACCGATCGCGCCGGGGCCAACCTCGCCGCGCCCGTCGCCGTAGATCAGCACCGCTGTCGGGCTGGCCTTGATGCCCAGCTTATGCTCAAGCGAAGCGCAGTAGACGTCGTTGCGCGGCCCAAGCGACCCGTCGGCACCGACTAGGTATTTCGGCACCAAAAACAGCGAGATGCCTTTGACGCCCGGCGGCGCATCGGGCGTGCGCGCTAGCACCAGGTGCACGATGTTCTCCGACAGATCGTGCTCGCCGTAGGTAATAAAGATCTTCTGGCCGCTCAACCGGTACGTCCCGTCGGCCTGGCGCACGGCCCGGGTCCGCAACAGGGAAAGATCCGACCCCGCCTGCGGCTCGGTCAGGTTCATCGTGCCCGTGAAGCGGCCGTCGATCAGCGGCGGGACAAAAAGCTGCTTTTGCTCTTCACTGCCGGCGGTTAACAGCGCTTCGATCGCGCCGTCGGTCAGCAGCGGACAGAGGGCGAAGGAGAGGTTGGCCGCATTGACCATCTCCATACAGGCGGTGGCCACCA
>JANWXE010000054.1 GCA_025055385.1 Burkholderiaceae bacterium | reverse complement strand
CGGGCGCCGGCCTCGTACAACCGCTGGACCACCGGCTCGCAGCGGTAAATTGCCATCGTTGCCATTGCCGCCGCGAGCGACGGATACTCGGCGCCGTGCGTAGTGGACAGGAGGAAGACTCGCTTCTTCGAGTGGCGCAGGCCGCCCAGTTCCATGATGTCGCGAAGTCCGACGAGCGCCGACAGGGAGAAACCGTTGGCCATGGCTTTGCCGAAGCAGGCGAGGTCCGGCTGGATGTCATAGACTTCTTGCGCGCCGCCGTTGTCGAAGCGGAAGCCGGTGATCATTTCGTCGAGAACGAACAGGGCTCCATTGGCATGACACAGCTCGCGAGCGCGATGAAGGAAATTGTCGTGCGGCTCCTCGGTACGTGCCGCTTCGAGGATCGCGCATGCGATCTTGTTGGGGTGCCGCGCAAACAGGGCGGCGAGGCTGTCAAGATCGTTATATCGAAATGAAACGGTCAAAGCCTTATCTTTGGCCAGAATGCCGCCGTCCATCGGTGTGGTCGCGATGAACCAATCGTTGTAGGAGAAAAACGGGTGGTCGGCGCACACGGCGACCATTGGCCGACCGGTGTATGCGCGGGCGAGCTTCACGGCCGCTGTGGTTACGGTCGAGCCGTCTTTAGCGAACTTGACCATCTGGGCACGCGGCAGGAATGCTAGCAATGCTTCCGCGCACTCGACCTCAATGGGAGCCGGCCGGTTAAAATTGTTGCCGAGCTGCATCTGCGAGTAGGCCGCTGCGATGACCGCAGGATGAGCGTGACCGAGAGTGACGGCGCGCAGGCCCATTCCGTATTCAATGAACTCCCGTCCGTCTGGGTCCCAGACGCGACATCCCTTGCCTCGCACGAGAAAACGTGGTGCATTGGAAGGGAACTGGTCATCGCCCTTGGCATAAGTGTGGCATCCGCCCGGGATCAGGCGGTGCGCCTTTTCGTTTAGCGACTCCTGCGTTAGAGTTGAAGGAGTGTCGTTTGTCATCACCCTCTCCTGGTCGGAATCTGACGAGCAGGGCGTAGTTGTTTCCGCGGCCTCTCACGAAGCGACCCGCTGGCAGGCAGTCGGACGAAGGTGTCATTCGATCGCATCTGATACGTGACGACCGCTCTGCTGACTGGCGTGGGCTGCGGCCCATTGTCGGTTTGGGATAGACTGGCGGTGAGAGGCAAAGTGTCGCCGCGCTGTGTGCACACTTTGGATTTCAGGTCTGGCAGAGCGTTGTCGATCGTGCCGTGTGCCGGCGCGGGCGTGCGCGTATCCGACGCGATGGGCGGTGCCTGCTGCGCAAAGGAAGGCCGGATCGTCTGAACAAGCGGCCACGACGGACCTTGGACGGTGAACCCAAGCGATGCAGCCATCGGATTGCGGGACGTGGAGTGTTTCGCAGTTGGCCAACGCCATTTCTTGTCGGGCGAGTCGGCGGTGTACTGACGTGCATCGCTGTCCATGCAGTCTCAGACTGCCGGCAGTATTAGGGGTCGGCCTTAATCGGGTGTTGGGCGACTCGTGTGCTTGGGCCGGCCATAGTAGCCGCCCGTATGGCCGCCCGTGGGAACGAGCACTATTGTGGCACACAGGTGGGAGGTCACCGCGGCCGAGCGGGCGCGCCAGAGCGGGAGAGTCGAGACGCATAGCAAAAGATCGTCCAGGCGCTTAGCGTAGGTCGTGACGATGGCTTCGAGTACCACGGTATGTGGCTGCTAGCCACGAAAAGCGGCGGCACGTGGCTTGAGGGTCGCGCGAGACCGGGCCCGAACCGGCAAGCGACGCAGTAGCGTACACAAGCCGCCTTTTCCCGCGTAAGGGAAATGCAGCAACGCGCCGTGGGCCTCTGTCGGCAGGGACAGCGGCGCGCTGGATGCGCGGTATGCGCGCGCGAAGGGTCTGATGAATGTCACTAAGGTCGCCGTGTGGGCGACGTCGTGCATCGACGGAGAAGAAGGCCCGCCGATGCGGATCGCCCGCTCGCAGCGCAGTCAGTGGCAGAACGGTAGTGTGTCCGTGCGCAACGCAGGTCCCAGTAGAAAGCGCGGGCCAGGTACTTAAGTGACCGCACCTCTTCTTGGGTAGCGATCGGAGCACGTAAAACTCCGAGCGCGTGATCACGATGGCGGCGCAAAATGTCGAACAGGGGCATTGTTGTTTTTCCGAAAAAGTCATTATGAGCTGCTGGGGTCAATGCGTGAGAGAAAGTTCCGGCTCCCATACGCCGATAGAGCAACACCTCTGGCAGCAACACGAACGTTCCGCGCAAGGCTAGCTCGGACATCAAAGGCAGATCGCCACCCGGATACGGGCGATCAAGACCGGTCTGGCGTAAGGCCTCGAGACGGATCAATCCGCATTGCGGGTTATTGAGTTGCAAAAGGCGAAGTAGCTGAATAAATCGTTCACTTGGTCGCTCGTGCTCAAGTGCGATGTTTCCGCCGTACGGTTGTTGTAGGCCGCTTTCTTCATCTACAAGGCAGGTGCGACCGTAACATAGCACGGCATCCGGTCGACGTTCGAGAACAGCGACGCAGCGCTCGAGCATGTACTCGGGGCAGCGGTCGTTGCACGATGCCCATTTGAAATAGCGTCCGCGAGCGAGGGTGACGACGAAACTCCAGTTGCGCGGCGCCCCGATGTTTACGGCATGGCGGACGTAGCGAATCCGTGCATCCTTCCCCGCATACCGCGCGCAGATGGACGCAGTTTCGTCGGTTGAAGCGTTATCGGAGACGATTAGCTCGAAATCGCGGTACGTCTGTGCCAGCAACGAATCAAGGGCTTCCGCCAAAAATCTCGCGCCGTTGCGTACGGGTAGGCCGATGCTCACGGTCGGGGCAATATCGAGGCCTGATAAAGATCGCATTGGTGGCGTGGCGACGGTGGGGGCGAGCGATCTATCTAGTCGGGAGAATGCGGCTAGGGCGCCAGGCGGCCGCCGCGGCAGATGCCAAGGGTTGCTTTCGAGATGGGAGGCGCCGCGTCGGATCCACTGCGCACGCGAGATTCGAGCGGCCGAACTTTCATAGGGGCTTGCAAAGCGCTGGCGGCGAACGGCGATTTCTAGCGGTATGCTCCGAGACGCCGCCATAAATGGTCCGCTGTACATCGGCCGCTGGGCGCAGAGATCGGGACGTAATATTAGGTTGTCCGAGGCTGCCTTCAAGCGTCGGGATCCCAAACGTGAATACCAGATTGCTGCGGCAGGGGCGGCAGGCAAGTTTTGCGAGCGCGCAGTGGCCCTGATGGCGGTCGTCCAGCCTGTGCGTGAAGATAACGTCCGGATTCGGGGAGATGAAGGGCACGGAGTCGAAAGCGCGCGTGATCTTCCCGCAGAGGGCGGGGAGCTAGTCGGCCTCGAGGTCGTGAAAGGCGATGCTCCGGCGCCTCACGGATGCGAAAAGAGGCGTGGCGCTGCGTTGCGGCTCCGCAGCCTGCCTTCCAGAGGCGCGCCGGACGAGGCGGGGTATGTCAGAAGCGCGCCGGACCTGGATCGACGTTAGCAACGTTGCGCCGCAGCCAACGTTGATATCGTCGCTGTGTGCAACGATGCATTCGATCCGCAGACGCCGGACCGAAGGGATCTGAGAAAGCACTGTCGCTATTTTTTCCAGACCATCCAAGGACAATCGCCGCGCCCTTCCATGCGGTCATATAAGATTTTGTCGCGGAAGGTGTCCATCTGTTGCCAGAAACCCCGATAGCGATAAACGGACAGTTGGCGCCTGGCGATAAGACGGGCAAACGGCTCTTCGACCAGCTCGTCGCCTTCTTCGATGTAATTGAAGATGTCGTTACGCAGGCAAAAGAACCCGGCATTGATCCAAAAGTCTGACTCGCTCATTTTGCCGAACGCGGTGACGAGCCCGTCGTCATCGGCGTGAACGCAGTGGAAACTCTGAGGAGAGCGGACAGCGACCAAGCTAGCGACGACCTTGCGGCGCCGAAAGTCGTCGATATATTGGTCAAGGGGAAGATCGGTCAAGGCGTCCGCATAGTTGGCGAGGAACTCTTCCTCGCCGGCCAGATAGGAACGCACGCGCAGCAGGCGCTGTCCAATGTTGGAATGTAGGCCGGTATCGACGAAGGTGATGCGCCAATCTTGGATATCGCGCTGTAGAAGGTCAATGTGTCTTCCGCCGTCTGTCATCACGAAGTCGTTCGACAGACACTCGTTGTAGTTGAGGAAATACTCGCGAATCATTTCGCCGCGGTAGCCTAGGCAGAGGATGAAGTCCTTGTGCCCGTAGTGTGCGTAATACCGCATCAAATGCCACAGGATTGGCCGCACTCCGATATTGACAAGAGGCTTCGGAATCGTGTCGGAGTGCTCCCGTAGGCGCGTTCCGAGACCGCCGCAAAACAGGACGACCTTCATCGAAGAGGCCCTTCGGCAGAGTTGGCGACGATTCTATCCGGCGAGGCGAGGAGGCCAGCCTTTTCGAGAGCGGATGCGGCTTGATCGATCAGCTCGAAGGCGAGGCGAGAACGCTCAGCGATAGCGACCAAATCATGCGCTCCGTCGGCGAAGCTTAGGGTCCAGAGAAGAGCGTGCTCGAATTCGTCGGGAGAAGTGCCGCCGATGCTGCGGTATAGACCGCGGTTGCCTAGGCGCGGTTCTCCCTTGGGCTGGAGATTTATAACCAGTCGATTAGCATCGACGATGGAAATGATGCGTGCGAGGGTTTGGAGCGACTCGGCGAGGCGGTCGACCTTCACGAGCGACAAGTCGTCGGCTGAGGAGTGGTATTCGGGGTATGTTCCGTTCGGCGAACGCGTCAGGCGTCCCACGGGAAGGTCAAATCCCGGAGAGCAGAACTGGCGCTCATCGTAACCGTAGGGGTCGAAGTCGATAATGCGAGCGGGGGCGGTGCCGCTCTTCAGCACGTACTCCGCAATCCGGTCCGTGACCGTGTGGCCGCGCCGGCTGCGCTTGTATGTGAGAGGGCCGTTGTCGCCGAGTAGGCCGATGACGAGGCCTGATCGCACTGACGCCAGGCGGTCTTCGTTGCGCGCCAGCCACGTGAGCGACCCGATTGTTCCGGGGCCGAAGACAAAGCGCCAAGTCAAGCGAGGTTGCCGCGCGCACAGTTCACGCGCCAGTGCTGCCGCGACCGCGACGCCCGTCAGGTTGTCATTTGCCAGAGAGGGATGGCAGACGTGGGTGTAGATGAATGCCTCGCCCGCACCCGTACCGGGCACGACGCACTCGCCATATGTCAGATGTCCTGGGCTCAGATCGGCATCGATGACCACTTCAAAGGGGCCCGGACCAAGGGCCTCGCGGTCCCGGTGCCGGAGGCAAAAGCCCCAATGCTCGTGGTAGTAAGTGGTCCGGTACGGGATCCAATCGGGATGGTCCGGCAGCGAGTACAGGTGCGGCTCCAGCTCCGCCCGCGTCATAACCCGCCGCACTGGGACAGAATAATTAACGACATGCAGGTTGTGAGCCTTGAAATCGATCAGTCGCCGGCCGTGGCAGTCGGCGACGTAAGCATCCCGGATGTTCCACTCGCGCGGAACTTCCCAGTCGAAGACCTTCGTCCCGGACGGGATCTCCGAGCGCTGCAGCGGGATCCAGCGCTCGACGCGATCAAGGGTCACCCGCACACCGTGGCCGGTGATACTGCGGCAAATCGGATACAGCGCCGTCATCAGGTCGTATGCGGCCTCGGCGATGCGCCGAGCGGCGCTGATGTCGCCCAGATGACCCAACAGCATGATCTAGTCGGACGCGGCGCGCTGGCGCGCGGCGGCGAATCGCTGCCGGTGCGCGGCGGGATCAAAATCGGGATAGGTCGCATCGCGTTCCGCAATCCGCGCAACCGGTAGCGGCCAACGGATGCCGAAGGCGGTGTCGTCATACCGGACCCCATCGGCGAGCTCGGGCCGATAGACGTCGGTCATCATATAGACGACGTTCGTGTCATCGACGAGCGTCTGGAAGCCATGTGCGAAGCCCGGCGGGATGTAAAGCGCTAGCTGGTTACGGTCGTTTAACTCGACCGAAATGTGCTGCGCGAAAGTGGCCGACTCGGGGCGCAGGTCGATGATTACATCGAAGATCCCGCCGCGTTCACACCGGACAAGCTTGCCCTCCCGCGATGGCGGCCACGCAAAGTGCATTCCTCGCAAAGTGCCGGCCTGAGGGGTGTGCGAGACACTCGCTTGAACGACCTCGATATCGATCCCGTGTCGCGCGAACTCGTGGCGGCACCAGGTGCGGGCGAAAAACCCGCGTTGGTCCGTCTTGCGTTCTAGCTCGATGACGAAGGCGCCGGCAAGCCGAGTCGGGGTGAAAATCACCGTGCCCTCCAGATCAGATCCTCGTCGATCTGCCCCGTGCGCTGCAAGTATTTTAATTGCTTCAGCCGCGTGAACGCGCGGAACTCGTAGGTTTCCGGCCCCATGTCGATGCGCTCGAACAGCCGCCGTAACTCCTCCGCGCCGGCTCGTGCGGTCCAGCGCGCTTTAAAGCCGGGCAAGCGTGCGGCGATCTTCTCGAACGACACCCGGTAGCTGCGATTGTCGGCGCTCGGCGGGCCCGCCGTGACCTGGCAGCCAGGGAACACCTCGGCGACGATGGCGGCAATGTCGCGCACCCGATAGTTCTCAGCCGTAGTGCCGACGTTGAAGATCTCGCCGTTGACCGCCTCGACGGGCGCCTCCAGTGTGCAGCGGATCGACTGGCAGATGTCCTCGACGTGAACGATTGGCCGCCAAGGGCTGCCGTCGCTGACCATCGTGATCTGCCTTTTCGTCCAAGCCATGGCGCAGAGGTCGTTCAACACGACATCGAAGCGCATGCGCGGGGAGGGCCCATACGCCGTGGCGTTACGCAGAATAGTGACGCAGAACTTTGCGTCAGCCATTCCTAGGAGATGCTGCTCGACCAATACTTTGCACTTTGCGTACGCAGTCTGCGGATTGGTCGGCGAAGTCTCATCGAGAAACGCGCCACTGCCGACCCCGTAGACGCTGCAAGACGATGCGTACACAAAGCGCGAAACGCGAGCTTCGCGCGCCGCCTCAATGACGCGTAGTGAGCCTTGGTGATTGATCTTGTAAGTGATTTCAGGCCGGTTCTGGCCGAGGGGATCGTTGGACAATTCGGCGAGATGGACGACGGCATCGAAGCCAACGAAGTCCTCCGGCGCGACGGTGCGTAAATCCTTGTAAATCGTGGCAGGAGCGATCGGCAGGCCAAGCGGGTCCAGGTACAACGTGCCGTCGCGATAGAAGCCGGTGTCGAGTCCAGTGACCGAATAACCAGCGCTCGCCAGAAGCGGGGCGAGCCGAGCGCCGATATAGCCTTCGGCACCGGTAATAAGAATCTTCATCTTGAAGCGACTTTCGTGTGGTTGCCTGATTGCTGGTTATGCCACCCAATCTGAAGTATTGTCCGGGCCGTGGGCTCAAAAAACCCGCACCTCAGGGATCGGCACGACGAACTGGCCACCCCATTCTTTTATGTAAGCGGCCTGCTGACAGATCTCATCCTTCAGATTCCACGGCAGGATCAATACGTAATCCGGTTTTGCCTCTCGGATCGCCTCGGGTGCTAGGATCGGTATGCGCGTGCCGGGCGTGTACTTGCCCTGTTTATACGGGTTAGCGTCCACAGTGAAGTCGAGAAAATCCGTGCGAATGCCGCAATAGTTGAGCAGCGTGTTGCCTTTGCCGGGCGCGCCGTAGCCGACAATCTTCTTGCCGCGGTTCTTGGCGTCGATCAGGAAGCTAAGCAGCTTGCGTTTCGTGTCCTTGACTTGCGCGTCGAATCCTAGGTACCGGTCCAGCGTCAAAAAGCCGTCGTCAATTTCGCGCTGGCGCAGCGCGCCGACGCGGTCGGTGACGGGCAGTGCGGGGTTCTCGGCGTGGCGGCCGTAGATGCGCAGCGAGCCGCCGTGCGTCGGTAGCTCTTCAACGTCGAACAGCGTGATGCCGTGATAGGCAAAAATCCGCTCAACCGTGACGAAGGAAAAATAACTGAAATGCTCGTGATAGATCGTGTCGAACTGGTTTTCAACGATCAGCCGCTGCAGGTGCGGGAACTCCATCGTGATCACGCCGTGCGGCGCGAGCAGGTCCTTCATGCCGCCGACGAAGTCGTTGATATCGGGCACGTGCGCAAGCACGTTGTTGCCGATCAGGAGGTCGGGGCGGCCGTGCGCGGCGGCAATCGCCGCCGCCGTCTTGCGGCCGAAGAATTGCACGGTCGTCGGCACGCCCTTGGCGATGGCCGCCTGGGCGACATTGGCGGCCGGCTCGATGCCGAGTACCGGTATCCCGCGGGCGACGAAGTGCTGTAGCAGGTAACCGTCATTGCTGGCGATTTCCATAACGGTCGAGTGCGGACCGAGGCTGAAGCGGTCGATCATGAGGTCCGTGTAGCGACGCGCGTGCTCGACCCAGCTCGCCGAATAAGACGAAAAGTACGCGTATTCAGTGAAAATGTGCTCCGGGGCAACGAACTCCTGCAATTGAACCAGAAAACACCGGTCGCACACGTAGGCGTGCAACGGATAAAACGGCTCCATCTCGTGCAATTGCTCCGGACGGATGTGGGTCTGGCACAACGGTGACATGCCGAGGTCGACGAACGTGGTCTTCAACGGCGCGGAACAAAAACGGCATTCGAAACTGCGTGCCCGCACCCGAGGCGGCGGGCTGAGCGGCGGCGTTGTGTCGTGTGGCTGCATTGAGATCACAGGTAGGCCCTAGCTCGAAGGTCCGATGCTGGTAGGGATGGCTCAACGGAATCTCTAAACACAAGGTACGGTGAATCGTGTCCCAAACGAAACTGCGTTTGAGCGATTGACAGGAAGAAGAGGAGGAAGCCGGTGAAAGCTACCACGGCGGTCTGTCTCACGCAGAGTGGCACAACGCGCTACAGGCGCTTGCCGGTCGCGATCGACACGGGAGTGACCGAGACAAGAGCGCTGGTGACCGAGACAAAAGGTGTGAAGCCGAGCGAGCAGCGCGACCCGAGACCGGCAGGCGGGTTTGCGCCCATGTCTTCGGAGCGGAGGCTTTGCAGCGATGTGGTGCAGCGATGGTTCAACCGCTGTGTGCGAGCGACCTAAGGTATACGCGAGAGTATTCGGCGGATGGGCTGCGTTGGGGGAAGCGAGTGTGCCAAGGACGGCGTGGCCGATGAGATGAGCATTCTGCGCTTTAGGGGCCCGCTTGCGCAAAATCACCTTGCGCGGACACTGCTTGCCGACGGGCGCGCACCGCTCCGGAAGCCGGGCGCCCTGGTCGATGTGGCGATCCGCGTTGCGCCCGGCGCGACCAAGAAGTGGAAAAAGAAACGCGATCCAAAGCGAGTCAGCGGCAACCGGTCGCAGCCTTGCGCGACCCACAAGGGTTAGAAAGGGACGTTCGGTATGAAGCTGTACCTTGGCCCAGACCCCGAGGGCCTTGTGCACAGCGCCGTCTCGGGGCCAGTCCATGAAACCGACCGCGATTACTTGCCCAGACTGTTGCACGGAGCTGGGCGTTAGATCCTGAGTGATCGCGCCGACTGGTGAGAGGCGCAACAGCAGAACGAGTAGGCTGGCCTTCGCAACGGGGCTAAACGCGGCGTGCCTGCCAGCCGGCCCTTGAGGGAGCGGCGGCAGCTTAACCGAAACCCCTCGCGCGCTCCCGCCTGGGGCGCGTTTGCCTTCAGCGTGGTCGAGCGCCAGCGGGGCCTTGCCGAGACCTGCTTTCGAGACCTTTGCAAGGACACCGTATGTGCCGTCAGGATGTTCGCTCTGACAAACCCGTACCGGGCCCGGCTGCAAGAGTTGCCACTGCGGGCGCAGTCCGTGCCCTGAGAGCTGGGACGCGAACTCCAGGCACGGAAACGGCGTCAAGCCCGCTGCAGGTGTTCGCCTTTTCCTGCTTTCGAACCCAAACTCGAACTTGATCGCAGCCAAACGCATCGCTTCGGTTACGTGTGCAGAAGTTCCTCGGCGGCCGATGCCGGCGTAGCGCGGGACCGACGCCGGGGCGAGCATGCGTCGGCCGTCGACCACCAAAGGGGCGTCGGCGCCGCCGGCGAGCAGCGCCGGCAGGCGCTCGAACTCACGCCAGCGGGTGATCAGCGGCACCGCGTCGGCGGCGAGCGCCTGCTCGAGGTTTTCGGACCACGTCACTGCCGTCGGCAGCGCGCGTTGCCCGTTGGCTCGCGCGACCGGATCGTAGGCGGTGACGCGCGCGCCGCGCTGCAGAAGGGCCCGAACGATGGGCAGCGCCGGCGACTCGCGCACGTCGTCGGTGTCCTCCTTGAAGGCAACGCCCAGCACGCTGACCCGCAGACCGGCCAGGCGCGCAAAATGGCGCTCCAGCAGCGCGATCATGCGTGCCGGCTGGCGGCGGTTGGTCTCGATCACAGCTTCCAGCAGCGGCATCGGTGCGCCGTGCGCGGCGCCGTGGGCGGCGAGCGCCTGGGTGTCCTTTGGCAGGCAGCTGCCGCCGTAGCCGCAGCCGGCCCACAGAAACGAGGTGATGCCCGCCGCGACCCGCCCGCCGTCCGGCAGCCGGGTCGTGAAGTAGCGGGCCAGGTGCACGCCGCGCATCACGTCGGCCACGTCCACGCCG
>JANWXE010000182.1 GCA_025055385.1 Burkholderiaceae bacterium | reverse complement strand
GAGCGAAACGCTCGTCGTTGGCGTTTGTTGGTTTCCAGTGGATTTACGAGGGGACTGGTCCTCGGCATGCCCTGGCTGCTGCACGACCCGCGTCGAAACCAGGTCGCCCCCAGCGTCTGCATTGTAGGCGCAGATGCGGGTCGGTGGGCAGACTTCAAGGCAGCAGGCCGGGCAAGCGCAGCAGGTCGGCCGGTGCGTCGATCGCATCATCGGCGTTCCAGGACTCGGGCCGTGCCTGCGGCCCCAGGTAGCCATAGCGCGCAACCACCGTGCGCACGCCAGCGGCGCGGCCGGCCTCGACGTCGCGCTGATCGTCACCGACGTAGACGGCCAGCGCGGGCGCAACGCCGCAGACGCGCAAGGCATGGCGCAGCGGCTCGGGGTGCGGCTTGGCATGCGGCGTGGTATCGCCGCAGACGACGCAGGCGGCCCGCTCGCGCAGTCCGAGCGCGCGCAGCAGCGGGTCGGTGAAGCGGGCGATCTTGTTGGTGACGATGCCCCAGCGGATGCCGCGCGCCTCCAGCGTTGCCAGCAGCTCGTCGACCCCGGCGAACAGCCGGGTGTGTACGCACAGGGCCTGCTCGTACCAGTCGAAGAACTGCTCGCGCACCGCCGGATACTCCGGAGCATCCGGCGTCAGACCGAGCGCGCGCCCGATCATGCCGCGCGCGCCGTGGCTAGCCAGGGGGCGCAGCTCGGAAAGCGGCAGCGGCGGCAGGCCGCGCGCTGCGCGCTGGCGGTTGGCCACTGCAGCAAGATCGGGTGCCGTGTCGGCGAGCGTTCCGTCCAGATCGAATAGCACCAGGCTGGTGGCGGCAGACTTCATGCCAGTTTACGCAGCGCCATCAGATAGTTGACGTCCGTGTCCGGGCGGAGCGTGAAGCGGCGGGTCAGCGGGTTATAGGCGACGCCAATAAGTTCGGCCGGTTCGAGACCGGCGGCGCGCGCATGCGCGGCGAGCTCGCTCGGGCGGATGAATTTCTCGTAATCGTGCGTGCCGCGCGGCAGCAGGCGCAGCACGTACTCCGCACCGACGATGGCCAGCAGAAACGATTTCGGGTTGCGGTTGATGGTGGAGAAGAAGACCCAACCACCGGGCCGCGCCAGACGCGCGCAGGCGGCGACGGTGCTGGTAGGTTGCGGGACGTGCTCGAGCACCTCCAGGCAGGTGACGACATCGAAGCTGCCGGGTCGCTCCTCGGCCAGCGCCTCTGCGCTCGTCTGCCGGTATTCGACCTCGATGCCGGTTTCCTGCGCGTGCCGCTGCGCGACTTGCAACGCCGGCGCAGATAAGTCGATGCCTAGAACGCTAGCGCCGCGAGCGGCCATCGCCTCGGCGAGAATGCCGCCGCCGCAGCCGACGTCCACGACCCGTTTGCCGCGCAAACTGGCATGGCGGTCGATCCAAGCGAGCCGCAGCGGATTCAACTCGTGCAGCGGCCGCATGGCCCCGGTCGGATCCCACCAACGTTCGGCGAGATCGGCGAATTTCTGAATCTCCTGTGGATCGGCGTTTGCTTGCATACCGCGATCGTAATGGCATGGTAGGTCGCGCAACGACATTCTGCGGCCCTGTACGAGCCGTGCTGGCGAGCGAAAGCAGCTCGATTCGTGTTGCGTGCTTGTCGGCTTGCTGAAAAAGGCTACGCTGTTGATTAATGCGGCTTCGCCTTTTCGCAGGCCAAGTACCAAAAAGGCCAGCGGGTGGCAAACAATAAAAAAGCCCCGCGAGGGCGGGGCTTCTTGGCTCTAGCCGCTTCAGTGCTCAGCGCGCGATGTTGCGCGTTCCGACCACCTCGATTTCGACGCGCCGGTTCTTGGCGCGGCCTTCGGCCGTGCGGTTGTCGGCGATCGGCTGCGATGCACCCTTGCCTTCCGTGTAGATACGGTTGGCTTCGATGCCGCGCTTGATCAGTTCCTGCTTGACCTGCTCGGCACGCTGCTGAGACAAGCGCTGGTTGGCCGCAGCGCTGCCGACGTTGTCGGTATGGCCAGTGACAATGATCACCTCCAAATTGATGCCTTTTAGTTTCCCGACCAGGTCATCGAGCACGGCCGCGCGCTGCGGGCTTATCGTCTGCCCCGTGCCGTAGCGCAGCTCGGCCGCGAACGTCACTTTCTCCGTCGTCGGCTGGGGCGGCGGCGGCGGAGGCGGCGGCGCAGGCGGCGTGGGCGCCGGCGGCGGAGGCGGCGGAGGCGGCGGCGGAGGCGGCGTGGGCGCCGGCGGCGGAGGCGGCGGAGGCGGCGGCGGAGGCGGCGTGGGCGCCGGCGGCGGAGGCGGCGGAGGTACTAGCGCCGGATCGCAGGCCGCCAGCGCCAAGGGATTTGCGAAATAACCGGTGCGCCAGCACAAGCCTGTGCCGGACTGCACGACATTGTTGTTTGAGCTCAGGGCGTAGCCGCTGTTCTTCGGGTTGCCGGCAATGTCTTTTGGCTGCGCCACCGCTTTACCGGAGGCGGCGAACATCGCCGAGGCGAACAGCAGCCCGAGCTTGACGGGTCTCTTCATTGTTTCTCTCCTCACGTTTCATCGCAGATGGCCGGCGCCGGACCGACTGTCCGTCGAGGACACCGGGGCCGCCGCTGGCTGCGCGCGATGCCCATGATCGCACGCGCCCAGTAACTGCCCGATGCGATTCTGCCATGCGGCCACCGGCGCTAGGATCGCCCCGGCAAGCGGTGCGCCGGACAGATCGATGGCTTGTCGTGTGCGCACAACACGTCGTCCGCCGACCCATACGTCGCTAACCTGCTCGCGTCCGCAGGCGTACACGAGGTGCGAAAGCGGATCGAAGCATGGTTGCGTCTCGACAGCACCCAGGTCGAACGCAACTAAATCCGCCTCTTTGCCGACTTCAATCGAGCCAATGCGCTGCGCTAATCCGAGCGCGCGCGCCCCGCCCAGTGTCGCGGCCTCCAGCACCGCGGAGGCCGGCAGTGCAGAGGCATCGCCGCTCGCGCCCTTGGCCAGCAGTGCGGCCAGGCGCATTTCCTCGAGCAGGTCGAGGCGGTTGTTACTCGCGGCGCCATCGGTGCCGAGCGCCAGGTTCACACGGTGGGCAGAGAAGGCGGCCACGCGGGCGATGCCGCTGGCGAGTTTGAGGTTGGAGCTCGGACAATGCACAGCGGTGGCGCCGCGCGCGGCGAGCAGCGCGACCTCTGCCTCTTCCAGATGAACGGCGTGCACGGCCAGCAGTCGTTCCGTAACCAGCCCAAGCCGGTCCAGGCGTGCAAGCGGCCGCAGCCCATACTGCCGCACCGAGTCCTCGATTTCCTGTGCGGTCTCGTGCACATGGATGTGCACCGGCAAGTCCAGTTCCTCGGCCAGGACAGCGATGCGCGCTAACGTGGCATCAGCGACCGTGTACGGTGCATGCGGCGCCAGCGTAAAGCTAACTAGCGGGTCGTCGCGCAGCGCATCGCGGGTGGCCAGCCCCTTGCGCAAGTAATCGTCGGCATCCGTGGCGTAGGCGGTCGGAAATTCGATCGCGACGATGCCAACCACCGCCCGCATACCGACCTCGCGCAGCGCACGCGCCGCCGCCTCCGGGAAAAAGTACATGTCCGAACAAGTGGTCTGGCCGCCGCGCAGCATCTCCAACGCCGCCAGCCGGGTGCCGTCGTAGACGAACTGCTCGCAGGCCAGCGCCGCCTCCAACGGCCAGATGCGCTCGCCGAGCCAACGGGAAAGGGGCATATCGTCGCCCACACCGCGCAGCAGGCTCATTGCCGCATGCGTGTGCGCGTTCACCAGGCCGGGGGTGACGACATGCTGCGGCAGGGTCACGGTCTCGCGCGCCGAGAACTCGCGCTGCGCCTGCGCCACGGGTAGCACGCCAACGATACGTCCGCCATCGATCGCAATGGCATGCTCTTTAAGTATTTGACCGCGCGGCCGCACCGGGATTACCCAGCGGCAGCACAGCAGGGTGTCAATCGTTCTCATCGCAAGCGAAGGGCGTCTGTGCGCTGTTAAGATTCTGCCCGGAAAGCCGGTCGCGCCGACCGGCTTTTTGCATGAAATCTAGGGCGGCCGCTGTGGCGGCCGCGACCCGCAGCGCCGATGGATCAGTTCGCCAAGGAAACCCTGCCGGTCTCGCTGGAAGAGGAGATGCGGCGCTCCTATCTCGATTACGCGATGAGCGTAATCGTCGGGCGCGCGCTGCCGGACGTGCGCGACGGGCTGAAACCGGTGCACCGGCGCGTGCTGTACGCGATGCACGAGTTGGGCAACCACTACAACCGGCCGTACAAAAAAAGTGCCCGCATTGTCGGCGACGTCATCGGCAAGTATCAC
>JANWXE010000176.1 GCA_025055385.1 Burkholderiaceae bacterium | reverse complement strand
GCCGGCACAGGCCGCGCGCATCGCAATGCTCGCAGGTCGATTCGTCGCCAAGCGCCGGCAGCGGCGCGCCCGCCGCGATGCGTTGCAGGTCGCGGTGCAGTCGCTCGGCGACCTTTTGCGCGAGGTCGGCGAAGCCGTCGGCGGCGGCCACCAGCTCGACGCCGCGCCGGTCCTCGCGGGCGCGGTCCAGGCTCAGATATGCGGCCGCGAGGTCGGTGGGCGTTCCGAGCAGAAACCCATACAGCGCAAGCTGCACCTCTTCGTCCGGGGCCTTCACCGCCGCGCGCAGCGTCGAGGCGCTGCGCGCCTTGTAATCCAGCACCAGGGTCGCGCCATCGGCGCGGCAGTCGATGCGGTCGAGGCGGCCGACAAGTTCCACCGTGCGTCCATCGGCCAGCGGCAGGGCACGTCGACAAGCCACCTCAGCCTGCGCGAAGCGCCAGCCCTGCGCCGCATGGCCGCGCAGCCAGTCGATGTAATCGGGGATGAGTCCCTCGAAGCGCCGGGCATACGCGAGCAGCGCCGGCGTGCGCGCCAGCAGCGGCGCAAACGCCTGCTGCGCATGCTGCGCCAGGCTTGCGCACAAGGCAGACCGATCCTCGGCCGCGAAATCGACCGCCCCCCATTGCGCATGAAACGCGCGCAGCACCTCGTGCAGCACCTGTCCGAACTGCCGCTTATCCGGCAGCTCGACGACGTCCTGCAGGGGCCGCAATCCAAGCAGCCGGTGCGCGTAAAAGCGATAGGGGCAGTCCACCAAGTCCTGTGCATCATGGATCGATAAGCGCGCCGGCAGCTGCTGCGGGGCGCTCGGTGCCGGCGGCGCCGCTGTGTGTGATCTGACTGGGTGCAACGGCGCCGCCGGCGCGCGTTGCAGCGGCCGGATGCCGGCAACCTCGGCCACGAGCAGTAAGCGCTCCAGCAGCGGCGATGGGCGGTTCGGCTCGCCGTCGCCGCGCACGGTCCGCCACGTCACCACCGCTTGCGGGGCAGCAGCCAGCAGCGCGCCGAAGCGTGCCGCCTGCCGGCGCTGCATCTGCTGCGTCGTGGTCAGCCCAAGCTCGGCACGCACCGCCGACGACAGAAACAGCGCCTCGGCCTCCGCGCGCGGCAAATGCTCGGCATCGGCGCCAATCACTAGCACGGCATCGAAGCTGCGCAACGCAGTGCCCGAAAGCGACAACATCACCACCGGCGAGTCGATTTGCTCGTCGACGAAGCTGACTTCCTCAAAACGCTGCGCCAGCAACGCCCGAAATTCGGTTGCCGTGGCCGCAACCTCTTCACCCGCTAGGCCCTCGCGCAGATCTTCCAGGGCGTCTAACACAAGCCTGCCAGCGGCGTCCGCGGCGAGCCCCGCGCGCATGCCCAGCGCAGCCAGCGCGCCGGTGAGCGCCTGCAGGTGCTGCGTCAATGTGCGGGCACGCTGCGCCGTCTGGACTTCGGCGCGCAGCGTCGCGAGCACCTGCAGGGCGCTCTCCTCAGCCGCCTGCGCCTGCAGGGCTCGGCCGATCGCTTCGGCTCCCTGCAAGACGCCTTCGGCGCGGATCGCGCGCTCGAAGGCGGCGACGATCTGCGCCTTCTGCGGGCGGTCCGCTAGCGCGAAGCCCGATTTCAACCAGTCCAGCAGGTCGCGCCAGTACAGGTCGCCGACGGCCACGTCGAGCCAGCGCATCACCGCCGCGGCTGCGGCGGTGGTGGAGAGCCGCCAGCCAGTTTCGTCGCGCACGCGCACCTGGGCGCGTTCGAGCAGCGCGCGCGCGCGCCTCGCCGTCAGGCGGTCCAGCGCCACCAGCGCGATGGAGCGCACGCCGGCGGACAGCCAGTCGAGAACCTGTTGCGCCACCGCCATCGCTTCCTGCTCGAGCGAGGCCGCGGCCAGGATCGCGAAGGACGGCTGCCCGGCTGGCAGACCGCGCGCCCGCTGCAGAAGCGGCGGCGCCGCGGCCTCGGGCTGTACCAACTCCGGCCAGGCAGCCGCAAGCAGCGGCTGCGCGGCGATCGCCTCAGCGTCGCTAGCCTCGATTAGCAAGACCGGCGCGCCTTGCGCGTAGCGGTCAAGGAAAGCTGATTCCCACGGTTCGATCGTAGTTGACGCCAGGTATACGAGTGGCGCCGAGGCATGCTGCGCGCGCCTGTGCAGGCGCTGCAGCACAGCCGCCGCGCCTTCATCACGAGCGCGCCAGACGCGCCACAGCGCGACAACCAGTTGTGCCTGCGGATCGAGGGCATACGCGGCGCGCTCCCGATAATGCCGCGCCAGGCTGTCTTGCAAACGATCTTCAAAGGCCGAGGCAGACCCAGCCGCAGCAAACGTCAGCTCATCGCATAACGCTAGAATGTCACGCGCTAAAGCCCACAGCGCCACTGGCGTTGCGCTGAAGCAGGCCCGCACCCAGTCGTTGGCCCGCAGTGCCGCGTACATCTCGGTGCGCGCCGCTACGCTTGCGGCAAGGCCACCATCCAGCCATTGCGCCAGTGTCACAATACGCGGCCCGACAAAAGTTTGCCGTTGCAGGCACGCATGCAAGGCGCGCCGCGCCGCAAGCGCGTGTTCGCCTATAGGTACAACCCACGTGAGCGCGTGCAGGTCTCGCGCCGGCAGGTCTGCGCGCCGCGCAAAAGCCAATACCGACATGGCCGCCGCCGGCCAAAAGCCGCTATCGGCGCGCAGCGTCAGCCGTTGCACTGCCATTGATGGCATTCTATGCGATAGCTAGCCGCTGCAAACGCGGGCGCCAGAAGTGCTAGGATTCGGTCCGCTGCGGCTGGCGATCGTCATAAACGGTAAGCCGCCCGCCACCTTCGATTGGCACTCCCCAGATTTTTCTTCCGCGCGTCGGGACAAGACGCCAAGGGGTTTGACGATGAGCAGTGAGATCAAGCACGTCAGCGACGCGACGTTCGAAAGCGAAGTCCTTAAATCTGACCGGCCGGTGCTGGTTGACTATTGGGCCGAATGGTGCGGTCCATGCCGCATGATCGCGCCTATCCTCGACGAAGTGGCTGGCGAATACAAAGGGCGCCTGACGGTGGCCAAGCTAAACGTCGATGAGAACCAGCAGATTCCGGCCAAGTACGGGATTCGTGGGATTCCCACCTTGATGCTGTTCAAAAATGGCGCGGTAGCCGGCACCAAGGTCGGCGCGTTGTCGAAGTCCCAACTGCAGTCCTTCATCGAAAGCAATCTTTAAATTAAGGCGCCGGTGCTGCGCCGGCGCGTGAAGTCCGCGCGGGCGGCGTTCCTGCGCCGCCCCGACATATCCCGCCGCACACCATGCAACTGTCCGAACTGAAAGCGCTGCACGTCTCGCAACTGCTTGAGATCGCAAACAGCCTGGAAATCGAAAACGCCAACCGGATGCGCAAACAGGAACTGATGTTTGCGATCCTGAAAAAGAAAGCCAAGGCTGGCGAACCGATTTACGGTGATGGCACGCTCGAGGTGCTGCCCGACGGCTTCGGTTTCTTGCGATCGCCGGAAACGTCCTACCTGGCGTCGACCGACGACATTTACATCTCGCCGTCACAGATCCGTCGCTTCAACTTACATACCGGCGATACGATCGAGGGCGAGGTGCGTACGCCCAAAGATGGCGAGCGCTATTTCGCGCTGGTTAAGGTCGACCGAGTCAACGGCCAGCCCCCTGAGAGCACGAAGCACCGCATTTTGTTTGAAAACTTGACGCCGCTGTTCCCGAACGTACCGCTGAAGCTGGAGCGCGACATACGCGGCGATGAGAACATCACGGGGCGGCTGATCGACATCATCGCCCCGATTGGCAAGGGGCAGCGCGGTCTGCTGGTGGCCAGCCCCAAAAGCGGCAAGACCGTGCTAATGCAGCATATCGCGCATGCGATTGCCGCTAACTATCCGGACATCGTGCTCATCGTGCTGTTGATCGACGAGCGGCCGGAAGAAGTCACCGAGATGCAGCGGTCGGTGCGGGGTGAGGTCATCGCCTCGACCTTTGATGAGCCGGCCGCGCGGCACGTGCAAGTGGCCGAAATGGTGATCGAGAAGGCGAAGCGGCTAGTGGAAAGCAAGAAAGATGTGGTCATCCTCCTTGACTCAATTACGCGCCTAGCACGCGCCTACAACACGGTGGTGCCGGCCTCTGGCAAGGTACTGACCGGTGGCGTGGACGCGAATGCGTTGCAGCGACCCAAACGCTTCTTTGGCGCCGCGCGCAACATCGAGGAAGGCGGCTCGCTGACGATCATCGCCACCGCGCTGATCGACACCGGCTCGCGTATGGACGACGTGATCTACGAGGAATTCAAAGGCACCGGTAACATGGAAATTCATTTAGAGCGCCGGTTGGCCGAAAAGCGCGTGTATCCGGCGATCAACGTCAACCGCTCCGGCACGCGGCGCGAGGAGCTGCTGCTAAAGCCTGATATCCTGCAGAAGGTCTGGATCCTGCGCAAGCTGCTGTACGGAATGGACGAGATCGAGGCGATGGAATTCCTGCTGGACAAGATGAAAGCCACCAAGAGCAACGCTGAGTTCTTCGAGCTGATGCGCCGCGGCGGTTAAGCAGCGGCGCCGACCAAACGTATAATGGCGGCACCGCCCCCGCACGTGGCGCCGCAGCTGCCGACGCAGGCGACCGCATCCACGAGGAACGCATGAAACCAGGCATCCATCCCGAATACCGCGAAGTCGTCTTTCTGGACATCTCCAACGACTTCAGCTTCGTCACCCGTTCCACCGCGCAGACCAAAGAGAAGATCACGTGGAAGGACGGCAAGGAGTATCCGCTCGTCAAGATCGAGACGTCGTCCGAGTCGCATCCGTTTTACACCGGCGCCCAGACGCGCATCGTCGAAACCGGCCGCGTCGAGAAATTCCGGCAGAAGTTTGCCGCCAAGACCGAGCAAGTCAACGCTGCCGCCAAGCAAGCCAGCGCGGCGCGCGCGCGCCGACGCTAAGCGCGCAAGGGCCCATTATGAAGGCAGCTGCGGCTGCCTTTTTTATTCGTCTGTGGCACAGATGAGCTATGCCGCGCGGCCGTCGCCGGCGCGCGTCTCCGCGGCTGCGGCTGCGCGCATGCCGCGCTGGATTCTATGGACCCTGCTGGCCGCCTATGCCTTTGCTGGCCTGTTCGGCCGTGACCCTTGGTATCAGGACGACGCGGCCGGCTTCGGCTTGATGTGGACGATGGCCAGTGGCAGCTGGGCTGACTGGCTGTTGCCGAACGTCTTCGGCGCGGTGATCGCTGAGGAAGGCCCGTTACCTTTCTGGGTCGGCGCGGCTTTTGTGCACCTGTTTGAGCCGCTGCTGGGCGCAGCAGTAGCGGCGCGCCTGACCACTTTGCTGTGGCTGATCTTGGCCACGGCATCGCTGTGGTACGCAACGTACCGGCTGGCTCGCCGAGAGGAAGCGCAGCCGGTGGCGTTCGTCTTTGGCGGCGAGGCTGGCCCACGCGACTACGGACGGATGCTGGCCGACATGGCGGTGCTGCTGCTGCTGGCCACGGTTGGGATTGCGCCGAAATTGCACGAAACGACGGCGGAGAGCGCCGCCGTCGCATGGATCGCGTTGACGTTGTACGGAGTTGCACGTGTGCTTGACAATGCCGGCGGCGGTGCGCTGCTCACCGGCTGCGCGATTGCGGCACTTGCGTTGTCACGCGGACTGGCGCCCGCTGTACTGCTGCTCGTTGCCGTCACCGCTGTCGCGCTTGGGCAACGTCGCTGGCGGTCCGCCGCGATCATCGCCACCGTGGCCATCGGCGTGGCCGCGCTCTGGCCGTTGCTGGCACTGACGTTGCTGCCGCAGCGGGCGGCACCGTACTTTTCCGCCTGGCTGCTGTGGAACACACAGACGTTAAGTGTGCCGGGTCTCGCCGAGCTGACACGCATCGCGCGCAATTTGCCCTGGTACACCTGGCCGCTGTGGCCACTGGCGCTGTGGGCCCTGTATTCCTGGCGCCATGCGCTGCATGCACCTCACATGGCGCTGCCAGCTACGATAGCTGCCGCGCTGCTGTTGCGGCTGCTGCTCGCGAACGCGCCTGGTGAGGAAAAGCTGATCCTGCTGGTGCCCCCGCTGGTGGTGTTGGCCGCCTTTGGTGCCACCTCGCTGCCGCGCGGGGCAGCCAACGCGCTCGACTGGTTCGCCATCGCCGGTGCCTCTTTCGTCGCGTTGGCCCTGTGGAGCTATTACGTGGCCGCTCATACCGGCGTGCCGCCGAAGATGGCGCATTCCGTTGTGCGGCTGACGCCTAACTTCCGCTACGAGGTGGTCGCCCCGCTGCTCGGCCTGGCGCTCTCAGCCACTGCAGCATGGATCGCGCTGGTGGTCTGGCGCGTCCAGACCAGGCCACCGATGCTCTGGCGCGGCCCGCTGCTGAACGCTGCTGCGGTGGTCTTCCTATGGACGATCGCCAATGCCCTGTTCTTGGGGCCGCTGAATCATGCACGCAGCTATGCCAACACGGCGCGCCTCGTCGCCGAACAGCTTACCGGCGCCGCCAACGGCGGCTGCGTCGTCGCCCATCACCTGCTACCAGCCGATCGCGCATTATTTGCATGGCATGGCGGATTGCGGTTCGTCGCGCCAGAACATGAGGAGGCCTGCCCATTGGCCCTACATCGCGACCGCAAACGCTCGCCACTGGACGACGCGCCACCGCCTGGACGATGGGAGCTAATCTGGGAAGGGCCGGGGCCGATACGGCGCGACGAGACGTACCGTGTCTACCGGCGCACCGGCTAATACGACGCGGCATGCGGCGCCTGCGTCAGATGCAGCCACCACTGCCAGCTGCATCCCAGACGTTAGCATCGCCGCGCTATTTCGCCTCGCCGCACCAATCCTGATCGCACAGCTGGCGGTGATCGCGCTTGGCGTGATCGACACCGTGATGGCGGGACGTTTGTCCGCACGCGATCTAGCAGCGGTCGCCATCGGCTCCAGCATTTACGCCAGCGTCTTCGTTGGCATGATGGGTGTGCTGCAGGCGCTAACGCCGATTGCGGGCCGACATTTCGGCGCCGGCCGTTACGACGAGGTCGGCTTAGACCTGATACACGGATTATGGCTGGCAGCGGCGCTGTCGGCTGTCGGTGCGCCTCTCCTGCTCACGAACGGCCAGTGGCTGCACTGGGTCGACATCGAACCTGCGGTCAGGCCGATCGCCTCGACCTACCTGGTCGCCCTCGGCTTGGGGCTGCCGGCGGCGCTCGCTACCCGCGCCTACGTCGCTATCCATGCAGCGGTTGGCCGGCCGACCGTGACGATGACGATCAACATCGCCGCGCTGGGCGCCAAGATCCCGCTCAACCTCGCGTTCATGTACGGCTCGGGGCCGCTGCCTGCGCTGGGCGGCGCCGGCTGCGGTGTCGCCACCGCCGTGCTGCTATGGGGAATCCTGTTAGCGAACTGGCTCGTCTGGCGGCTCGACCCGTTTTATGCGCGCTTCCGCCTCGCCGACGCAGCGCCGCGCGCCCCGGTCTGGCGCCGTCAGCGTGAACTGCTTCGCCTCGGATTGCCGAGCGGCGGCTCGGTCTTGATCGAAGTGACGTCCTTTACGTTCATCACGCTGTTGCTGGCGCCGTTGGGCGCCGTGGTCGTCGCTGGGCACCAAATCCTGGTTAACCTCGTCTCGACGCTGTATATGCTGCCGCTGTCGCTGGGCGTAGCCGGCAGCGTTCTGGTCTCACAAGCGCTCGGGGCAGCGGCACCCAGCTTGGCGCGGCGTGCCGCTGTCCGCTGCTACTGGCTGGCTGTCGGCCTCGCACTGCTGCTGGCCACCGCCCTGTTCTTTGCGCGCGAACCGTTCGTGGCTGCATTTACGACCGATGCGAGCGTCGCGGCGGTTGCGCTTGGCGCGATCGGCCTCTCAGCGCTATTTCACGTCTTCGATGCCATGCAGGCTGCTGCCAGCTTCCTTCTGCGCGGGTACAAGGTGGCGCTGGCGCCGATGCTGATACATAGCATGGCTCTCTGGGGGCTTGGCCTGCTTGGTGGCTACTGGCTTGCCTTTCATACCGAGCTTGGGGCGCGGCTTGGCGGCGCGGCTAGCTTCTGGGCGGCCGCCGACGTCGGTCTGATTTTGGCCGCCGGTGCGCTGTCGTGGATACTGGCGCGCGTCACCCGCCAGCATTGGGCAGCATAAAAAAGGCGGCCGGCACACCAGCCGGCCCTCCGACGGTCTTCGCCTCGGGTCAGATGCGCAGCGCCTGCAGCGCAGCGATGCGCTGCTCGATGGGCGGATGGCTCGCAAACAGCGCCAGGAACCCACCCGGCTTGCTCGCGATGCCCATGTTACGCACCTGGGCTGGCAATTCGCCTGGCTCCATCCCCCCTAGCCGCGCGAGTGCGCTAATCATCGGCCGCGTGCTGCCCATGAGTTGCGCCGCAGCCGCGTCGGCACGGAACTCGCGTTGGCGCGAGAACCACGCCACGATGATGGCCGCCAGGAAGCCAAGGACGATATCAAGCACGATCACTGACGCCCAATAGCCAATGCCTGGCGAGTCGCTCTCGTTGCGCAGGATTAACCGGTCGACCACATAACCGATCACGCGCGACAGGAAGACAACAAACGTGTTCATTACGCCCTGAATGAGCGTTAGCGTCACCATATCGCCGTTGGCGATATGGCCGACCTCGTGCCCGAGGACGGCTTCCACCTCCTCGCGGCTCATCGATTGCAGCAGGCCGGTGGAGACGGCCACCAGCGCGCTGTTTTTAAACGCCCCGGTGGCAAAGGCGTTCGGCTCACCCTCGTAAATGGCCACTTCCGGCATGGCGATGCCAGCCTTTTCAGCATGCCGGCGCACCGTCTCAAGCAACCACTGCTCCATGGCGTTACGCGGCTGGTCGATCACCTGCGCGCCAGTGCTCCATTTGGCCATCGGCTTCGAAATCAGCAAGGAGAAGATTGAGCCGGTGAAGCCGACGACGGCGGCAAATGCCAGCAAGGTGACCAGGTCGATGCCGCTGGCGGTCAGGAACTGGTTGAGGCCGAGCAGACTTGTCATGACGCCCAGCACTACCAGAATCGCCAGGTTCGTCAGCACGAACAGAGCGACACGTTTCATACGGACTCCATTAAAAGGTCGGACAACAATCGGGGCGAAGTCTAGCCAAGACACAGCGGCAGCGGTATTGCGTTGCTCCGACACACCTGGCCGCCGCACCGCAGCCGCCGCTTGGACCCCTATGCCCACGCGCCCGTTCCACAACTTGGGGGTTGTACGCGCGCGATCAAGACTGAGTCGAGGGCGGCGCAGTACTGGGAAACCCGGATCGCTAAAATCTGAGTTTCATGTTCTCGATCGCACGATCCGTCTACCAACCTGCTTCATGCCTGCCTCCGTTGACCGCTTGAACGCCAAGCCCCTGCCGCCGCTGCCGCGCCTAATCTTCGCCAGTCGCTGGCTGCAATTGCCGTTGTACGTGGGTTTGATCGTCGCCCAGGGCGTGTACGTCTATCACTTCTGGGTCGAGTTAGTGCACCTGTTGGAGGCCGTGTTTGGCGATGCGGCGGCGCTGGAGGCGCTGATGAAGGGCATTGGTTATCAGCTACCGCCTATCAAGGACGCCACCGGTAACGTTATCGGCTATGAGAAGCCGAAACTGAACGAAACGGTGATCATGCTCGTGGTGCTCGGCTTGATCGACGTGGTGATGATCTCCAACCTGCTGATCATGGTCATTGTCGGTGGCTACGAAACCTTCGTGTCGCGGCTGCATCTGGAAGGCCATCCCGACCAGCCGGAGTGGCTGTCGCACGTCAACGCCAGCGTGCTGAAGGTCAAGCTCGGCACTGCGATCATCGGAATCAGCTCAATCCATCTGCTGAAGACTTTCATTAACGCGCAGAACTACGACAGCAAGACGCTGATTGCGCAGACCGCCATTCACCTGGCGTTTTTGCTGTCGGCGATGGCGATCGCAGCCTGCGATCGGATCCTCGGCCTAGCGGCCAACGCACGGCCACACTGATCCCCACCGGGGAGGAACAATGACCACCATCCGGCAAGAAGACCTCATTGAAAGCGTAGCGGCCGCACTGCAGTTCATCAGCTACTACCATCCAGCCGATTACATCGCGCACCTGGCGGGCGCCTATGAGCGCGAGCAAAGCCCGGCGGCGAAGGACGCGATCGCCCAGATCCTGACCAACTCGCGCCTGTGCGCGGAGGGCAAACGGCCGATCTGCCAGGACACCGGCATCGTCAACGTGTTTCTGAAGATCGGCATGGACGTGCGCTGGGCGGGCTTCACCGGCTCGCTGCAGGAGGCGATCGACGAAGGCGTGCGGCGCGGCTACGCCCACCCGGAGAACAAGCTGCGCGCCTCGGTGGTGGATCCGCCGGAATTCGGCCGCCGTAATACGCGCGACAACACGCCGGCGGTCGTGCACTACGAGCTGGTTCCCGGCGACAAGCTCGAGGTGACGGTGGCGGCCAAGGGGGGAGGCTCAGAGAACAAAAGTAAGTTCGTGATGCTGAACCCGTCGGACTCGATCGTCGACTGGGTGTTGAAGACCGTGCCGACAATGGGAGCCGGCTGGTGCCCGCCGGGAATGCTGGGTATCGGCATCGGCGGCACGGCCGAGAAAGCCATGCTGCTGGCCAAAGAGGCGCTGATGGAGCCGCTTGACATGACCGAGCTGCTGGCGCGCGGGCCGCGTGACGACCTGGAGCGGCTGCGCGTGGAGCTGTATGAGAAAGTCAACGCGTTGGGCATCGGCGCGCAGGGCCTAGGCGGTCTAACTACCGTGCTGGACGTGAAGATCAAGATGTACCCGACGCATGCAGCGAGCAAACCGGTGGCGATGATCCCGAACTGCGCCGCCACCCGGCACGCACATTTTGTGCTGGACGGCAGCGGCCCAGTGTACCTAGAGCCACCATCGCTTGACCTGTGGCCGGATGTGCACTGGCAGCCTGACTACGCGCGTAGCCGGCGCGTGAACCTAGACACACTAACGCGCGAGGAAGTCGCCTCTTGGAAGCCGGGGCAGACGCTGCTGCTGTCTGGCCGAATGTTGACCGGGCGAGATGCCGCCCACAAACGCATCCAAGACATGCTCGCCCGCGGCGAGAAGCTGCCGGTGGATTTCACTAACCGCGTGATCTATTACGTCGGGCCGGTGGACCCGGTGCGCGGCGAGGCGGTGGGACCCGCGGGACCGACCACCGCCACGCGCATGGACAAGTTCACCGAGATGATGCTCGCGCAGACGGGGCTGATCGCGATGATCGGCAAAGCAGAGCGTGGCCCGGTGGCGATTGAGGCGATCCGCCGGCACCGCAGCGCGTACCTGATCGCAGTGGGCGGCGCCGCTTACCTGGTGGCGAAGGCGATCAAGGCCGCCCGCGTGGTCGCCTTTGAGGATCTCGGCATGGAGGCGATTTACGAGTTCGAGGTCAAGGACATGCCAGTGACCGTCGCTGTTGACGCCAATGGCACGTCCGTGCACGAAACGGGCCCCCGCGAGTGGCGGGCCCGCATAGGAAAGATTCCGCTGACCGCTACGGCCTGATTGAGGTCTACCCAAGCCGGCTTGCGTTAGCGAGCGAGGGCATCGGCCGCCGGGCTAGCCCGCGAACACGCCGGTAGACAGATATCGGTCGCCGCGGTCGCAGACGACAAACACAATGGTCGCCTGCTCTACTTCAGCGGCGATGCGCAGCGCAATCGCACAGGCACCGCCTGAGGAAATACCGCCAAAAATGCCTTCTGTAGCAGCCAGCCGGCGCGCCATCGCCTCGGCCTCCTGCTGCGAGACGTACTCAATGCGGTCTACCCGCGAGGGCTCGTAAATCTTCGGCAGATACGCCGGCGGCCATTTGCGGATGCCGGCAATGCGCGAGCCCTCGGCCGGCTGTGCGCCGACGATGCGAATCGCCGGATTTTTTTCTTTCAGGAAGCGGCTCACCCCCATGATCGTGCCCGTGGTCCCCATCGCGCTGACGAAATGCGTGATGCGGCCTTCGGTGTCACGCCAAATCTCCGGCCCCGTCGTTTCATAGTGCGCGCGCGGATTGTCCGGATTGGCAAACTGGTCCAGCACCTTGCCCTCCCCGCGCGCCTGCATCGCAAGCGCCAGATCGCGCGCGTACTCCATGCCGCCGGCGGCAGCCGGCGTCAGGATCAACTCCGCACCGTAGGCGGTCATGCTGGCGCGCCGTTCCGCCGAGAGGTCATCGGGCATGATCAGCGTCATGCGGTAGCCCTTGATTGCCGCGATCATCGCCAGCGCAATGCCCGTGTTGCCGCTGGTAGCCTCGATTAATCGGTCACCGGGGCGGATCTCGCCGCGTTCCTCGGCGCGACGGATCATCGAGTAGGCGGGGCGGTCCTTGACTGAGCCGCCCGGGTTGTTACCTTCCAGCTTTGCAAGAATCACGTTGCCGCGGCGGGCGTTTTCCTCGCCCGGCAGCCGCTGCAGCCGCACCAGCGGTGTATTGCCCACCGTCGCCTCAATTGTCGGATATCTCATCGCTTCGCTGCATGTGTGGTTGAGACCGGACCGGCCACACCATTGACCGTCACACCCTGGCGCTGCAGCTGTTCACTGCGCGCACCGCGCATCCCCTTGACGCGCCGCGCTAGGTCCTCCCAGTCGCGGAATGGCGCCTTCGCGCGCTCGGCGAGGATGCGCTCGGCCATCGCGACCCCTAAGCCATCGAGCTGTTCAAGCTGGGCCTGATTGGCTTTATTCAACTCGAGCGCGCACGCGCCGTCCGGCCGCGCCGCCATCAGCACAAGCCCCACGGCGCACAGCAGAGACCGCCACGATGCCCACGCCTTCATGTGTTGTCCAGCTCCTCCAGTCGTCGCGGCGGATAGCTGTCCCAACTTGTGCAACCCGGACACTGCCAATGGAACTCGCGTGCGCGGAAGCCGCACTTGCTACAGCGATAGCGCGCCAGCTTGCGCACCTGGGCATGAATTAGCATGCGCAGCAACTCAAGCTCGCTGTCGCCTTGGGCGGCGGCGCTGCGCGCCGCCAGCAACTTTTCAAAACCAAGTAGGGTGGGCTGACGGCGCAGCTGCTCACGCAGCAGCTGCTCGCCTGCCGCCGTCCCCTCCCACGCGCAAACGCGCTGGTAGGCGATCTCCAATAAGTCGATCGATGGCCAATCGAGCAAGTTTCGGCGCAGCAGATTAAGGGCCTCTGCGCGCCGACCGGTTGCGTCCAGCAACTCGGTCAGGCGTGCTGCGACCAACGGCAGGTATTCCGGCGCATCCGACTCGATGCGCAGCCAGTAGCGCAGCGCATCGTCCGTAGCGCCGCGTTGGCGCGCGATCTCGCCAGCTATCACGAGCGCCCGCACTGACCGCCGGTGCACCGCCAGCGCCTCGTCGATATACCGCTTCGCCGCGTCCAGATCGCCGCCGTTGAGCGCCGCCTGCGCCAGCTCGCAGTGAAAATGCGCAACCGCGACCTGATGCGTTTCGCCAGCTTCGCGCTCCAGCCGGCGCGCACACTCAATCGCCTTCACCCACTCACGCTCCATTTGGTAGATGCGCAGCAGCGCTCGCAGAGCGCCGAGCCGGTGCGCCGGTTCCTGTAACAGTCGCGTGAATGCATCCTCGGCGCGGTCCAGCAGCCCAGCTTTTAAATAGTCTTGCCCTAGCTCTGCGAGCGCGTTCGCGCGTTCTTTGGCTGGCAGGTCCGTACGGCTCAGCAGGTGCGTATGAATGCGCACCGCCCGCTCGACCTCGCCACGACGGCGAAACAGGTTACCAAGAGCGTAGTGCAGCTCGATCGTCTCTGGATCGAGCTTGACAACGTCGATGAACGCATCGATCGCTTTGTCCGGCTGTTCGTTCAGCAGCAGATTCAGGCCACGCGTCAACGCCTGCGGCGCCGCGCCTTGCTCGGCAGCGCGCACGCGGGCGTCAAAGCCACGCAGCCACCAGCCGGCAGCGAACAGCAGAGGCAGCCCAATTAGGTACCAGAGGTCGAGCTCCAGCATCGGCTCAGAGGGACATCCGCGTGTCGGTGTCCAGCTGGCCGACAGCGCCCATGTTGCGGGCCGCATCGGCTAGCCGATCCGGCGTCGTCGCGCTCGGCATGGTGGTGGGGGCCGCGGTGCTGACCGTGCGTTGCGTGCGCTGCGCCTGTCGCCGCAGCCGCATCAAGCGCGGCGCCAACGCCGCCGCCATGGCCAGCGCCCCGATTAGCAGGCAAGCCAGCATCACCACAATCAGCGGCACCCCGTCCCAGACGATGCGTTCGGTGATGCGCACCGGCACCGGAGTCGTGTTCTTTAGCGCGAACCACAGCACGAGCAGAAAGAACAGCAGGCGGAGCAGCCAGGCGATGACTTTCATGGGGGCTTGGGGTCGCGCTGTGCGATTGTACGGTGACGCCCCCGCTGCTTGCCCCGCCGCGGTCACGCGCAACTACAGTGCTGGTGTGGCCGCCGGCGTCGATGAATCCGCTGATTCGTCACGCCGGCGGTCGACCCGCTGACGTAATTCTTTGCCCGCTTTAAAGTGCGGCACGAATTTCGCCGGTACATGCACTGGGGCACCGGTCTTCGGATTGCGCCCAACGCGCGGCGGCCGGTAATTTAAGGCAAAGCTGCCAAAGCCGCGGATCTCGATGCGGCCGCCGGCGGCAAGCGCCTCGGTCATCGCATCCAGCAACGTTTTGACCGCCTCTTCAGCGTCTCTCGCCACCAGCTGCGGATGGCGCTGCGCCAGACGCTCGATTAGCTCGGATTTCGTCAACGTCTTCATCGGCGCGCCGCCGCCGCGCGCCGTCGGCGCGGCGGCCTCAGGGTCAGCTCTTGTCTAGCTTCGCCTTCAGCAGGGCACCCAGGTTGGTCGAACCGGTGGCTGCCTCCGCCTGCATACGCTGCATTGCCTCGGCAGCCTCGGCCGCTTCCTTTGCCTTAATCGACAGATTGATTGCACGATTTTTGCGGTCGATGTTCACGATGACCGCCGTCACCTGATCGCCCTCCTTCAGGTGGTTGCGAGCGTCTTCGACCCGGTCAGAGGAAATCTCCGAGGCGCGCAGATAGCCTTCCACCTCGTCGGTGAGCGCGATCACCGCACCCTTGGCATCGACACTTTTGACGACGCCGGTGACCACCGAGCCTTTCTCGTGCGTGGACACATAGCCGGTAAACGGATCGCCCGACAGCTGCTTGATGCCGAGCGAGATGCGCTCGCGCTCGGTGTCGATCGCCAGCACGACGGCCTCCACCTCATCGCCTTTTTTGAAACGGCGCACGGCTTCTTCGCCGGGTTCGCTCCAGGACAAATCCGAAAGATGCACTAAGCCGTCGATGCCGCCTGGTAAGCCGATGAATACGCCAAAGTCGGTAATTGACTTGATCTGCCCTTTGACGCGATCGCCCTTTTTGTGCGAGAGCGCAAACTCCTCCCACGGGTTGGGCTTGCATTGTTTGATGCCCAGCGAGATGCGGCGCCGCTCTTCGTCGATCTCCAGCACCATCACTTCGACCTCGTCGCCTAGCGCCACGACCTTCTTCGGGTCGACGTTCTTGTTTGTCCAGTCCATCTCGGAGACATGCACCAGCCCCTCGATGCCCGGCTCGATCTCAACGAAAGCGCCGTAATCGGTAATGTTGGTGACCTTGCCGAACAAACGCGTGCCCTGCGGATAACGGCGCGCGATGCCGATCCACGGGTCATCACCGAGCTGCTTGATACCCAGCGAGACGCGGTTTTTTTCTTGATCGAACTTCAGCACCTTGGCTGTGATTTCTTGTCCGACCTGCACCACCTCACTGGGATGACGCACCCGCCGCCAAGCGAGATCCGTGATGTGCAATAGCCCATCGATGCCGCCTAGATCGACGAAGGCGCCATAGTCAGTAATGTTTTTCACCGTGCCTTTGACGATTGCGCCCTCTTTGAGCGTCTCCAGCAGCTTTTGCCGCTCCTCGCCCATGCTGGCTTCGATGACGGCGCGCCGTGAGAGCACGACGTTATTTCGCTTGCGGTCCAGCTTAATGACCTTGAACTCGAAGGTCTTGCCCTCGTAAGGAGCGGTGTCCTTCACCGGCCGCACGTCAACCAGCGAGCCCGGCAAAAAGGCGCGGATGCCATGCGTCATCACCGTCAAGCCGCCTTTGACCTTACCGGTGATCGTGCCAGTGACCAGCTCACCGCTTTCTAGCGCACGCTCCAACTGAACCCAGGCTGCCAGGCGCTTCGCCTTGTCGCGCGACAAGATCGTGTCGCCATAGCCATTTTCTAACGCCTCAATCGCCACCGAGACGTAATCGCCAGGCTTGACGTCGACCTCGCCTTGGTCGTTGTAAAACTCCTCGATCGGAATATAGGCCTCAGACTTCAGCCCCGCGTTGACGACGACATAGTTAGCATCGACGCGGACGACCTCAGCGGTGACGACCTCGCCGGCTTTCATCTCGCGCCGCGCTAGGCTTTCCTCGAACAGTTTGGCGAATGATTCGCCACCCTGGCTATCCTGCTTGCTTTGGTTCGATTGCTGCGCTACCACTTGCATGGATGGTTGTTCACGCACGCCGGCGCGTTGCGCACAGGCGGTGTTGGTACCATGGTGCGACGAATTCTCGACGAACGAGCGGCGGGACGCGCACCTCCCTTGCGAGCACGTGCCAGCTAAGGCGTGTGCTCGCCCCGGTACCGGTCAAGGACGCACCGCACGACCTCATCAATGGTTAGTGCAGATGAATCTAGCCGGTACGCGTCTTCGGCGGGCTTAAGCGGCGCAACGGGCCGATTCATATCGCGCTCGTCCCGCGCGCGCAGGTCCGCCAAAAGGTCGCAAATGTTAGCGGTGAAACCTTGTTCGATCAACTGCTGATATCGGCGCGCCGCACGCACCTCGTCACTGGCGGTCAAAAACACTTTTAGTTTGGCGTCCGGAAAGACTACGGTGCCCATGTCGCGGCCCTCGGCCACCAGGCCAGGCGGACGGCGGAATGCGCGTTGCAGCCGTAGCAGTTCGGCGCGCAACGCCGCATGGACGGCGATGCGCGAGGCCATGCGGCCCACCTCCTCGCGCCGAATCGCAAGGGTTAAATCGCGTCCGTCCTGCCAGACGCGGCCAGCCTCAAAGCGTGGCGCAAGTCCACGCGCCAGCCGCACTAGCTCCTGCACGTTGTCGGCCTCGACGCCGGCTTCCAGCGCCGCTAATGCCACCAACCGGTACAAGGCGCCACTGTCTAGGTAGTGGAAGCCGAGCGCCTGCGCGACGCGACTTGCAACCGTACCCTTGCCAGAGGCCGTCGGCCCGTCAATCGCAATCACTGGAACGGTCATTCTGGGGGCATTTACCTACACAGCACCGTCGACAAGACCTCAAAGTAGCGGGGGAACGTTTTCGCCACGCAGCCAGGTGCACGGATCCGCATCGGCACGCCGCCGGCGGCTGCCAGCGCAAAACACATCGCGATACGATGGTCGTCGTAGGTGTCGATGGTCGCCGCCCGCACCGCGACCGGTCCTTCGATCGCCAGCCAGTCGGCACCATGCCGCACCGGCGCCCCGAGCTTAGCCAGTTCCGCAGCCATCGCGGCGATGCGATCAGTTTCCTTGACGCGCCAGGAACCGATGCCGCACAGGCGCGTGCGTCCTCGTGCAAACAGCGCGACGATCGCCGCGGTCATCGCCGCATCGGGGATTGCAGTACAGTCGTATTCGATGCCGGCCAGCGGCGCCGCAGCCGCTTCGATGAAATCCTCGCCCCAGACGATGCGGGCGCCCATCGCAGCTAGCAGATCGGCGAATGCGATATCGCCCTGCAAGCTGCCACGCCCTACCCCCGTGACCCGCACGGGCCCGCCGGCGATGGCGCCGAGCGCCAGGAAGTACGAAGCCGCCGAGGCATCGCCCTCGACGGCGAGGCAGCCAGGTGTGCGGTATCGCGCCCGCGGCACGATGAACTCTTGCGCACCGGTACGCTTCACCTGCACCCCGAAGCGTTGCATCAGCGCCACTGTCATCGTCACGTACGGTTGCGAGATCAGGGCACCGGGCACCCGCACCCGCAACCCGGCGGCGGACGCAAACGCCGGCGCCGCCATCAGGATGCCGCTGACGAACTGACTCGAGACCTCGCCCTTGACTTCGATCGTATCGGTGTCAGGGGCGGGGGCCGGCTCGATCGCAAGCGGCGGATAGCCACTGCGGCCTTCGTAGCGGATGCGCGCCCCGACGCGGTTGAGCGCCTCGACCAGATCGCCGATCGGCCGCTCGCGCATGCGCGCCACGCCGTCGAGCCGGTAGTGCCCGCCGGCGAAGGCGAGCGCGGCAGTCAGCGAACGCATCGCGGTGCCGGCGTTGCCGAGGAACAGCTCCGCGCGCCGCTGCGGAAAGACGCCGCCACAGCCAGCCACGCGCGCGGCATCGCCATCGGTGTGCACCCGCACGCCAAGCGAACGCAGCGCTTCGATCATGACGCGTGTGTCCTCCGCGTCCAGTAGGCCCGTGAGGGTGGTCTGCCCGTCAGCCAGCGCCGCCAGCAACAAGGCACGGTTGGAAATGCTCTTCGAGCCTGGCAGCCGCACCACGCCGGCGGCTCGCGTGATCGGCGCCACGGTCAGCTCAGGCGGAAACGGCGGTGCCGCGTTCATTCGCCCTCCCAGGTCGTTAGCTGGCGGCGCGCCGCGGCAGCGGCTGCGAAGGTTCGCTCCAGCAGCGGCGCATCCGCACCGTCCACCGCCGCCTGCAGGTGGTCCAGCAGCGCCCGATAACGGCGCAGTTCCGCGCTCAGCGCGGTGCGGTTCGCGATGCAGATGTCGCGCCACACCTCCGGGCTGGAGGCGGCGATGCGCGTGAAGTCGCGGAAGCCCGCACCAGCGAAGCCGAGCTTGTGTGCGCCGTCGGGCTCGGCGGCAATTGCCGCCACCAGCGCGAAGGCGAGCAAATGCGGCAAATGGCTGACGGCCGCAAAGACCCGATCGTGTTCGTGCGGATCCATTGGCACGATGCGTGCCCCTGCGCTTATCCACAGGTGTTCGACGCGCGCGCAAGCGGCGCGGTCTGTCTCCGCCACCGGCGTGGTGATCACCAGCTTGCCCGCAAACAGTTGCGGATCGGCGTGATCGACGCCAGGTAACTCGCGGCCCGCGATTGGATGCGCCGGCACGAAACGCGCGAAGGCCGCGCCCAGGGCTGCACGCGCCGCCTCGATCACCGACACCTTGGTGCTGCCGACATCTGTCACTAGCGTCTGCGCGGGCAGCGCCGGAGCGATCTCCCGCAACACCTCCGGCAGCGCCAGCACCGGGACGGCCAGCAGCACGAGGTCGGCGGCACGAGCCACCTCGGCCGCGCTGGCGGCCACCGTATCGATCAGGCCATGCGCATGAGCACGTCGGAGCGCTTGCGCGTCGCGGTCATAGCCGATGACCTGCCTGATGCCCCCGGCGCGCCAAGCGGCAGCGGCCGAGCCGCCGATCAGACCGACGCCGATTAGCCCCAGTTTCACGATACCGCCGCCAGGGCTTGCTGCAGCGCGTCCAGGAAGCGCGCATTTTCCTGTGGCAGGCCAACGGAGACGCGCAGCCACTGCGGCAGCCCGTAACTGGCAATCGGGCGCACGATGACGCCGCGCTTCAGCAGCTCTTCATAGACGCGCTCGGCCGGGCCGACCCGCACCATCACGAAGTTGCCATGGCTCGGGACATAGGGCAGCCGCAACTGCTCAAAGCCCGCACACAGCTCGGCCAGCCCGCGCTGGTTTAACGCATAGCTGCGGGCAACGAAATCGTCGTCAGCCAGCGCCGCCAGCGCCGCGACCTGCGCCAGCGTGTTGACGTTGAACGGCTGCCGCACGCGGTTCAGCAGATCCGTGATTGGCGCCTGCGCGATGCCAAAGCCGACCCGCAGGCCCGCCAAGCCAAACGCCTTGGAGAACGTGCGCACCACCAGCAGGTTCGGATACTCATGCACCCACTGCGTACTGTCGAAACGCAGTTGCGGGGGTAAGTATTCGTTATACGCCTCATCTAGCACAACCAGCACGTGCCGCGGCACCCGTGCCAGAAAAGCCGCGATGCGGTCATGCGCGACGAACGTGCCGGTCGGATTATTTGGATTGGCGATAAACACGATGCGCGTGTCCGGAGCCACCGCGGCGGCCATCGCATCCAGATCGTGCCCGTAGTCGCGCGCCGGCACGACGATCGCGCGCGCGCCGCGCGCCTGGGTGGCGAGCGCATAGACGGCAAACGCATACTGCGCATAGACAGCGCTCGTACCGGGGGCGAGCGTCACTGCCGCGGCAAGCTCCAGGATGTCGTTGCTACCATTGCCCAGCGTGATCCACTGCATCGGCACACGGTAGCGCGCCGCCAGCGCCGCCTTTAGCTCGAAGCCGTTGGCGTCTGGATAGCGGGCCAGTTCCGTCGCTTGCGCAATCGCCTGCCGCGCCGACGGCGGCATGCCAAGCGGATTCTCATTAGAAGCCAGCTTGACGATGGAGGCCGGATCAAGCCCGTACTCGCGCGCCAGTTCCTCGATGGGCTTGCCCGCCTGATACGGCGCGAGCGCCCGCACGTAATCGAGCGCTGCTACTCCCATCGGCTCGTTGTACGATGCCGCTGCCATGAGTCTGTCCGCGTGTATCCAGCGCCGCGCTTACGGCTCCATCGGGTACGACCCGAGGCTTTTATAGAAGGCGCACACGTTGCGCAGTTCCTGCAGCGCCGCCGCCACACGCGGCTCGCGCTCGTGTCCCTCGATGTCCACATAGAAGTAATACTCCCAGGCGCCCAGGCGCGCCGGCCGCGACTCAAAGCGCGTCATGCTGACCCCGTGTTGCGCCAGCGGCGCCAGCATGTGGTAGACCGCGCCCGCGCGGTTCGGCACCGACAAAATCATCGAGGTCTTGTCGCGCCCACTCGGCGCCACCTCCTGGTTGCCGAGCACCACGAAACGCGTGCGATTCTGCGGATCGTCCTGTATATGGGCCGCCGCAACCTGCAATCCATACAGACTGGCGGCGTTCTCGCCGGCGATCGCCGCCGCGGTTGCGTCTTGCGCAGCGATGCGCGCCGCCTCGGCATTGCTGGCGGCCGACTGTTTCTCCACGTGCGGCAGGTGGCGGTTCAGCCACCCCGCACATTGCGCCAGCGTCTGCGGGTGCGTGACGATGCGCGTGATCCCCTCCAGGGTGCCGCTTTGCGTCAGCAGGTGGTGACGCACCGGCACCGACACCTCAGCCAGGATCTTCAGCGGCGTCAGCAGCAGCAAGTCCAATGAGCGGCCCACCGCGCCCTCGGTGGAGTTCTCCACCGGCACCACCGCGAAATCGGCAGCGCCTGTTTCGGCGGCGCGGAACACCTCGTCGATCGAATGCGCTGGCGCCCCTTCAACACCGGCGCCAAACTGCTTGATCATCGCCAGTTCGGAAAACGTCCCTGGCGGCCCGAGATAGGCGACCCGCAGCGGCCGTTCCAGCGCGCGGCAGGCCGAGATCACCTCGCGGTAAATGCCCATGAGCGCCGCCTCGGTCAGCGGCCCGCCGTTGATCTGCGCCACCTTGCGCAGCACCTCTGCCTCGCGCTCGGGGCGGTAAACCGGCACGTTGCCGTCGCGCTTGATACGCCCAATTTCCTGCGCCAGGCGGGCGCGCTCGTTTAGCAGTTCCACCAGCCGGCGGTCGATCGTATCGATCGCCTCGCGCAGCGGCTTCAGTTGCTCGTCCATCACGCGTTGCCGTTACCCGCGCCGTCGGCCTCGCCGTTATCGCTTTCCACGACCCGCTGCAGGCCAGCCAGCTTCTCACCCTCGCCGAGCGCGATCAGCGTTACTCCCTGGGTGGCGCGCCCCATCTCGCGGATTTCTGCCACGCGGGTGCGAATCAGCACGCCGCCAGTGGTAATCAACATGATCTCATCCTCTGGCCGCACCAGCGTGGCGGCCACCACTCGGCCGTTGCGCTCGGTCGTGGCGATCGCGATCATGCCCTTTGTGCCACGCCCATGCCGGGTGTACTCGGTGATGGGTGTGCGCTTGCCGTAGCCGTTCTCGGTAGCGGTCAGCACGCTTTGTTTCTCATCCTCGGCCACGGCCATCGCGATCACGCTCTGCCCAGGCTCCAGCTGCATGCCGCGCACGCCGCGCGCGGCCCGTCCCATCGGTCGCACGTCGCTTTCGTCGAAGCGGACCGCTTTGCCGGCATCCGAGAACAGCATCACGTCGTGCGAGCCGTCGGTGATCGCCGCCCCGATCAGGTAGTCGCCCGGCTCCAGATCGACCGCCAGGATGCCCGCCTTGCGCGGATGGGCGAACTCCGCCAGCGGCGTCTTCTTGACCGTGCCCTGGGCGGTGGCCATGAAGACGAAATGCTGCTCGTCGAACTGCTTGACCGGCAACACGACCGTGATCTTTTCGTCATCGGCCAGCGGAAACATGTTGACGATTGGCTTGCCGCGCGCACTGCGCGTGCCCTGCGGCACCTCCCACACTTTCAACCAATACAGACGCCCGCGATTCGAAAAGCACAGGATCGTGTCGTGCGTGTTGGCGATGAACAGCTGCTCGATCCAATCGTCCTCGCGCGTGGTCGCTGCCTGCTTGCCGCGCCCGCCGCGCCGCTGCGCGCGGTAGTCCGCCAGCGGCTGGCTCTTGATGTAGCCGGCGTGCGATAGCGTCACCACCACATCCTGCGGGGCGATCAAATCCTCGGTGGCCAAATCCTCGGCGGTGGCCACGATCTGCGAGCGGCGCGCATCGCCGAATTCCTTGGCCAGCGCAGTCAGCTCGTCGGCCACGATCGCGCTGATGCGCTCCGGCTTAGCCAGGATGTCCAGCAGATCGCCGATTTTGTCCATGACCTCCCGGTACTCCTGGACGATCTTGTCCTGCTCCAGGCCCGTGAGCCGCGCCAGCCGCATCGCCAGAATCTGCTCGGCCTGCGTCTCCGAGAGCCGGTAGCTGCCGTCAGGCTGCAGGCCGTAGGCCTCATCAAGACCGGCGGGCCGGTACTGCGCACGCTGCGCGCCGGTGCGCGCTAGCAGCTCGCGCACCAGCGCCGACGCCCAGCGACGGTTCATGAGTTCGGCCTTCGCCACCGGCGGCGTGGGCGCTGCCTTAATAATGGCGATGAAGGCGTCGATGTTGGCCAGCGCCACCGCCAGCCCTTCCAGCACGTGGCCGCGCTCGCGCGCCTCGCGCAGCTCGAAAACCGTGCGGCGGGTGACCACCTCGCGCCGGTGCGCGAGGAAGGCCTCCAGCATCTGCTTTAAGTTCAGCAAGCGCGGCGCACCATCGACTAGTGCCACCATGTTGATGCCGAAAGTGTCCTGCAGCTGTGTCTGCTTAAACAAGTTGTTCAGCACCACCTCGGGCAGCTCGCCGCGCTTCAGCTCGATGACCACCCGCATGCCGCTCTTGTCGGACTCGTCGCGGATGTCGGCGATGCCCTCCAGCTTCTTGTCGTTGACGAGCTCGGCAATGCGCTCCAGCAG
>JANWXE010000167.1 GCA_025055385.1 Burkholderiaceae bacterium | reverse complement strand
GACAGCGACGTCCTTGATTGCCATGATGAGCGACTCACCCTCCACGTAGGCAAAACTGACGTTCAAGTTATGCGCGACGCGCCGCGTCATATCGCCATTGACGTACACCTCTTCGATCTGGCTCAACCCCGCCCACAGGCGATCGCGCAGCATGCGAATCCGCTCCACCTCAGTGGGCATTTCGAGACGCGCAAGGCGAAACGCCTCACCCATCCCTACGATCTGGTGCGTGGCCAGCGTACCCGAACGCAGCCCGCGTTCGTGCCCACCACCATGCATTTGCGCTTCTAGGCGCACGCGTGGTTTACGGCGCACGAACAGCGCTCCGACCCCCTTTGGACCATAGGTTTTGTGCGCCGAGAAGGACATCAAATCCACTTTTAGATTGGCCAAATCGATTGCCACCTTGCCGGTAGCCTGGGCAGCATCGACATGAAAGATGATGCCGCGGCTGCGGCAAAGCTCGCCGATAGCCGGAATGTCCTGAATTACGCCGATCTCATTGTTGACATACATGACCGAGACCAGCGTCGTGTCCGGGCGCAGGGCTGCCTCGAGCTGCTGCAAGTCAAGCAGCCCCCCACTGTCGACGTCAAGATAGGTCACTTCGAAGCCCTGCCGCTCCAGCTCGCGCATCGTATCCAGCGTCGCCTTGTGCTCGGTCTTCACCGTGACCAGATGTTTGCCTTTGTCCCGATAAAAATGGGCGGCCCCTTTTAGCGCCAGGTTGATCGACTCGGTTGCACCCGAGGTGAAGATGATCTCGCGCGGATCAGCGTTTACGAGCGCCGCTACCTGCTCGCGCGCCTCCTCGACGGCCTTTTCAGCGGTCCAGCCGAAGACATGGCTTCGTGAAGCCGGGTTGCCGAAATGCTCGGTCAAATACGGCAACATTTTTTCGACCACGCGCGGGTCAACCGGCGTCGTCGCCGAATAATCCAAATAAATCGGCAGCTTCATTGCGCCCCCCGGTTATCCGAAGACCGTCTGGTTCTTATCCGCTGGCAACTCGTCGCGCCGCTTGCGGCTGTCGACCACCACTTGAGCTGCCGACCCTTGCTGCGCCATCCGCTGGCGCTGCTGCTCAACGAGATCCTGTAGCGTGACCGAATCAAGGTAGTCAACCATGACTCGGTTCAAATTGGCCCACAGGTCATGCGTCATGCAACGCTGGTCGTTGTCGCAGTTCTCGCGCCCGCCGCACTGGGTGGCATCCAGTGGTTCATCGACCGCGTAAATGATGTCGGCTACCGACACCTCGGACATCGGCCGCGCCAGCGTGTATCCGCCTCCGGGACCACGCGTGCTCTGCACCAACGCATGCCGACGCAGCCGCCCGAACAGCTGCTCCAGGTAGGAGAGCGAAATCCGCTGACGCTGGCTGATGCCTGCCAGCGTCACCGGCCCATTGTGCTGCCTTAAAGCCAAGTCAATCATCGCCGTGACGGCGAACCGACCTTTGGTCGTCAGTCGCATCGAAATCCCGCCTATCGGTGGTGAAAAGCGCTCGGCTTAAATCCCGAGCGCCATAGTCAAGATTTTATGCTTTCCCGACCAACTCGGTCAACTAATTTCGCCGTCCGGAGCGCTGCGCTCCCCTAGGCAGCCGCGTACAGCGAAGCACGTTTGCGCACAACCTCGATTAAGCCCTGACAGGCGTCTTCCACATAATCGAGGACCGTGTTAAAGCCCTCGGGGCTGCCGTAGTAGGGGTCCGGTACCGTTGCCGCATCGTGCTCGCCGGCAAAGCGCATCAGCAGATGCAGTTTGTGCTTGTAGGGACGCGGACACTGCTGCTGCAGCAAGGCGAGGTTCTCCCAGTCCATCGCCAGGATGAGGTCGAACTCGCGAAAATCATCCTGCGTGATCTGCCGCGCACGCAGATCACCAATTTCGTACCCGCGTTTGCGTGCAGCCTGTTGAGCACGCTCGTCAGGCGGCTCGCCCACGTGGTACGCGTGCGTACCCGCCGAATCGATCACCACATTGTTCTCGAGACCCGCGTCGCGCACCATCTTTCGAAATACGCCCTCGGCGGTCGGCGAGCGGCATATATTGCCCATGCAAACGAAAAGGACTTTCGTCACTGTTGTCGCGCTTTTCTGATTCGGGCTAGCGCTTCGTTTGCCCGTCTGACCGGTTCGTGCCGGCCGCACCTGAGTTATGGTTCCCACGATTCACTCAACACAAAAGAAAACACCAACCCCAAAGACTGCTTAGATTCAAACAAGTTTCGTTACCATTGACGACCGTTGTTTCAGGCAGCAGGTTCGGCCACGATCGCCTCGGCACACCCTGTTGCCCCAAAGACCCGCGCCCGAAGGGCTGCAAGCTGATCCCGAACCCGCGCTGCTTTTTCAAATTCCAGATTGCGCGCGTGTTCATACATCGCCTTTTCCAGGCGCCGAATTTCCTTCGCGAGCTGCTTCTCACTCATTGTTTCGAAGGGTAGCATCGGCTCACTCGCCGACTGCCGAGAGGGCTCGTACACGCCATCGATCAAGTCGCGCACTTCCCTGTGCACGCCACGCGGCACGATGCCATGGGCGGCATTAAAGGCGCTCTGCTTTGCGCGCCGGCGGTTCGTCTCCTCGATTGCCGCCCGCATCGACTCGGTCACCTCATCGGCGTACAAAATGGCCGTGCCATGGAGGTTGCGGGCGGCCCGCCCGATCGTCTGAACCAACGAGCGTGCCGACCGCAAGAAACCCTCCTTGTCCGCATCTAGGATCGCCACCAACGAGACCTCTGGCAAGTCCAACCCTTCGCGCAGCAGGTTGATACCGACCAGCACATCGAAGACACCGGCGCGCAGATCACGAATGATCTCCACACGCTCGACCGTGTCCACGTCGGAATGCAGGTACCGCACCTTCACACCATGCTCAGCCAGGAAGGCGGTTAGGTCCTCCGCCATCCGCTTTGTGAGCGTCGTCACCAGCACTCGCTCCTGCCGCCCCACGCGCAAACGGATCTCAGATAGCAGATCATCGACTTGGGTACGCGCCGGTCGCACCTCCACCCGCGGGTCGACCAGGCCCGTTGGGCGCACCACTTGCTCAACCACCTGCGACGAACGCTCGTACTCAAAGTCGCCCGGCGTCGCCGACACGAAAATGCAGCGGCGCATTTTGCGCTCGAACTCTTCGAAACGCAGCGGGCGGTTATCCAACGCCGATGGCAGTCTAAAACCGTACTCGACCAACGTTTCCTTGCGCGAGCGGTCGCCGCGGTACATGCCCTGTAACTGCGGAATGGTCACGTGCGACTCGTCGATGAACATGACCGCATCGGCCGGCAGATAATCGATCAGCGTCGGCGGCGGCTCCCCAGGCCGCGCCCCAGAAAGATGCCGTGCGTAGTTCTCGATGCCCTTGCAAAAGCCGAGCTCGGCCAGCATCTCTAGATCAAAGCGCGTGCGCTGCTCAAGCCGCTGCGCCTCCAGCAGTTTGCCCTGCGCGAGAAACCATTCAACACGCTCTTTCAGTTCAGCCTTGATCGCTTCGATCGCCCGCAGAACAGTCTGCCTTGGCGTCACGTAGTGCGACGACGGATATACGGCGAAGCGCGAAATGCGCTGGCGCGTCTGGCCGGTGAGCGGGTCAAAGAGGGTCAGCGCCTCGACACGGTCATCGAGCAATTCGATGCGCAGCGCCAGTTCGGCGTGTTCGGCCGGAAAAACATCGATCGCGTCGCCGCGCACGCGAAACGTCCCGCGGGCGAAGTCACTTTCGCAGCGACGGTATTGCATGGATACTAGACGGGCAATCACGTCGCGCTGGCTAATACGATCGCCCACGCGCACGATCAAGACCATCGCGTGGTAATCGGCCGGGTTGCCGATGCCATAAATCGCCGACACGGTCGCAACGATAATCGTGTCGCGCCGCTCCAGCAGCGACTTGGTCGCCGACAGCCGCATTTGCTCGATATGCTCATTGATGCTGCTGTCCTTCTCGATGTAAAGGTCGCGCGCTGGGACATACGCTTCCGGCTGGTAATAGTCGTAGTACGAAACGAAGTACTCCACGGCGTTGTGCGGAAAAAAATCGCGCATTTCCGCGTACAACTGAGCCGCGAGCGTCTTGTTAGGCGCCAGGATTAAGGCTGGGCAGCCAACGCGGGCGATTACATTGGCCATCGTGAAGGTTTTGCCTGAACCTGTTACGCCGAGCAGCGTCTGGCAGGCCATGCCTTCCTGCAGCCCAGCAACAAGCCGCTCGATCGCCTGCGGCTGATCGCCGGCGGGCGCAAAGGGCTGCGCAAGCTGAAATGGCGAATTTGGAAAGGACCGAAGCATTCAGATTTTGCGCCGCAAAATCTGCGCGCGAAACTTTTATTTTAGTCCGGGGCGCAAGAAAAACCTAGTCCAGCCTATCTCGCTTGTGCTGCCTCTTTTTAACGCCCAATCAATCCGTTACAGAGCCACCCTCAAGCCGGGGGACGCAGCCGCCTGATACCTGTTGCTCGGCTAGGACCTGTTGCTCGGCTAGGCCGGGCTGCCCAAAGCCGCGTGTAGACTCTGAACTTTTGTTAGCGCGGTGCGCGATACGCTTGCGCGCCCCGGAAATGTTATCTATGCCAGCGTCGTTTCCGATTTTTGAGCGCGTCGAACTCGCCCCTCGTGATCCGATCCTCGGCCTGAACGAAGCCTTCGCGGCCGATCCCCGCGTAAGCAAGGTCAATCTCGGGGTTGGTGTGTATTACGATGAACATGGCCGGATTCCGCTGCTTGAAGCCGTCCGGCGTGCGGAACAGGCGCGACTGAAGTCGCCCCACCCGCGCGGTTACTTACCGATTGATGGCCTAGCAAGTTACGACGCCGCCGTACAACAGCTGCTGTTCGGCGCCGATGCGGAGCCCGTCGCCAGCGGACGTGTCGTCACCATACAGGCGCTCGGCGGAACCGGAGCGCTGAAAGTCGGCGCTGATTTTTTACGCCGTCACGTTCCTACCGTACGCGCGATCATCAGCAATCCGAGCTGGGAAAATCATCGCGCGCTCTTTGAAAGCGCCGGTTTTGAGGTAACCGCTTACCCGTACTACGACCCATCGTCGCACGGTATCGACTTTGCGGGCATGGCGCAGGCCTTGGCTGATGCGGAACCGAACACTGTTGTCGTGCTGCACGCCTGTTGCCACAACCCAACCGGCGTGGATCTGAGCCTCGAGCAGTGGCGAGAGCTTGTCGACATCATTAAGCACCGCGCCCTGATTCCGTTTCTTGACATCGCCTATCAAGGGTTCGGTGAAAGCCTGCACGAGGATGCCATCGCCGTCCGCCTGTTGGCTAACGCCGAGGTGCCGGTTTTTATCGCCTCCTCCTTCTCGAAATCATTCTCACTGTACGGCGAACGCGTCGGTGCGCTCACAATCGTAACCGCCAATCGCGACGAAGCGACCCGCGTTCTCAGCCAAGTCAAACGCCTCATCAGGACAAACTACTCGAATCCGCCGACCCATGGGGCGGCCATCGTCGCTTCCATCCTGCGCGATGCCGACTTGCGCGCGCTATGGGAACGCGAGCTCGCGGGGATGCGAGACCGCATCAAAGCGATGCGCGAACGGCTGGTCGACGGCTTGCGGCGGCACGGCGTGCCACGCGATTTCAGCTTTCTGTTGCGTCAGCGCGGCATGTTCTCATATACGGGCCTAACGCCTGAACAGGTGGAGCGCTTGCGGCGGGAATATGGTATTTACGCGGTCGCAACCGGACGCATCTGCGTGGCAGCGCTAAATACGTCCAATATAGAATACGTCTGTGGCGCCCTTGCCAGCGTGCTGGAAGACTCAACAGTCTCGCTATAATAAAAAAACGTGATACGTGTTCCCCGATAGCTCAGTCGGTAGAGCGACGGACTGTTAATCCGCAGGTCCCTGGTTCGAGTCCAGGTCGGGGAGCCAACGGTGCTCTTTTTTCTTTATTTGTCTTTCATATCGGTTTGAAGTGCAGGGCCAGATGGCTGCGCATCTGCACCGGCCGGCTCGAACAGTAAGCTAGCAGCGGTAATTTTCACCCGCACGCGCAGTCGGTGTTTTCGCCCCAGCATCATGCGCACCGCTGGATCATCGACCTCAACATCACGATAGATATCGATGCGGTGATCGAGCCCGGCACGCGCTAACGCTGCAGCAGCACGCTGACATAGCTCGCGCAGGGTAATATCATCAGGCACCTTAGCCATGGAATGACGCGCCGCGCAATTTCCGCCTGCTTCCCTCCCTAATAGGTAGCGGGCAGCGCGCATTGTCGCAGATCTGTTCGCAACTGGCCTTCACGTTGTTCTGGCATAGCGGCGCGTCCCCTCAGCAGCTGGTGCAGGCCGCAAGCGCCTGCTCCAGGTCGCGCTGCAGGTCTTCCACCGCTTCCAGTCCGACGGCGATCCGCACCAGTCCCTCGCCGATGCCGGCCCGCGCACGCGCCTCCGCGCTGAGCCGACCATGAGTGGTCGTTGCAGGATGCGTGATCGTCGTCCGCGTGTCGCCCAAATTGGCGGTGATCGACATCAGCCGCACACGGTCGATCAGCCGCCAAGCGCGCGCCCGTGCCTGAGCCTCACTATCGGCTTTTAAGCAAAAAGAAAGCACCGCGCCGGGTGCCGCTTGCTGCCGCTGTGCCAGTGCGTACTGCGGATGCGACGGCAAGCCTGGAAAGTACACGCGCTCAACCTCTGGACGCTGCGCTAGCCAAGTGGCTAGCTGCTGTGCCGCTTCAGATTGCGCGCGCATGCGCAATGGCAGCGTCTCCAATCCTTTTAGTAGGACCCAGGCGTTAAACGGGGAGAGGCTTGGACCTGCGGTGCGCAACACCGGAAGAAGGGCCTCACGCACGAACGCGCGTCTGCCGAGCACGGCGCCACCGAGCACGCGGCCCTGCCCATCGAGATATTTGGTCGCTGAATGGATCACCACGTCGACGCCGAACTGCAGTGGCCGCTGTAACACCGGCGTGCAGAAGCAATTGTCAACTACCGTTACCGCGCCCAGCTCTCGGCCGAGAGCAGCAAATGCCTGTAGATCGGTAATCTCCATCAGCGGGTTCGACGGCGTTTCACAAAACATCAGGCGCGTGCGATCGGTAGCCGACGTCCGCCAAGCCTGCGGATCGGCGCTCGCCACGAAGGTAGTCTGGATGCCAAAGCGCTGCAGCACTTGAGCGAACAGCTGTACGGTAGCCCCAAAGACGTTGGCACCGCATAGGACATGATCGCCCGCTCGCAAAGTCGCCAGACAGACAGCAAGCAGCGCCGACATGCCGGATGCCGTCGCCAGGCAGTCCTCCGCACCTTCTAACGCGGCCAGGCGCTGCTCGAACATGCGCACGGTCGGATTGCTGAAGCGTGAATAAACGAACCCGTCCTCGTCGCCGGCGAAGCGGGCCGCAGCCTGCGCCGCGCTATCAAACACGAAGCTGGAAGTCAGAAAAAGCGCCTCGCTGTGCTCGGCAAACGGCGAGCGTGCGGTGCCCGCGCGCACCGCACATGTTTCAAGACGCGGTTTTTCAAGTGACTGAGCCATAAAAAAACCCGCCGGCACAAGCCAAGCGGGTCTGGTTACCTCGCTCGCTTTAGCCGCATTTGTTACGCGCCCGCAAGCTGAGATCAAATCGGCGCATTCTCTGCATTTTAGGCCAGCTAAGCCCAAGCGACAAGCAAGGCCGCTTACGCATCGATAGGTTCGATCGCTAGCGAGAGCTGGTTGCGGGCCACGTCCTCGGCCGGTCTTGGCTGCATGCGCGCCCGCTCGATGCGGTCCAGGTATTCTGGTGTGACGTCCCCTGTAATGTAGTGGCCGTCGAAGCAAGAGGCTTCAAAGTTGGTGAGCGCTGGATTGCAGTCGCGCACTGCCTGCCGCAGATCCTCCAGCCGCTGATAGATCAGCGCATCCGCGCCAATCTCGCGGCGGATTTCTTCCTCGCTGCGGCGAGCAGCAATCAGCTCGGCACGCGTTGGCATGTCGATGCCGTAAACGTTCGGATAACGCACCGGCGGCGCGCTGGATGCCACCATCACCTTCACTGCGCCGGCGTCACGCGCCATTTGAACAATCTCGCGGATGGTCGTCCCCCGCACGATCGAGTCGTCCACTAGCAACACGCTCTTGCCCTTGAATTCCACCCCCACGGTATTCAGTTTCTGCCGTACCGATTTTTTGCGCACAGCCTGGCCTGGCATGATGAAGGTACGGCCGATGTAGCGGTTCTTGATGAACCCCTCCCGGTAGGGCAGCCCCAGACGAGTGGCCAGTTGCAGCGCCGCCGGCCGGCTGGAATCCGGTATCGGCATAACGACGTCGATGTCGCCCAGCGGAACGGCCGCTCGTACCTGTTCGGCTAGATATTCACCCAGCCTGAGCCGCGCACCGTAGACGGAAACGCCATCGATGACGGAATCCGGCCGTGCCAGATAAACATACTCGAACAAGCAGGGGTTAAGACTTGGGTTTTCTGCGCACTGCTGGCTGTAGAAGCGCCCGTCTAAATCGATAAAGATTGCCTCGCCAGGTGCGACGTCGCGCACAAAGCGGAAACCCAGCCCTTCTAAAGCCACCGACTCGGAGGCGATCATGTACTCGGTGCCGGCCTCCGTCTCGTGGACCCCGAAACATAGGGGACGGATACCGTACGGGTCACGGCAGCCCAGCAGCCCATAGCCGGCGATCTGCGCCACGATGGCGTACGAGCCTCTGACCCGGCGGTGCATACCCGCCACCGCGCGGAAAATGGTATGTGGATCTAGAACCAAGCCTTCGCTGGCCAGCTGCAACTCATGCGCCAGCACGTTCAGCAACACTTCCGAATCAGAGTTTGTGTTGATATGGCGCCGGTCAATGCGAAATAGCTCGTCTTTCAGACGTTCCCAATTGGTCAGATTGCCGTTATGCGCAAGCGTGATGCCAAATGGAGCATTGACGTAAAACGGCTGCGCTTCTTCCGGATTAGAGGCCGAACCCGCCGTGGGATAGCGCACCTGCGCGATGCCGGAGTTACCCGGCAGCGCCCGCATGTTGCGCGTGCGGAAAACATCCCGCGCCAAGCCATTGCCCTTAAACATGTGAAAGGTGTTGCCATGAGCGGTAGCAATTCCAGCGGCATCCTGGCCCCGGTGCTGCAGCAACTGCAGCGCGTCGTACAAAAGCTGATTAACCGGGGAAGTCCCCACGACACCCACGATTCCACACATAGCCAGCTCCTTTTATACGGCGACGTCGCGCCTTAACGACGGCGGCAGATGCGGAACAAGTAGGCGCACGCCAGCCGCAAAGATCCCAAGCAGTTTTGCCTCTTGCCAAGCGGGCTGCTGCGTCACCGCGGTGCGTGAAACCAAAAAAACGGCTGCACCGATCAACAGGGCGCCGCGCACCAGCCCAAATAGCGCGCCCAGCACACGGTCGGTGCCTGACAGGTGCGCAGCCGCTAAAAGCCGCCGGGACAGCCAGCCAAGTGCAGCGGCAGCAAACACCGCGGCAACCACAATGGCAAACGCCGCCACGCCCGTGCGCAAAGCTGGCCAGCCCAGATCGCGCGGCAGCCACTGTCCGAAGTGCTCGGCAAAGCGCGCAGCGAGCACGATACCGCCAACCCACCCGGCCAGCGAGAACAGCTCCCGCATCAGGCCACGCCACAGCCCTAGCAGGGCCGACGCTGCTAATACGCCCATGACCACCCAGTCCAGCGTCGTCATCCGGCGACCACCAGCGTCGAACTGATGCCAAGTGCGCGCAGACCCGCTTGTGCACGCTGAGCTTCCTCCCGCGACGCGTATGGCCCGACGCGCACGCGGTATCGCACGCCCTCGCGCGTTTCGATTTTCTCCGTAAACGGCGTGAAGCCCGCTTTCCGCAGCCGTTCGCTGAGCTCGCGCGCGGCACTCTCCGAGCTCAGCGCGGCGGCCTGGACCACATATTTGCCTTCTCGGCCGACTTCAGCCTGCCTGACGTCCCCCACAGGCCCCTGAACAGGCCGTTGTGGTGGTGCCGGCTCCTCAGTTGCGGCCGCCGTCGGCGGTTCGACCGCAGCAGGCGTAGTCAACCGAGGCGTAAACGGTTCCCGCTCACTTGGGATATCGATCGCGAGGTTGTCGGACACAGGCCGCGGCGCTGGATCCAGCAGCCAAGGCACGACAAGGGCCGTCGTCAATAGCAACAACGCCGCGCCGATTAGGCGGCGCCGCGCCCGCACCCGTAACGCGCGCGCTGGCTCGGGCTCGCTATCGGCGCGCATGCGCTGGTTTGCCGTTGACATGCTCCCAGGCTCGGCCCGTGATCATGTTACCGATGTTGCCATGCCGCTGGCTCGCATCGCCTCGGCAACCGTTAAAAAGCTTCCGAACACAACGATCCTATCATCGGTGCCGCATGCTTCATGCGCTGCGGCAAGGGCGGCCGCGACACTCGGATATGTGCGCACATCGGCATTTCCGGCCACCTCGCGCAGAAGTGCGCCCAGCGCCTCCGCACTCGCTCCGCGTGCGCCGGGTGTGGGGCCAACATGCCACACGTCAATTGCCGGCGCCACGCAGCTTGCGACCGCACGCACGTCTTTGTCGCGCAGCATCCCAAAGACGGCATGCGTGCGAGGAAAAAATCCCTGCCGCTCCAAGTTGCACACCAGTTCGGCAGCCGCTTGCTTGTTGTGAGCAACGTCGAAAATGACCGTTGGACGGCCCGGCAGTACCTGAAAGCGCCCCGGCAGCCGCGCCGTCAGCAGACCGGTGCGCACCGCTTGTTGACTAACCGGCAGGCGCGATGCCACTGCCTCTAGCGCGGCCAGCGCCGCGCTCGCGTTAAGTAGTTGGCTCGCTCCCCGCAAGGCCGGATAAGGCAGGCCGCTGCGTCGCAGCGTCCGCCCTAGGTAATCCCATTGTTGCTGCTGAGCGCGGAGGGCAAAGTCGCGGCCGCGCAACCAGAGGTCAGCGCCACAAGCAGTCGCCACCTCAAGCACAGTGTTTGGCGGTTGCGGATCAGAAACGATGGCGGGCCGGCTGGCGCGAAAAATATGCGCTTTCTCATAGCCGATGGCGTCGCGTGTGGGGCCGAGGTACTCGACATGGTCGATATCCACGGTCGTCAACACCGCGCAGTCGCCATCGACGATATTGACCGCATCAAGGCGCCCGCCCAGACCGATCTCCAGGACCGCGGCATCCAGCCCGTTGTGCGCAAACAGGCGCAGAATCGCTAACGTCGTGAATTCGAAGTACGTTAGTTCGGTGCCAGCGCGCGCGCGCTCCACAGCCTCGAACTGAGCAATCAAGGCGCTGTCATCGACGGCCATGCCGCCAATGCAGGCGCGCTCGTTAAAACGCAGCAGGTGCGGTGAGGTATAGAGGCCGACGCGGTAGCCAGCCGCGCGCAGGATCGCATCTAAGAAAGCGCACGTCGAGCCCTTGCCGTTGGTGCCGCCAACGACGAAGGTTATGCTTCGCTTCAAATCGATATCGAGACGCCGCGCCACGTCGCGCACGCGCTCCAATGACATGTCGATCGGCCGACTGTGCAGCCGCTCGATATGCGCCAGCCACGCATCAAGTTCCGACGTGGACGCGTCCAAGGCCCAGCCCTCACGCCCGCACCCGCTGCCGCTTGGCTGCCAAGCGTGCTAGCTAATCGCGTCTAGCGGCTGGCGTTGCAACAGCGCCAGCAGGTGTGCCAGCTCATCACGCAACTGGCGCCGGTCAACAATCATGTCGATTGCGCCCTTCTGCAACAGGAACTCGGCCCGTTGAAAGCCCTCCGGCAGTTTCTCGCGCACGGTTTGCTCGATCACGCGTGGCCCGGCAAAGCCGATTAGCGCCTTTGGCTCAGCGATCACGATATCCCCCATAAAGGCGAAGCTTGCCGACACACCGCCCATCGTCGGATCGGCCAGCACAGAGATGAAGGGCAACTTCGCCTCCGCAAGCTTAGCAACCATTGCTGTTGTCTTCGCCATTTGCATCAGTGACAGCAGGCTCTCTTGCATGCGCGCGCCGCCACTGGCCGTGATGCAGATGAAAGGTGTTTTTTGTTCTAATGCGGTCTGCACCCCGCGCACGAACCGCTCGCCAACGACCGAGCCCATCGAGCCGCCCATGAAGCCAAACTCAAAGGCAGCCGCCACGACAGGCAGCGTGCGAATCGCCCCGCCCATCACCACCAGGGCATCTGTCTCCCCCGTCTCCTGCATTGCCTCTTGCAACCGCTCCGGGTACTTCTTGCTGTCTTTGAACTTGAGCGGATCGACCGGAAGTACCTCCTGCCCGATCTCGAATCTCCCCTCGGGGTCAAGCAGCGCGTCCAAGCGCTCGCGTGCACTCATGCGCATATGGTGACTGCACTTCGGGCACACGCGCAGCGAACGCTGCAGTTCGGCCGCGTATAAGACCGCCTCACACGCTGGGCATTTAGTCCACAGACCCTCCGGCACGCTCTTGCGCGAGCCACCTTGCTTAATGCGCGGTGGCAGCAGTTTCTCGATCCAGCTCATCGGGCCCTCCGATTCTCGTGCGCCGCCCGCCCCGCCGTCGCGACATCGATCGCCTGACGCATGTCCGTTAGCAGGGTACGTACCGCCTCGACGAGCCGTTCACGCGGCGTCCTTTCGATTTCTTCGATAATGCGGCTGCCAACCACCACCGCGTCAGCCACCTGCGCGACTGCCGCCGCACTTTGCGCATCGCGGATCCCAAAGCCAACCCCAATCGGCACCCGCACTTGTTCGCGCAAACGCGGGATACGCGCCACGACATCGCTGACGTCCAGATGGCCGGCGCCAGTCGTTCCTTTCAGGCTCACATAGTAGACGTAGCCCGACGCGATCTGCCCGATCCGAGCGATGCGCTGCAGCGTCGAAGTCGGCGCCAGCAAAAAAATCGGGTCAATCTGTACCGCGCGTAGTGCTGCGGCAAAGGCCTCGCACTCCTCCGGCGGGTAATCTACGACCAGCACACCGTCAATGTCGGCTGCGCGCGCCGCGCGGGTAAATGCGTCGACGCCCATCGCCTCAATAGGATTGGCGTAGCCCATCAGCACGAGCGGTGTCCGTGCATCGGTACGCCGGAACTCCTGCGCAAGCGCTAATGTCTGCCGCAGTCCCCCACCATTCGCGATCGCGCGCTGCGTGGATCGCTGGATCGTCGGTCCGTCGGCCATCGGGTCCGAAAAGGGCACACCAAGTTCGATAATGTCGGCGCCCGCGGCCACCATCGCATGCATCAGCGGTATCGTTAACTCCGGCGCCGGATCGCCGGCAGTAAGAAAAGGGATCAGCCCCTTGCGCCCCGCTTGCTGCAACGCTGCGAAACAACTGGCAAGCCGTGACATCAGCGGTCTTTCTGCCCCGCACCGGCTGTCGGTTTTCCCGCGGCGGCTACAATGGCGAGGTCCTTGTCGCCCCGACCGCTGAGGTTAACCAAAATGATGCGATCGCGCGCTAGCGTCGGTGCCAGCTTGGCGGCATAAGCCAACGCATGGCTGGACTCCAGCGCAGGGATGATGCCTTCTATTCGGCAGCAGTCGTGAAACGCCTGCAGCGCCTCTGCGTCTGTGACACCCACGTACTGTGCCCGCCCTGTGTCTTTTAGCCAAGCATGTTCGGGGCCAACGCCCGGGTAGTCCAAGCCGGCGCTAATCGAATGCGTCGCCAGAATCTGCCCCTCTTCGTCTTGCAGCAGGTAAGTCCGATTGCCATGGAGCACGCCCGGACGCCCCCGCTGCAGCGACGCAGCATGGCGCATCGTATGCAGGCCTTCACCGGCCGCTTCCACGCCAATAAGTTGGACAGCGTGGTCGTCGATGTACTCATAAAAGATGCCCATCGCATTGCTGCCGCCGCCCACACAAGCAACCACGTAATCGGGCTGCCGGCCGGCAAGTTCTAGCATTTGCGCCCGGCATTCGCGCCCGACGACCGCATTGAAGTCGCGCACCATCATCGGATAGGGATGTGGTCCCGCTACCGTGCCGATGATATAAAACGTAGTCTCCACATGGGTGACCCAGTCGCGCATCGCTTCATTTAGCGCATCTTTTAAGGTACGGGAGCCGCTTTCCACGGGCACGACCGTCGCTCCCAGCAGCTGCATGCGGTACACGTTGGGTGCTTGCCGCGCGACGTCCTCCGCTCCCATGTAGACGACACAGTCCATCCCATAGCGCGCAGCAACGGTGGCGGTGGCCACCCCGTGCTGGCCCGCGCCCGTTTCCGCGATTACGCGCCGCTTACCCATGCGGCGCGCAAGCAGCGCTTGGCCGACCGTGTTGTTTATTTTGTGCGCGCCCGTGTGGTTCAGATCCTCGCGCTTCAGGTAAATCTGCGCTCCACCCAGCCGCTCGCTCCAGCGGCGCGCGTGGTAGATCGGACTCGGCCGACCCACGTAATGCTTTAGCTCATGCGCAAGCTCTGCCTGAAAGCCGGCATCAGCTCGCCAATACAGATACGCCTCGCGCAGCTCGTCGAGCGCATGCATCAGCGTCTCGGCGACGAAAATCCCGCCGTAAGGCCCAAAGTGGCCCCGCGCATCTGGAAGATCGTAAGCTTTCATCGGCTCACTGAATGGCGTCGGTTGCCCGCACGGCGGCCACAAAGCGGCGCATCTTCGCTGCGCTCTTCACACCCGGGCCATCTTCAATGCCGCTTGATACGTCCACCGCATATGGCCGCACGAGCCCGATTGCCGCACCAACGTTTTCGGGTGTCAGCCCTCCCGCTAGCACCAGCGCCTTGCGCCGCACTGAGGGCGGCGGCAGCCGCGACCACTCGAAGCTCGCACCCGAGCCACCGTAGCCGGGCGTGGGCGCATCAGCCAGCAGGGCACAAGCGTGTGCATAACGCCGTTCGCAGTCTAACAAATCGACCCCGTCGCGCATGCGCACGGCGCGGATAAATGGACGTCCATGACGGGCACATGCCTCAGGGTCCTCGTCGCCGTGAAATTGCAAGAGCGCCTGCGGCACCAATTCGAGTGCAGCCGTAACCTGCGTCGGCGGCGCGTTGACGAACAGCAGTACCGGCTGCAAGAACGGCGGCAGTGCGCGCGCTAACTCCCGCAGCTGTGGCAGGCTTACATAGCGAGGGCTGCGCTCATAGCAGACGAAACCCACTGCGTCCGCGCCCGATGCCGCAGCGGCCTCCAGATCGACCGCGCGGGTAATTCCACAAAACTTGATCCGTGTGCGCATCATGTGAGCAGAGGCGGCACATCCTGGGGCGCCGGCAGGTCAAACGCTGGATGGTACTCGACGTGGGTCAGATACAAACCATCGGCACTAAAGGTAGGCGCAGCCAGCGCGCGATTGCGCCGAGCTAAGACCTCGCCGGCCCACTGGGGCGGTTGCCGCCCAAGGCCCACATATACGAGCGTGCCAACGATGTTGCGTACCATGTGATGCAAGAAGGCATTCGCGACAGCCCGCACCCGGATCAGCGTGCCGTACCGCTGCACCGTCAGCAGCCGCAACTCGCGCACGGGGGTGGCTGCCTGACATTCGGCCGAGCGGAAGGCGGAAAAGTCATGTGTGCCGACCAGTAAGGCTGCCGCCTGCTGCATCGCCGTCACGTCAAGCGGACGGAACACCCACCCCACGCGCCCAACAAGCAAGGGTGCGCGTACGGGGTCGTTCAGGATCCAGTAGTCATACCGCCGCGCGCGTGCGGAATAGCGTGCATGAAAATCCGGCGGTACCACCCGCGCCCAACGCACGGCAATGGTTGCAGGCAGCTGCGCATTGACACCGCGTACCCAGGCAGCGAGCGGTCGCACGCGCTGGGTGTCAAAATGAACAACCTGGTACGTCGCGTGCACGCCGGCGTCTGTTCGGCCCGCGCACACAATTTGAACCTCCTCGTGTAAGAAGTTGCGCAACGCACGCTGCAACGCATCCTGCACCGCGCAAGCGCTTGCTTGCGTCTGCCAGCCGCAGAACGCTGAGCCGTCATATTGCAAACCAAGCGCAATACGGGGCATTGAAAATCAACGGACCGGCGCACACGGCGCGCCCGCCCCAACGCGCTACGCTGGTTAGCCCTCGATTTGCTTGAGCAGCTCGACCGCCTGCTGGCGCTGCTCGCGCGTACCATCGCGCATCACTTCCTCCAGCAGCTCGCGTGCGCCATCCTTCACGCCCAGATCGATGTAACCGCGCGCCAAATCGAGCTTGGTCGCCATCTGCGCCGCTAGCGGGCTGCCCGCCTGCGTCTCGGTGCGGCGGCCGCCTAGATCGACGTCTGTACCGGTTAGATCGAAGTCAATCAGTGGAACAGTCGCCTGATCCGTGTTTGAGGTCAAGCGCGGGGCTTGCTCGTCAGGCAATGCGCCGACATCCCCCAGCAGCGTAGGCCGCGCGACCTGCTCTTTCTGCGGAGCCGGCGGCGGCACAGGCCCGCTGGTTAGTGGCGGCAACGTGAGGTCTACGTCCGGGATGGTCATGCGCGCGCCTGCTGTCGACCCTGCGCCAGCCGCCGACGACGCCTGCGTAGATGGGAACGTAAAATCCATCGTCGGCATCGCTTCTGCCTCGACCCGGGCCGCCTCTGCCTTCGAGACTGCTGCAGCTGGCTGTGCAGCTACAGGTTCGGCGGGCGCGCCCAGGTCAAAGTCCAGCGCGGCGAAATCGATTCGCTCCACCGGACGGCCGCTGAAAGCCTCCACCGTTGGCGCCGGTTTTGCCGCCGGCAGGTCAGCCTCCAACGGTACGGCCGCGCCAAGGCTAGGCGGCTTTGAGGCGTCCGCAGCCGTCGGCCGATCCAGCGGCATGCTCGTATCACCCGTCATGCGCGTGTCCACCGGCATCGCGGTGTCGAGCTTCGACTCAGGCGCCAGGTGCAGCCCAGTCTCGGCCATCAATGGCTGAGTCTTGTCGAGCCCGGCTGTGGTGGCTGCGGCCGCTGCGGCCCCCAGCGGCGCGCCGGTGTTGGGCGTCAGACGCAGCTCGGTGGTCGGACCACGAGACACCTCGGCATTCGCAGCCGTTGCGAACATCGGATGGTTAGGATCCATCGCGCGGCCGATTTTCACCGCCCGCTCCCACTCTTCGCCAACGCCGCCGGTGCGTTCTCGCAGCTCCTCAACCAGCGCGTTAAAGCTCGCTTTATCGCCGCGCCGCGCATAGATTTCAAGCAACTTCAGCCGCACCGCATGCCGATCTGGCTGCAGTCGCAGCGCTTCCTTCAGAATCTCTTCGGCTTGCTCCTCGCGGCCATAGGCGATGTAAACATCGGCTTCCGCCACCGGATCGACTTCATTGGAATCAAGCTGCGAGGCCGCTGGAATAAAACTGGAATTGAAGGTGCTCGTCGTGCCGGTGTCGACGCTTTGGCCACCGGTCTGCCCGAAGAGGGAGTTCGCACGCAATCCCTCGCCCGCGCTTTGCTCCTCGGCCTTGTCCAGCTTGCGCTTGCGATAAAGGTTCAGCCCAATGAGCGCGCCGAACAACGCGACGACCAGCGCAAGCAAGCCCGCCGTCGTCGAATCCTTGAGGAAATCAAAGAAACCTGGCTCGGCTGACGCAGGCGCAGCCGCTTTCGGAGGCTCTGGCTTCTTGGGCTCGACCCGCGCGATCTCAGCCGCAGGCGTCACTGCTGGTGCAGTTGCCTGCGCTTTTGCCGGCTCGGCGCTTGGTGCATCAGGCTTCGGCGCATCCGCCTTCGACACCTCGGCGGCCTGCTTTGGCGACTGAACCGGCGCCATGGCCTTCGTAGCGTCCGCTGCCGCAGGCGCTGCCGATTGCGTTGCCGCTGAAACGCCCTTCTCAGACTCTTTCTTCGCTTCGGCTTGCTGCTGTAACGCTGCGCCGACCTTGCTTTGCAGCTCAAGCGCCTTCTTCAGCTGCTCGTTTGCCTTCTTGAGCTCTGCGGCCCGCTCCTCCTGCTCTTTCAGCGCGCGCTGGCGCGCCACGGCCTCATCATCAGCCGCCTTGCTTGGGGCGCCCGGTGTCGACGGCTCGACGCGCGCAATCTTTAGTTGGTCGCCGGACTTGGCCGGTGCCGCTTTATCCTCAACGCGCGTCGTAACACGCCCCTGTCCGGCAGGGGCGGCCGCCGTAACGTCGGCTGCAGATGCCGCCGTCGCGGCTTGTGCGAGTCGGCTACGGTACTGCGCAAAATCAGCGCTCTGCGCAGCGACTTCTTGCCTCGCCTCGGCAACCGACACTGCGAGGGCATCAGCAGCCGATGGGATGGTCAGGACGCGGCCAGCCAGCATGCGGTTCATGTTCTGGCCGACAAAAGCGTTTGGATTGGCGCGAAACAGCGCCACCAGCATTTGTTCTAGCGACACCTCTGGCGGCTTAACCTGAGCCGCGATTTGGCTTAGCGTATCGCCACGCCGGATCGTATATGTGCTGCCAGCGACAGGGGCTGCCGCCGCCGCGCCGCCTTCAGGGGTCTGGCGCGCCGCTGGCACGGGCGGCGCCGCCACTGCTGCCGCCGCGGGTGGGGAGACGACACTAGGCTGCGGCGCAGCCACCGATGGCTGCGCCGCCGTCGGCGGCGTCACCGGCGCAATCACTTCAGGCGCAGTACGCAGGGCTGGCGGATCCAGCAATACCGTGTATTCGCGCAGCACGCGGCCGGTTGCCCAGCTCAGTTCAAGCAACAAATCCAAATATGGTTCGTTAATCGGCTGCAGTGACGAGATGCGCACGACATAGGTATTGTCCCCGCGCCGTTCCAGATCGAACCGCAACGCCGACAGCGCTGGATTAAATTCGAGATTAGCTTGACGGAACGCCGATGGCGGCGCCAAGCGCACAGAAAGTGTCCCGGCCTCTTCCCGACTGACCGACGTCACTTCAACCTCAGCTCGCAGCGGCTGCCCAAGTGCCGATTGCACAGTCAACCGGCCCAGCCCCGCAGCTTCCGTCATCGGCGCTGTTAGCGCGAGCGATATCGCTACGAACAGTGCACTGGGCGCTGGTGCACGCCCTTGCTTGTTAGATGCCACCGCTGCCCCCCTGCAGGCGCTCGAAGCTGTTTTCGAACATAACATCAGACACTTAGGCAAGCAAGTTCAGATGCCGCCACAAGTCACGGGAAAGCGGGAGAAAAACCCGCCGTTCCGGTCGATTGCAGTGCGCGGCCGCGTCTAGTCGAGGCGGCCCAAAAGGATGCGCAGCATGCGTCGCAAGGGTTCGGCCGCGCCCCAGAGCAACTGATCACCTAATGTGAACGCGCTTAAATACTCAGCGCCGATGGCAAGCTTGCGCACGCGGCCGATAGGAATCTGCAGCGTGCCGCTCACGCGCGCCGGTGTCAGTTCCCGCACGCTGTCCTCGCGGTTGTTTGGCACGAGCCGTACCCACGGGTTGCCCTTGCCTAGCAGATACTCGATTTCAGACAGCGGCAGATCACGCTTCAATTTGATCGTGAGTGCCTGGCTGTGGCAGCGCATCGCGCCGACACGCACGCAAATGCCTTCGACAATCAGCGCGCCCGGCTGCCCCATCGGCGGGCGGCCGAGGATCTTGTTTGCTTCGGCGCCCCCCTTCCATTCTTCACGGCTTATGCCATTGCCGAGATCCTTGTCGATCCACGGAATCAAGCTGCCGGCCAGCGGCACGCCAAAATGGGCTCGCGGCAAACCCTCCGACTGCAGCGCGGCGGTCACCTGCCGATCGATCTCAAGGATGGCCGCGTTTGGATCAGCCAGCAAATGCTTGACCGCGCCGTGCACATAGCCCATCTGCTCAAGCAGCTCGCGCATGTTCTGAGCGCCAGCACCGGAGGCGGCCTGATAAGTCATCGCCGTGATCCATTCGATCAGATCTGCTTTCAGTAGGCCGTCCAGCGCGAGCAACATGAGGCTCACAGTGCAGTTGCCGCCGATGAAGTCGCGCACGCCCGCGGCCAGCGCTCGGTCAATCACCGGCCGGTTGACCGGGTCAAGGACGATCACCGCGTTCTCGTTCATGCGCAGCGTCGAGGCGGCATCGATCCAGTAGCCCCGCCAGCCCGCGGCGCGCAGCCGCGGATGCACGGCCGCGGTGTACTCGCCGCCCTGGCAGGTCAGGATCGCATCGCAGGCCGCAAGCGCAGCGATGTCGTTGGCGTCCTGCAGGGTCGCTGATGCACGCGGCACCGCGGGCGCCGCCCCGCCCGCATTTGATGTGCTGAAGAACACCGCGTCGAACAGCTCAAAATCTCGCTCGGCGACCATCCGTTCCATCAGTACGGAACCAACCATTCCCCGCCAACCCACAATGCCCACTTTCATGGCGATCTCCGCTGCCGTGTTCAGTCCTCTCCTAGCGTGCCGCTTCAGTCAGGCAGGGCCGCCACCACCGCCGCAGCCATCTCGCGCGTGCCAACCATTCGCATGCCAGGGGAAGCGATGTCAGGTGTGCGCAGCCCAGCCGCTAATACCTTGCCGACCGCTGTCTCGATGCGCGCAGCTTGCGCGGGACGCCCAAGCGAATGCCGCAGCATCATGGCTGCAGACAAAATCGTCGCGAGCGGATTGGCCGTGCCTTTGCCTGCGATATCTGGCGCACTGCCGTGCGACGGCTCATATAGCCCGCGGCCGCTCTCGCCAAGAGACGCCGAAGGCAACATGCCGATTGAGCCAGTTAACATGGCCGCCTCATCCGACAGAATGTCACCGAACAGATTGCCCGTCACAATAACGTCAAAGTACTTCGGCGCGCGCACCAGCTGCATCGCCGCGTTGTCGACGTACAAGTGCTCGAGCGTCACGTCGCGGTACTCGGCGTGCACCTCGGTTACGACTTCCCGCCACAGCTGCGACGTCTCCAGCACGTTAGCCTTATCCACGCTGGTTACATGCCGACGCCGCCTACGTGCTGCCTCAAAGGCAACGCGCGCGATGCGCTCAATCTCCGGCCGCGTATAGCGCATCGTGTCGAAGCCCTCTGGCGCACCGGTAAACGGCCCGTCCGGCGCAAGACGCCGCCCGCGGGGCTGTCCGAAATAGATGTCACCGGTCAGCTCGCGCACGATCAAAATGTCCAGTCCCGCGACCAACTCGGGCTTCAGGCTGGAGGCCGCCACAAGCGGCTCAAAGCAGACTGCCGGCCGCAAATTGGCAAACAAGCCCAACGCGCGCCGCAGCCCGAGGATTGCTTGTTCGGGGCGCAATGCGCGCGGCAATGCGTCGTACTTCCAGTCACCCACCGCGCCGAACAACACCGCGTCGGCGGCGCGCGTTAGCGCCAGCGTGGCCTCCGGCAACGGCTGCCCGTACGCCTCATAAGCAGCCCCGCCGACCTCGGCGAATTCAAACTCGAAGGGCTCGCCAAGCGCCTGCAGCACCTGGACGGCGGCAGCGACCACCTCTGGACCGATGCCGTCGCCCGGAAGAACAGCGATCTTCATGTGCGCGCCACGGGCGCAAGCCACGGATGGCGCGCCAGGCGCTCGCGCTCAAAGGCTGCGATCTTGTCTTGATGACGCAGGGTGAGATCGATGTCGTCCCAACCGTGAATCAAGCACTCTTTACGAAACGAATCGACCTCGAAACGCAGCGTCTCACCTGTTGGCGTGCGGACCGTCTGCGCGGGCAGGTCGATCGTCAGCGCGTACCCCGCGGTGGCCTGCACCTCGCGGAACAGGCGATCGACGACCGCCTCGTCCAGCACGACCGGCAGTAGGCCATTCTTCAGACAGTTGTTGTAGAAAATGTCAGCAAAACTGGGCGCGATCAGGACACGAAAGCCATACTCTGCCAGCGCCCAGGGCGCATGCTCGCGGCTCGAGCCGCAGCCGAAGTTGCGGCGCGTCAGCAAAATCGAGGCGCCGCGGTAGCGCGGCTGGTTCAGCACGAAATCCGGATTCAGCGGCCGCCGGCTGTTGTCCTTGCCCGGTTCGCCCCGATCGAGGTAGCGCCACTCGTCGAACAGGTTGGCTCCGAAACCCGTGCGGCGGATCGATTTCAAAAACTGCTTCGGAATAATTTGATCTGTGTCGATGTTGGCGCGGTCCAACGGCGCCACAATGCCAGTGTGCGTGACAAACGGCTGCATCGGCGGCCCCTCACATCATTTGCCGCACGTCGATGAAGCGTCCGGCAATCGCCGCCGCCGCGGCCATCGGCGGGCTGAGCAGATGCGTGCGTCCGCCGGCGCCCTGCCGACCCTCAAAGTTCCGGTTGGAGGTGGACGCGCAACGCTCGCCCGGTTCGAGGCGATCGGCGTTCATGCCAAGGCACATCGAACAACCCGGCTCGCGCCACTCAAAGCCCGCGTCGCGGAAAATCTTGTTTAGCCCTTCCGCTTCGGCCTGGCGCTTGACGGTGCCGGAGCCCGGCACGACCAGCGCCTGGCGCACGTTATCCGCGATGCGCCGGCCGCGCACGATCTGCGCCGCTGCGCGCAGATCCTCTATTCGGGAGTTTGTGCAGGAGCCGATGAAGACCTTGTCGATGCGGATGTCTGTGATCGGCATGCCGGGCTGAAGCCCCATGTACTGCAGGGCCCGTTCATAGCCGGCACGCCGCACCGGATCACTTTCCTCTCGCGGATCCGGCACGCGGCCATCGATAGTCGTCACCATCTCCGGTGAGGTACCCCAAGTTACATGAGGTTTCAGCGCGGCAGCATCCAGCTGCACCGTGCGGTCAAAAACGGCGTCAGGATCCGAACGCAGGGTGCGCCAATAAGCAACCGCCTGGTCCCACAGGGCGCCTGTTGGTGCGAACGGCCGGCCGCGGACGTAGTCGATCGTCTTTTCATCCACGGCGACAATGCCAGCCCGCGCGCCGGCCTCGATCGCCATGTTGCAAATCGTCATGCGGCCCTCGATCGACAGCGCGCGGATGGTGGAGCCGCCGAATTCGATCGCGTACCCGGTGCCACCGGCCGTGCCGATCTGGCCGATGACGGCCAGGATGACGTCCTTGGCGGTGACGCCACGCGGCAATGCGCCCTCCACACGCACCAGCATGTTCTTCGACTTGCGCGTCAGCAGCGTCTGCGTGGCGAGGACATGCTCGACCTCGGAGGTTCCGATGCCGAACGCAAGTGCCGCCAGCGCCCCGTGTGTGCTGGTGTGGGAGTCGCCGCAGACCACGGTCATGCCAGGCAAGGTCGCCCCGAGCTCGGGTCCAATTACGTGCACGATGCCCTGCCGGGGGTCCCGAAACGGAAAGTACGCCGCCGCACCAAACGCCTTAATGTTCGCATCGAGGGTGATAATCTGCTCGCGTGAGACCGGATCAGCCACCCCCTCGAGCCCGCGCTCCCAGCCTGTCGTCGGCGTGTTGTGATCGGCCGTAGCAACGATCGAGGACGTGCGCCACGGCTTGCGCCCGGCCAATCGCAGGCCTTCGAAGGCCTGCGGACTTGTCACCTCGTGCACGAGGTGACGGTCGATGTACAGCACCGTCGTGCCGTCGGGCTCCACATGCACAACGTGCTCATCCCACAATTTGTCGTAAAGGGTCTTGGCCACGGCTGCAGCGCAGATGGCAAAAGCTTGGTAAAGGGCTGAAATTATGCCACCGCACCGCACGATTCTGGCTGGAACCTTCGCGCACACGGCATGTCTGAACCCGTTGCAACTTACCTTCCCCGCGCTTCGGCCGACGTGCCAATTAACGATCGCACGAACAATTCCCGCCTGCTGCAGCGCCGCCACGCGCTAGCGACGCTGCTGACTGCACCTCTGCTGTCGACGCCTCCGACAGCCGCCACAGCGGGCCTGCTGGCGCCCACCCCGCAGCAGACGTTAGGCCCGTTTTACCCTCGTAGCGTCGCCGAGCAGCCGCAAGAGACCGACGCCGATCTTCTCACGGTGGACGGCGAGCGTGTGTTGACGCGCGGCGTGCCGCTGTATTTGACCGGACGTGTGTTGACGCGCCGCGGAAAACCACTTGCGCAAGCGCGCGTGGAGATTTGGCAATGCGACGCCAACGCCGTATACCACCATCCGCACGGCGGGGCCGACTCTGAGCGCGACCCCCACTTTCAGGGTTACGGGCAAACACGCACTGATGCCGACGGTGTGTTTCATTTTCGCACCATTGAGCCCGTGCCTTATCCCGGCCGTACACCGCATATCCACGTGCGCGTGCAGGCTATCGGCCACGCCGCGCTGGCCTCCCAGCTTTATTTGCCCGAGCACCCTGGCAATGCAAGCGATTTTTTGTACCGGCGCCTGAGCGCAGCTGAGCGCGCACTCGTTACGCTTCGGCTTGAGCCCACACGCGCCAATCATCCGCTTGCGGCCCTGACGCGGCGCATGGCGCGTATCGCATTGGTGCTCGGCTAACCGTTCACGTTAGCTGCTACGGGCCTTTAAATACAGTGGCAGTACGCGCTGCGACACGGCCTCAAGATCGCGCATGCGCGTTTCGTGCGAGGGATGCGTGGAAAGCCACTGCGGCGGCTGCGCGCGCGCGTTGGTCATCATTTTCTTCCACAAGCTGATGGCGGCGCGCGGGTCGTATCCGGCGCGGGCGGCAAGTTCAACGCCGATACGGTCGGCCTCCAGCTCGTTTTCTCGGCTATTCGGCAACACGAACATACTCTGCGCCAGCAGCTGGCCAACATCCCCCAGCGACACCCCCATCAGGATCTCGACCACGCTCAGGCCGACGGCAGTCCCCATCTGGCGGCTCATGCGCTCGCGCGCATGCTCGCGCAGCGCATGCGCAATCTCATGCCCGAGAACGGCAGCCAGCTCATCGTCGCTGACAGCCAGTTTCTCGATCAGGCCGGTGTAGACGGCGATCTTGCCGCCAGGCATGCACCAGGCGTTGACCTGATCGACCTTCAACACATTGACCTCCCACTGCCAGCGCGGCGCGTCGTCGCGAAATACCGCTGTGTGCGGGATAAGCCGCTGCGCAATCGCACGAACCCGTTCAGTCTGCTTTGCGTCCGGATTCAAAATGCCCTTGCGAGCAGCGCCTTGCACGATCTGCAGGTATTGCTGGCGTGCAGCTGCTTCTACTTCCGCCGGCGATAACAGCGCAAACATGCGCTGTGGCCGATCGACACCGACTTCCCCGCCTCGTGTGGTCTGCACCGTCTGACAACCAACCACCGTGGCCGCGATGGCGCATGCAGCCCACAGCAGCCACCGCCACGATGGGATTTTTCTTCTCCATTCCATCGAACGCCCCGTCTTTTAGATTTAGATCTCGCTTGGCCGTTCGTGCCGGCGTGCCACCCGTGCCGCCCCCCAGCCCGCCAGCGCTGCCAGTGCGCTCGCCCCAAACGTCCCCGCAGGCCCGAGCGACGACCAAAGCCCCGCAGCAGCCAGGCTGCCGGCGGTGCCGCCGATTCCATAGCCAATGCTGATGTAAAGCGCCTGCCCGCGCGTGGCGGCGCGGCCCGGAAACCAGCGCTGAATCGTCACCACGCAGATGCTGTGGTGCAGCGCAAAGGTTGCCGCATGCAGCATTTGCGCCAACACCAACAGCGGCACGATACGTGCGAACTGCGCCGTCAGCCAAAAGCGTAGAGCAGCAAGTAGCAGGGTTGCCTGCAGCAGCGTAAACAGCGAGTAGCGGGCGAACAGTGGCCCTTGCACGAAGAACAGCCCGATTTCTAACAATACGCCAAGCACCCAAAACACGCCGATGGCGGCCTTGCTGTAGCCAAGGTGTGCCAAATAAAGCGCCAGATACGTGTACATCGCGCCATGCGCAAACACCATCAGCAGCGCCGAGACAAAAAACCAGTGCACGCGCGGCTCGCGCAATCGCGCGCGCAGCGAGACCGCCGGCGCCTGCGCCTCGCGTCCGCGCGCATCGCGCGCATACCAGGCCGCAGCCACCGTCAAGGCCATTAATGCCACGACCAGATACGGGGTCAGCGCAACACCCAACCCATCAAGCAGCGGCCCGGCGGCCAGCACCAAGGCGATGAAACCAAACGAGCCCCAGGCGCGCAGCCGGCCATACTGAGCAGCGGCGTTTCGGCGCCGCTGCAGGTGTACCCCCGCCATCGCCTCGGCCATCGGAGCCTGCGCGGCCAGGAAAAAGTGGTAGACAAACATCACTGCCAGCACCAGCGCGAAGCCGCCCGGGGTTAAGATCGGCACAAAGGCAAGCAGAGCGGCGGCGGCCGTGGCGCGCAGAATGCACTCGCGGGCCACATAGCGGTCCGCCAGCCAGCCCCAGATGGTGGGGCCCACCACGCGCATGGCTTGCGCGACGGCCATGACGATGCCAATCTGCGCTGCGGAGAGCCCGCGCCACTCTAGATAAAGCGGAAAATACGTCGTCAGGACGCCGGTATTGGCAAAGTAACCAAAATAAAACGGCGCGAGCCGCCACACGCAGGCGCGGTCACAGCGATGCGGCGTTCCGGTCCGGCCCCGCAATCGGCGGCACGGCATGGCGCACATCGGCGTTGTAGGCTCGGTCTGCCAGCGCCGCATCGATCAACACAAGAGCAAGCATCGCCTCCGCAATTGGGGTGGCACGAATGCCAACGCACGGGTCATGCCGACCCTCGGTAGAGACCATCACCGGTCGATTGCTGCGGTCGATCGAGCGGCGCGGTATGCGGATGCTTGAGGTCGGTTTCAGGGCGATCGCCACTTCGATGTCCTGACCGGTGGAAATGCCCCCTAGGATGCCGCCCGCATGATTGCTCGCGAAGCCTTGCGGTGTCAGCTCGTCGCCGTGCTCCGAGCCCTTCTGCGCAACGCACCGGAATCCGGCGCCGATCTCGACGCCCTTGACGGCGTTGATACCCATCATGGCGTAGGCAATCATCGCGTCAAGCTTGTCATAAAGAGGCTCACCCAGGCCTGCCGGCACACCAGTAGCCACCACCCGCACACGCGCACCGCAGGAGTCGCCACGGCGACGCAACGCGTCCATGTATTGTTCCAGCTGCGGCACGATCTGCGCGTTAGGCGCAAAGAACGCATTGGTGTCCACCTGCTCCCAATCCACGAACGGAATCTCGATTTCGCCTAACTGCGCCAGGTGGCCACGCACCTCGGTGCCAAAGCGCGCCCGCAGCCACTTCTTAGCCACGGCGCCGGCGGCGACCATTGGTGCCGTCAGCCGCGCCGAGGCACGCCCACCACCGCGCGGATCGCGCACGCCATACTTGCGCCAGTAGGTATAGTCCGCGTGCCCGGGCCGGAAGGTGTCGAGCAGCGCTTCATAATCCCGGCTGCGCGCGTCCTCGTTGCGGATCAGCAGCGCGATCGGCGCCCCGGTGGTGACGCCCTCGTAGATGCCAGAGAGAATTTCCACGCGGTCCGGTTCGCGACGCTGGGTGACGTGGCGCGAGGTGCCCGGCCGGCGTCGGTCCAGATCGCGCTGTAGGTCTTCTGCGCTCAGCGGCAAGCCGGGGGGGCAGCCGTCGATCACGCAACCGATCGCCGGGCCGTGCGACTCGCCGAAATTACTGACGCGAAAAAAGCGTCCAAAAATGGAGCCGGACATAGGTGGACGATTCTAAGCGCGGCCATCGCGCCGGTTGCGTTCAGGCGGCGGCGAAGAAAATCGCGGGGGTATTAAAAACGGCGTCGCTGAGCCGATGCGGGCCGTTGCGCAGCGTTCGCTTCAGCACCAACGCAAACAGTAGCGGATGGCAGGCGCGGATTACGTTCAACACGTTCGCGTCGCGCTCAGTCAGCCAACCGACGTGGACGAAGCGGTCCAGGGCATAGATAAACGGCATACCAGGCAGCGCGGGAACTCCGAGCCGTGCAGCAGGCGCGTAACCCAGTCCGTGCGATGCAGGAGCTCGCGCTGCACCGCCAAAGTGCGGTTGCGCTGGAACACCGCAGCGAGGCCGACCAACACCAGCTTTTCGTAGCGGCGGTCCTCCAGGAGGCGCCGCAACAGGGCAAGGCTCGACACCGAAGGGTCTCCTTTTCGCCGCCCGCGTCCAGCGCTCTCCGCAGGCGCAGCGGGTTGTTGAACGTCACTTGTTGCGCGCCGGGGCTGCCGCCTGCCGTCCGCAATGGACAATTAACGGCAAACGGCGTCGCGCTAGCTGCGCGTAAACCGGCTTGAGCCGAATGCGCTCGACCGGCTGCCCCCAGGTTTCTGTGCGCGGATCCACGTAGGCCCCGCTGCCGCAATGGCCGGCGCCGATTAAAAGTGCACCTGCACGTCCCATACGCGTGCGCGATCCAGCCCTTCCCAGGCTGCTTGCACGAGCTCATGCCGCGCCAGCGACAGCGGCAGCCGCATCGCACAACGCCGGGCACATGCAGCGGCCGGGTGCGCACGCGCCGATAAGTGCCGACAGCAAATCGCGTCGCCTCAGGCGGGCGCAGCCCCGTGCGCGCTGCCAGCGCGCGCTGCAGCAAATGCCGGCAGGTGCAAATGCGTCAACCGGCCGCCTTGCTTTATCCGCGACTGCACGGGTCCTCGGCCTGCTCTGACCAACCGCGCGGCACACCCCATCGACACGCCGGCTCACGGATTCAGTGGCGCTTCCTGCGGCCTTTTCGCGCCGGCCAGGAACCAGGCCCTGCTGCCGCGTCAAGTCTTCGATGAATGCGGTTGACGCGGCGCATCAGCAGCCGCAGCAGCGCGCCCAGTTTGCACCTGCGACGGAACCGGATAGCGTCTGACAATCGGACCTGTTCGCCACCGTGCGCGCGCCCGTCGGCCCTCGGTGACAGCAACCAGCTGCTGTTGTGGTCAACAGGCGGACCAAGAAATCCACTGCGCAACCCGACACAGCCTGTCGCACGCACAATCGGTAGGACGCGGCCGTCGCACTCCGCGGCAGCCGTTCGCTCGCCATACCGCACTTCGGCTGCACGCTACTGATCCATCCGCGAGGCGGCCGTTGCTGCGCGATGGTGCTGTCATACGGGGCTCTGACGGCCGCCACCCTAGATTCGCCAACAGCGAGCCTCACCCGCTCATCGATTCTTGTTCCGGCCAATCACGGATATACGCTTTTAGCATGCGGTTCTCAAAACTCTGCTCTTCGAGCACCGCCTTTGCGACGTCGTAAAAAGAAATGACGCCGATCAATGTGCGGCCATCCATCACCGGCACATAGCGCACGTGGCTTTCCAGCATCAGGCGCCGCACCTCGTTGACGTCGGTCTGCGGCGACACGGTCAGCGGCGAGGGATTCATCACGTCGCGCACCTTCTGGTCGCCCAGCTGGCCTTGATTGCGGTACAAGGTCTTAATCACTTCGCGAAATGTCAGCATGCCGACCAGCGCCCCGTGTTCCATTACGACCACCGAGCCGATGTCGTTTTCAGCCATGCTCTGCACCGCCAGCCACAGCGTGTTCTCTGGCGTGACAGTAAACAGGGCATTGCCCTTGACGCGCAGGATGTCGCTGACTTTCATGGCTGTCTCCTCGAATGTTTAGCAGCCATGCTAGCCCAAGCTACGTGCACGCGGAACCGCGCCTCAAAGGCGCCGCAGCCATGACAAGCCCATCCGGGTTCCGCCCGGACGGCTGCCGGCGGCGGGTCGGTATTCGCACCCCACCCAGCCGCGGTAGCCGAGCGCATCCAGCTGCGCGAAGATAAACGGGTAATGCACCTCCCCGAGGTCCGGCTCGTGACGTTGAGGTACGCCAGCAATCTGCACATGCCCGATCAGACTGAAGTGCTCTCGCAACCGGCGCGTCAAGTCACCCTCCATGATTTGCACGTGATAGCAGTCGAACTGCAGCCGCAAATTCGGACGGGCCACCGCCTCGATCGTGCGCACGGCATGCTGCAGGCAGTGCAGAAAGTACCCGGGCATGTCGCGCGTGTTAATCGGCTCGATCATCACCTCGATACCATGGGGCGCGAAGACGTCGCAGGCGTGCGCCAGGTTGCGCCGGTAGACGCGCTCGCATTCCGCAGCCGGCAGCACCCCCGGGATGCCCGCCAGCACGTGCACGCGCGGGGCGCCCACCACACGCGCATAATCAAGCGCCTGCGCAACTGCCGCTTCGAAGTCGCGTTCCCGACCTGGCAGCGCGGCCAGGCCCCGCTCGCCTGCCTCATCATCGCCCTGCGGCGCGTTCATCAAAACTAGCTGCACGCGGGCGTCGGCCAATGCCGCGCGCAGCTCAGCCGCCGGCACCGCATAGGGGGCCTGCACCTCGACGGCTGCGAAGCCGTCGCTGGCTGCCGCGGCCACGCGGTCAAGTAGCGCGTGCTCCGGGTACATCAGGCTGAGGTTAGCGGCAAAGCGCGGCATTTAGGCCAGCAGTTGTTTGAAACGTTCGACCTCACGCATCACGGCCGCCCGCACCGGCGGCTCCCACACCGAATGCCCGGCATCGGGCACGATCACATAGCGGGCGTCTGGCCAGGCACGTGCCAGCTCGTCGGCGCTAGCGATCGGACACACCATGTCGTAGCGCGCTTGCACAATTGACGCCGGCAGATGGCGGATGCGGTAAAGGTTCGCAAGCAGCTGATTGGGCGCAAGGAAGCACTGGTGCGCAAAGTAGTGCGCCTCCAACCGAGCTAGCCCGAGCGCCTCTTCCGCAAAATGCCGCACCAGGTCCGGGTTCGGCAGCAAGGTAGAGCAGCTACCCTCAAATTCGCTCCAGGCGCGCGCATACGGCAGATGCACGCGCGGATCGGGATCAAACAGCCGTTTTAAATAGCCGCGCAGCACGTCGTCGCGCTCTTCACGCGGCAGCATCTCGACGAAGCGACGCCACGCTTCTGGAAAGATCAGCCGCAGGCTGCCGAGGAACCAGTCGATCTCGCTTTGCCGCCCAAGAAAGATGCCACGCAGCACAAACCCCAGACAGCGGTCCGGATGCGCTTGGCCATAGGCGAGCGCAAGCGTACTGCCCCAGGAGCCGCCAAACACCAACCAACGGCTGATGCCGAGATATTCACGCAACGTCTCTAGATCCGCAACCAGGTGCTGTGTGGTGTTGTTGCGCACCTCGCCCAAGGGCGTCGAATGACCGGCCCCACGCTGGTCGTACAGTACGATGCGGAAGAAGGCCGGATCGAAGAAGCGGCGATGCTCTGGAGAGCAGCCACCGCCGGGCCCCCCATGCAGGAAAACGACCGGCACACCCTGCGGGTTGCCGCTCGTCTCCCAGTACATCGTATGGATGTCGTCAAGCGGCAACATGCCGGCGTCGTATGGCTCGATTGCCGGATACAGCTCCGCGCGCGCGGACGAACGGTTATCCATGCATGGCATTATGCCGCCGCCTCTGTGCCGCCGCAGGCGCAGAAAGCGCAGCCTTTTTCATGATGTTTGACGCCGATGGCCGATCCCCGCCCGCCCGCTTTTGACACGCTTGCCCTTCATGCCGGGCAGCCGCCAGACCCTGCTACCGGCGCCCGCGCGGTGCCCATTTATGCGACCGCCGCGTTCTGCTTCGAGGATTCAGAACATGCCGCCGCCCTGTTCAACATGGAGCGCGCCGGCCACGTCTACTCGCGCATATCCAACCCGACGGTGGCGGTGCTGGAGGAACGCATCGCCGCCCTGGAACAGGGCGTGGGTGCGATCGCTACCGCCAGCGGACAGGCCGCGCTGCATCTGGCGATCGCCACGCTGATGGGCGCTGGCGCCCATATCGTAGCCAGCCGCGCCCTATACGGCGGATCGCACAATCTGCTTGCCTATACCCTGAAGCGCTTCGGCATCGAGACCACGTTCGTTAACCCGCGCGACCTCGACGCCTGGCGCGCGGCGATCCGGTCGAACACGCGGCTGCTCTTTGGCGAAACGCTCGGCAACCCCGGCCTGGACGTTCTGGACGTACCGGCGGTCGCTGAGATCGCACACGCGCACGGATTACCGCTGCTGGTCGACTCGACCTTTACCACGCCCTATCTGATGCAGCCTTTTAACCTCGGCGCTGATCTTGTCTTTCATTCAGCCACCAAATTCCTTGGCGGCCATGGTGTGGCCATCGGGGGGCTGCTGGTCGACAGCGGCCGCTTCGACTGGGAGAGGTCCGGCAAGTTCGAGGTGCTGACGGCACCGTACGAGGGCTTTCATGGCATGGTGTTTGCGGAGGAAAGCACGGTCGCGCCGTTTCTGCTGCGCGCGCGCCGCGAAGGGCTGCGCGACTTCGGCGCCTGCATGAGCCCGCATACGGCCTTCCTGCTGCTGCAGGGGTTGGAGACGCTGCCGCTGCGGATGCAACGCCATGTCGAAAACACCCGCAAAGTGGTCGCCTTCCTGGCGACCCACCCGATGGTGGAGTCGGTCGCCTACCCTGAGCTGCCGACGCATCCGGACCATGCGGTGGCGCAGCGCCTACTGCCGAAAGGCTGCGGGGCGGTGTTCAGCTTCAACCTGAAAGGCTCGCGCGCCGCCGGTGCGAAGTTCGTCGAGTCGCTGCGCGTGTTTTCTCACCTGGCCAACGTCGGCGACGCCAAGTCGCTGGTGATCCACCCGGCCTCGACGACCCACTTCCGGGTGCCCGATGCAGAACTGGCGGCAGCCGGCATCACGCAGGGCACAATCCGGCTGTCCATCGGGCTGGAAGATGCCGACGACCTAATCGAGGACCTGGCGCGGGCGCTCAAAGCCGCATCCAAGGTGGACGCATGAAACTTGCCGCCGGCAACCGCACTCTGTTTGCCTACACGGGTGGACGGACGTTTGACGAGCAGTTGCCCGCCATCGTGCTGCTGCACGGTGCCCAGGGCGACCATAGCGTCTGGACCCTGCAGAGCCGTTGGCTCGCCCATCACGGATACGCGGTGCTCGCCTTCGACTTACCCGGCCATGGCCGCAGCGAGGGCCCGCCGTTGCCCACCGTGGAGGCGATGGCCGACAGCATCGCCTCCGCCCTGCAGCCGCTGCGCACGCCAGCCTTTGTGGTCGGCGGTCACAGCATGGGGTCACTGATCGCGCTGGAGACCGCGCAGCGGCTGCGCGACCGCGTCGCCGGCATCGCGCTGCTTGGCACTGCCTTTCCGATGCGCGTCTCCGAGGCGCTGCTGGCGGCCACGCGCGAAGACCCGGCCCGTGCGATGCAGATGATCAACGTTTGGTCGCACAGCGCAGCGCTAGCGCCTTTCACCGCCCGCCCGGGCAACCCCGGCCCTGGCTTTTCGATCTTCTGGGAAAACTTACGTCTGATGCAGCGGACCGAAGCCATCCATGGCCGTGACGTGCTAGTCAACGATTTCAGCGCCTGCCACGCCTACGCCGGCGGCCTGGAAGCGATGCGGGCGCTAGCCTGCCCGGCTCTGTTTGTGCTTGGGGCCTCTGACAGCATGACGCCGCCCAGGCTTGCCCAACCCCTGATCGAGGCAGCCCGCGACGCCACCGTGGTGACGTTACCTAACACCGGCCATGCCCTCATGGCCGAAAACCCGGAGGGTGTGCGCCGTGCGTTGGACACTTTTGCGCGCAAGGCGTTACGACATCGCGCTGAGTGAGGACGGCAAGGGACAGGCGCGCACAACGCCGTCGGGTGGGCAGACAGCCAACTGCTGGCGTCCCTTGAATCACGCACCGTCTGCGGCGTAGATTTGCGCCACCGCAACGAGGAGACGGAACCGATGGACAGCAAAACCACAATCGAGACAAATCCGCCGCGCTACAGAACGTTTCGCGAGTTCTACCCCTTTTACTTGAGCGAACACCGCAATCCAATCTGCCGGCGCTTGCATTTCCTCGGCTCTACGCTCGCGCTCGTTTGCCTAGCGCTGTTGATCGCAAGCGGCAATCCATGGTGGCTACTCGCCGGCATCGTGGCTGGCTATGGGTTCGCATGGGTCGGCCACTTTGCCTTCGAAAAAAACCGCCCGGCCTCATTCCGCCAGCCGCTGTTTAGCTTTTTCGGCGACTGGGTGATGTACAAGGATATGCTGACCGGACGGATCCGGTTCTGACCACTGCACCGAAAGGAACCCGCCCATGCGTAAGACGATTTCACAGGCGCTGCGCAGCGCCGCCGTGGCGACGATACTGGCGATACTGACTGGGCCGGCGCTGGCGCAGCAAAAGTTCGTCAACATCCTGACCGGGGGTCAGGCCGGGGTGTACTACCCGCTCGGGGTGGCGCTCAGCCAGATCTACGGCAAGGCGATCCCGGATGCCAAGATCCAAGTGCAGGCGACCAAGGCCTCGGTGGAGAACTTGAACCTGCTGCAGCAGGGGCGTGGCGAGATCGCCTTCACGCTCGGTGACGCGCTATCCGATGCCTGGAACGGCGTTGAGGAAGCAGGCTTCAAGTCACCGCTGAAGCGGCTGCGCACCGTAGCCGGTATCTACAACAACTACATCCAGATCGTGGCAAGCGCTGAGTCCGGCATCCGCACGCTGGCAGACCTAAAAGGCAAGCGCATTTCCGTGGGAGCAGCGCGCTCCGGCACCGAGCTAAACGCCCGCGCGATTTTGAAGGCGGCCGGCCTGACGTACAAGGACTTTGCCAAGGTCGAATATCTGCCCTTCGGCGAATCGGTCGAGCTTATCAAGAACCGCCAGCTGGACGTGACACTGCAGTCCGCCGGCTTGGGTGTAGCCTCGATCCGCGATCTAGCTACGGCCGTCAAGATCGTGATCGTGCCGATACCGCCCGAGGTCATCGCCAAGGTGGGCGACCCGGCCTACCAGCCTGGCACGATTCCGGCCAACACCTACACCGGGCAGGAGACCGCGGTGCCGACGGCGATGATTAAGAATTTCCTTGTTACGCACGAGGGCGTACCCGCTGACGTCGTGTACACGATGACGAAGTCCCTGTTCGACAACCTCGATCAGCTCGTCGCCGCGCACGCCGCCGCCAAAGGCATCGTGCGCGAAACGGCGGCGCAGAACCTGCCGGTGCCGCTGCATCCGGGCGCCGAGCGCTATTTCCGCGAGGCAGGCCTGCTGAAGTAAACCGCCAGCCGCCGCGGCTTGCCGCCACGCGATGGCACAGCGCCGCTGTGCCATCGCTTTTTCGGAGCGGACGATGTCTCCAGCCGACGACCTGCAGGCGCCCGCACAGGGGCCGTTGCCGCGCCACATCTTCGCCGTGGCGGTGGCGTTTTCCGCCTTCCAGATTGTGACCGCCGCCTTCAGCCCGCTGTCCAGCGTGGTCGTGCGCGCGATCCATGTCGGGTTCCTGCTGCTGATGACGTTCTTGCTGTTTCCGCCGCTGCGTCGGCGCTGGCTAGGCGCGTTGCTTGGAGCAGCCGCTTTCGCCGCTGGTCTCTATCATTGGATCTTCGAGGCAGAGCTTGTGGCACGCGCCGGCGAGCTGACCGTGGGCGACTGGATCGTCGGCACCGTCACGATCGTGCTGGTGTTCGAGGCGGCGCGGCGCGTGATGGGCATTGCGCTGCCGATCATCTGCGCGCTGTTCCTTGCCTACGCGCTGTTCGGCCAGCATCTGCCGGGCGCGCTGGCG
>JANWXE010000143.1 GCA_025055385.1 Burkholderiaceae bacterium | reverse complement strand
CGGTGGCGAGGTCTCGTCCCGCGCGCCGGCGCGCCGCGATGAAGCCGCCGCCGACCGGCCGCGCCGCGCGGCCGGCGCATGAGGCGGGCGCGGGGCGCGGCACCGTCGCCGCCGTCTGCGGAGGCGCTGCCAACGGTCGAGATCTGGACCGACGGCGCCTGCAAGGGCAACCCAGGGCCGGGCGGCTGGGGCGCGCTGCTGCGGGCCGGCACGCACGAGAAGGAACTCTTTGGCGGCGCGCGGGAGACCACCAACAACCGCATGGAGCTGACCGCGGTGATCGAGGCGCTGGCGGCGTTGAAGCGACGCAGTCGCGTCGTGCTGCACACCGACTCGCAGTACGTGCAGCTCGGCATCACCGAATGGATGCCGAACTGGATCCGCCGCGGCTGGCGCACCGCGGACAACAAGCCCGTGAAGAATGCGGATCTCTGGCAGCGGCTGGCCGAACTGGCGGCTCGGCATGACATCCAATGGCGATGGGTGCGCGGTCACGCGGGTGATGTCGGCAACGAGCGCGCCGATGCGCTCGCCAATCGCGGCGTGGAGGCGGCGCTTTCCCGCGCGGGCGGGGTGTAAAGTCCGCGCGTCGGGCAGCGGCGCACGGGTTGCCGGATCGCACGATCGAAAAACGCATAACGGGAACGATGAAGAAACGCGCTGTCACCTTCACGGCTCTGGCCGGCCTCGCGCTCGCGACGATCGCGGCCTATTTCCTGCTCGGCCGCGGCAGCAGCGCGCCGCTCGCCCCGCCCAAGACGGCCGAGGCGAAAAAGACCGACGGGGCCGCCAAGGGCGCGGGGCCCGGGGGCGCCCCGGCAGCGCCGGTGGAGGTGGTGGCGCTGAAACCGGCAACAGTCAAGGAAGAGCTGCAGGCCGTCGGCGCGCTGCGCTCCAACGAGAGCGTGATCCTGCGGCCGGAGGTGGCGGGACGCATCGCCGCCATTTACTTTCGCGACGGCCAGGCCGTGAAGAAGGGGCAGGTGCTGATCGCCCTCGACGCGACGCTGAACGAGGCGGAGGTGGCGCAGGCGCGCGCCGAGCTGGAGCTGGCGCGCAGCAACTTAAAGCGGACCGCCGATCTGGCGGCCAAGCAGTTCGTCAGCGGCAGCGCCCAGGAGCAGGCGGCTGCCAACGTCGAAGTGCTGGAGGCGAAACTGAAGCTTGCGGAGGCGCGCCTGGCGAAGACGCGGCTGACCGCACCGTTCGACGGGCTGGTGGGTATCCGCAACGTGAGTGTCGGCGATTTCGTGCGCGACGGCGCCGATTTGGTCAACATCGAAGACATCGCGCAGTTGAAAGTCGATTTTCGCCTGCCGGAGCGTTACCTGCCGCAGTTGAAGGTCGGGCTGGCGGTGGAGGTAAGCGCCGATGCGTTGCCGGGCAGCCGCTACCGAGGCGTCATTGACGCCATTAACCCGCGCGTTGATGCCAGCGGCCGCTCGCTGGAGGTGCGCGCGCGACTGGCGAACACCGACGGACGCTTGCGGCCCGGGATGTTCGCGCGCGTGCGCGTGATCGTCGGCGAGCGCGCCGCGGCGCTGCTCGTGCCGGAGGAGGCGGTGGTGCCGCTGAACGACGATTTCTTCGTCTATACGGTAGAGGATGGCAAGGCGCGGCGCGTGCGCGTCAAGCTCGGGGTACGACGCGACGCGATGGTCGAGCTGCTCGAGGGCGTCAAAGCGGGCGACCTGGTGGTGACCGCGGGCATGCGGGTGCAGCGCGACGGCCAGCCGGTGCGGGTGGTGAATGCGGCGGCCGTCGGCCAGGCAACGCCGCCGACCGGCGGTGCGATTGCGGCCGATAACAAAGCGGGCTCTAAATGACGCCGCACGGGTGCTCTTAACCCTGTCAGCTGCGTCGTCGCCAACGGCCGCCGCCCGATCCAATGGAGAATCCACGATGAGCCTATTTGAGTTGTGCATCCGCCGTCCAGTGCTGGCTACTGTGCTATCGCTGCTGGTGCTGGTGATCGGCGCGATCTCATATACGCGCCTGGCGGTGCGCGAATACCCGAGAATCGACGAACCGGTCGTCAGCGTCACCACCAACTATCCGGGCGCCTCCGCCGAGGTGGTCGAGTCGCAGATCACGAAGGTGCTGGAGGATTCGCTGGCCGGCATCGAGGGGGTGGAGCTGATGACCTCTGCCAGCCGCTCCGAGCAAAGCACGATCAACGTGCGTTTTCGCCTGACGCGCGATCCGGATTCGGCCGCCGCCGACGTGCGCGATAAAGTGGCGCGTGTGCGCGCGCGGCTACCCGACGGCGTGGACGAGCCGGTGGTTGCGAAAGTGGAGGCCGATGCGTTCCCGGTCATATGGATGGCGGTCACGCAGGGCGGCCGCTCGCCGGTGGAAGTTTCCGACTACCTCGCGCGCTATGTGAAGCCGCGCCTGTCGGTCTTGCCGGGCGCGGCCGACGTGTGGATTTTCGGCGAGCGGCGGCCGGCCATGCGCATCGAAGTGGATCGCGATCGGCTTGCCGGCTACCGGCTCACGGTGCAGGACGTCGAGGACGCGCTGCGGCGGCAAAACGTCGAACTGCCCTCTGGGCGCATCGAGTCGGCCACGCGCGAATTCAACATCGTGGCCGCTACCGACCTGCAGACAGTGCAACAGTTCGAGGACGCCATCGTGGCCACCGTCAACGGCTATCCGGTGCGGCTGCGCGACGTGGCTACCGTGCGCGTCGGCGCCGTCAACGAGCGCGTGATCGCGCGCTTCCGTGGCGAGCCGTCGATCAACCTGGGGGTGGTTAAGCAGGCCACCGGCAATCCGCTGGAGCTGTCGCAGGCGGTGCGCGCCGAGGTGGCAAAGATCAACGAGACGTTGCCGCCCGGCATGCAGATCACGGTCGTGTACGACGCCTCGGTGTTCATCGAGCAATCGATCAAGCAGGTATTCCAGACACTTGCTGAGGCTGTGATCCTGGTCGTGCTGGTGATCTTCTTCTTCCTGCGCAGCCTGCGGGCGACGCTGATTCCGCTGGTGACGATCCCGCTGTCGCTAATCGGCGCGTTTGCGCTGATGTACGCGTTCGGCTTTACGGTCAACACGCTGACGTTGCTGGCGCTGGTGCTGGCCATCGGGCTGGTGGTGGATGACGCCATCGTCGTGCTGGAGAACATTTACCGCAATATCGAAAGCGGCATGCCGCGTGTGCAGGCGGCCATCGTCGGCATCAAAGAAATCGGCTTTGCCGTGATCGCGATGACGCTGACACTGGTGGCGGTGTTCGCGCCGCTGGCGTTCTCCACCGGCCGCACCGGGCGGCTGTTCATCGAGTTCGCGCTCGCGCTGGCTGGCGCGGTGCTGGTTTCCGGCTTTGTCGCGCTGACCCTGTCGCCAATGATGTGCAGCAAGCTGCTGCGCCACGAAAGCAAACGCGGGCGGCTGTATCAGGCGATCGATACATTCTTGAACGGGATAACCACCGGATATGCGCGCTCACTGGCCTGGGTGCTTGCGCACCGCGGGGTGGTGCTGGCCGGATGGACGGTGGCCAGTGTCGTGGCGGTCGGGCTGTTCATGGCGTTGCGCTCGGAGCTGGCTCCGCTGGAGGACCGCGGCGTGATTTTTGGCCGCCTACAAGGCCCGCCAGGGGCCACAGTTGAGTACATGTCTGAACAGCTGCGCACGGTGGAGGCGTATTACGCGACGATTCCAGAGGCGGTGGCGTACAACGCGATCGCCGGTTTCCCCACCGTGGACGTCGGCAACGCCATTTTGCGCCTAAAACCCTGGGACCAGCGCGAGCGCAAGCAGATGGACATTGCGCGCGAGTTAAACGCCCGCTTTGCGACCCTTCCGGGCGTCCTAGGCTTTGCGGTCAATCCGCCTTCGCTCGGGCAGTCGCCGCGCACATTGCCGATTGAGTATGTGATCATGGCGCAGGTGCCGTACGCGGAGCTGGACCGTATCGCCAACCAGTTTCTGGCCGAGATGGCGAAATACCCGGGGGTGCAGAACCTGCAGTCCGATTTACGCCTCAATACGCCGGAGTTGCGCGTAGAGGTCAACCGCGACAAGCTAGCGGATCTTGGCATCGCGGTGGAGACGGTCGGGCGCACGCTGCAGACGATGCTCGGCGGCCGGCAAGTGACGCGCTTCAAGCGCGACGGCGAGCAGTACGACGTGATAGTTCAGGTGGCCCCGCGCGACCGCCGACGGCCGAACGATATCTCCGACATCTACGTCCGCGCGCGCGACGGCAGCATGGTGCAGCTGGCCAACGTGGTCAGCGTGCAGGAAGGCGTCAGCCCGCAGTCGCTCAACCACTTCAACCGCCTGCGCGCGGTGACGATCACCGGACTGATCGCGCCCGGCTACACGCTTGGGCAGGTGCTGGACGCGATGGACGACGCGGCGCGCCGCGTGCTGCCGCCTTCGGCCATTACTGACTTGAACGGTCAGTCCCGTGAATTCCGCACCACCAGCGGCAGCATTTATCTGACCTTTGTGCTGGCGTTGGTCTTCATCTATCTCGTGCTGTCGGCGCAATTCGAAAGCTTCGCCGATCCGTTCGTGATCATGCTGTCGGTGCCGCTGTCAATGACCGGGGCGCTTGCTGCGCTGTGGGCCACGGGCGGCACGCTTAACATCTACAGCCAGATTGGGCTGATTACGCTGGTCGGGCTAATCACGAAACACGGCATTCTGATCGTGGAGTTCGCCAACCAGTTGCGTGAGAGGGGCGAAGCGTTGTTTGCAGCGGTCAAGCACGCTGCCGAGCTGCGGCTGCGGCCGATTCTGATGACCACCGGGGCGATGGTTTTGGGCGCCGTGCCATTGGCGATCGCCACTGGCGCGGGGGCCGAAAGCCGGCGCCAAATCGGCTGGGTGATCGTCGGTGGTCTGACGCTCGGTACGGTTTTGACGCTGTATGTGGTCCCGACCGTCTACACCTTGGTGCGGCAATGGTTAGACCGGCCGGCCGCCACCGAGGCGGCGGCGGTCGACACCGTGAGCGCGAAATGAGACAGGTCGTCCTGGATACCGAGACCACCGGATTGGACCCGAAGGATGGGCACCGCATCATTGAGATCGGTGCGCTGGAAATCGTTGGCAGGCGGCTTACTGAGCGGCGCCTGCATCATTACCTGAATCCGGAGCGCGACATCGACCCCGGCGCGCTCGCTGTGCACGGCATCGACAATGAATTTTTGCGCGACAAGCCGAAATTCGCCGATATCGCGTGCGAGTTGTTGGACTTCGTGCGTGACGCCGAGGTGATCATCCACAACGCCGCTTTTGATCTCGAATTTCTGGACGCCGAGTTGGCCCGGGTGGGGTTGCCGCCGTTTGCCACCCACTGCGCGAAGGTGACCGATTCGCTCGCCCTGGCGCGCGAGCTGCATCCGGGCAAGCGCAACTCGCTGGATGCCCTGTGCGAGCGATATCAGGTGAACCACGCGCACCGCACATTGCATGGCGCGCTGCTGGATGCTGGCCTGCTCGCGGAGGTCTATCTTGCGATGACCCGTGGGCAGGACGCGCTGGCGATGGAGCTGGATGTCGTGGCGTCGGCCGAAGAGCTCGGACCGTTAGACGGGGCGGACTTGCTGGTACTGCCGGCAAGTGCTGAGGAGGCTGCGGCGCACGAGGCGATTTTGGACAGGATTGCAAAAGAGGCGAAGGTCGTCGTCTGGCGTGCTGCCGCGGCCTAAGTCAGTTGGGATCGCCTGCGAGAAGGCGCGCGCGCAATTCACGTTTCAGCACCTTGCGGGCGGCATTTTTCGGTAACTCGTCGCCGAACACATAGCGCCGCGGCCCAGGTCGCCGGTATGCAGCCAGCCGCCAGCGAGCGTGGCCGCGGTGGCCGCCTCGTTGTCCAGGTAACCGCGCATCACGGTGTCGCCGCGCACGCAGACTTCGCCCGTCGCGCCGACGGGCAGCGGCCGATCCTGCGCGTCGAGCACCGCCACCTCCACCCCGGTCTGCGCGCGGCCCACCGAGCCGAGACGCGAGCCAGGCGCTTTCGTCCTCGTCGGCGGCGCGCAGATGATCGGCTGCGGGCAATACGGTGATCGTCATCGGGCTTTCGCCCTGGCCGTAAATCTGCACCAACCGTGTGCCTAGGTGTGCCAGCGCGCGGCGGCAGTCGGCCACGTACATGGGTCCGCCGCTGTAGACGATCTGCTTCAGATGGCGTGCGTCGCCGCGCAGGCCGTCGACAAGCCGCATCACCATCGTGGGCGCGGCGAAGAACTTCGCTCGCGGAGCATGCTCGAGCAACGCATCCAGTTCGGCGACGCCGAAGCCGCGCGAGGCGGGCACCAGCGGCGTGCTGCCGGCGGCGACGTTCGGGATCGCGTACAGGCCGGAACCATGTGACATCGGCGCGGCGTGGATCAGATGCTCGCCCGGGGCAGCGCGATCGACGTCGGCGACGTCGTTGAGCGTCATCGCCAGCAGGTTGTGGTGCGTCAGCATTACGCCCTGGGGCCGGCCGGTGGTGCCGCTGGTGTACACGAGCCAGGCCACTTCGGTCGGGCGCTACCGTTTCGACCGCCGCCGGCTCGCCGCGTGTCAGGTACGCGTAGGCGTCGCTGTCGACGTCGAGATATCGGGTGCCGGGCCGCGTACGCGCTGCCTCGATCGCCGGCGTATCGACGTCGTCGGTGACGAAACACACCGTAGCCTGCGCGTCGTCCCATAGGTAGGCGATCTCGCGCGGATGCAGCCTAACGTTGATCGGGATTGCGGTCAGGCGCGCGGCCCAGCAGGCGAACAGCAGCTCCACATATGCGGCGTTGTTCTTCATCAGCAGCGCCACGCGCGCCCGGCGGCTGCGCCAGTTGACCGCGCAGGGCGCCGGCGAGCGCCCGCCCGTGCCGCAAGCTGCGCGAACGTAAAGCGCGCGCGCTCTGGCTCTATCACCGCCGGCAGCTGTGGCAGAGGCCGTGCTGTGCCGATCAGCTGACAGGCAAGGTTCATCGCAAGCAGTGTATCGCTATCAACTGGCCTTCTCGCACTTGTGCCGGCCGTGCCGACGAGCCGCTGTGTGCATTCATTCATAAACAGTTTCGACAGCCAATCGCTGGTGGGTGGCCTTCGAGCTGGCTGTGCGGTTGCTTGGGCTTGATGTGTGGACGCCTTGCTACAATGCTGTACACGTGGGCGGTTAGCTCAGCGGTAGAGCACTGCTTTCACACGGCAGGGGTCAGTGGTTCGATCCCACTACCGCCCACCACAGCCTCAGGTAATAGCCCGGATCCGGCACGCTGTAGCCCTGCCGTCAGCACGCTGAAGGGCTGCGCTACATGGATGATTCCGTGACTAAGCCTGTCCGCACCCGCATCGCACCTAGCCCCACGGGGATGCTGCATCTGGGCACGGCACGCACCGCGCTCTTCTGCTGGGCGTTTGCGCGCCATCACGGCGGCCAGTTCATCTTGCGCATCGAAGACACCGACCGCGAGCGCTCCACGGAGGACGCGGTGCGTGTGATTATCGAGGCCCTGCGCTGGCTGCAGCTCGATTACGACGAAGGTCCAATCCGCCAGACCGAGCGCCTGCCGCGTTACCGCGAAGTGATCGAGCGCATGCTCGCCGACGGCACCGCCTACCGCTGCTACGCCACCCCGCAGGAGCTAGAGGCGATGCGGCAGGCGCAGATGGCGCGCGGCGAGAAGCCGCGCTACGACGGCCGCTGGCGGCCGGAGAACGCGCGCGGCCGCACGCCGCCGCCAGGGGTGGCGCCAGTGATCCGCTTCCGCAATCCCGACAGCGGCGAGGTCGCCTGGAACGATCTGGTCAAGGGCCCGATCGCGTTTTCTAACGCCGAGCTGGACGACCTGGTGATTGCGCGCGCGGATGGGATGCCGACCTACAACTTCGCGGTTGTGGTCGACGACATCGACATGCGCATCACGCACGTTCTGCGCGGCGACGATCATGTCAACAACACGCCGCGACAGATCAACATCTACCGTGCGCTTGGTGTCACACCGCCCGCGTTCGGGCACCTGCCGATGATCCTCGGCCCGGATGGCCAGAAGCTGTCCAAGCGGCATGGCGCGGTCAGCGTGCTGCAATACGAGCAGGACGGCTTCCTGCCAGAAGCGCTGGTCAACTACTTGGCGCGGCTTGGCTGGAGCCATGGCGATGCCGAGAAATTCACGCGCGCGCAGTTCGTGCAGTGGTTCGATCTGGCGCATGTCAGCCGCGCACCAGCGCAGTTCAACCCGGACAAACTGTTGTGGTTAAACGGCGAATACATCAAGGAGGCTGACGATGCGCGTCTGGCGGCACTGGTGGCACCGCGTATCGAAGCGCGTGGCGGCCGCATCGAGGGTGCGGCGCTGCCCGCTGTGATGGCGCTGCTGAAGCCGCGTGCGCGCACGCTCAACGAGCTGGCCGACGAGGCGATGCTGTTTTACGGCCCACATATGATCGACCCGGCGCTACTCGGCCAGCACCTGCGCGGAGCGGCGGTCGAGGCCATGCGCGCCTTCGCGGCGCGGGCGGCGGCGATCGCGTGGGAGCGCGGCGCGATCGGCGCCCTTATCAAGCAGCTGCTGGCCGAGTTCGACCTGAAGATGCCGCAGCTTGCAGTGCCGCTGCGCGTAGCCGTCACCGGGCGCACACAGACACCGTCATTAGATGCGGTGCTGGCACTCTTCCCTCGCGAAACGGTTTTGGCGCGCATCGCCGCTGCGCTGGCATGCGTTCCATGCTGATGGCGCTCGGCCGCTTCATCGGTGCGGTTTTCCGGTTCGTACCGGTGCCGTTATATAATGTAGCTTTCTTGCGTGGGGGTATAGCTCAGCTGGGAGAGCGCTTGCATGGCATGCAAGAGGTCAGCGGTTCGATCCCGCTTACCTCCACCACCGACCACGATGAAAGCCCGCCGGCGGCGGGCTTTCGTATGAAGGTCCCCTTCGTCTAGAG
>JANWXE010000112.1 GCA_025055385.1 Burkholderiaceae bacterium | reverse complement strand
CGCGGGCCCGCGGCCCGGGACGAGCTTCTGCGGCTGCAGGGCTGCGATCGCGTCCAGCGTGCGCGGCCAATCCTCAAAGTAGGCATCGCCCGCGTACGGGGTGGCGCCATATTCCACCAGATCGCCCGAGAAAAGGACTCGCTCCTGCGGCAGCCAGACGACGGTGTCGCCCTTGGTGTGACCGCGTCCGAGCTGCAATAGCTTCACCTCCAGCTTGCCGAGCCACAGCGTCAGTTCGCCACGAAACGTGAGCGTGGGCCAGGTCAGTCCGGGTATGGACTCCACCGCGCGGAACAGCCGCGGAAAGCGGCCGATCTCGCTTTTCATGTCCGCCTCGCCGCGTTCGCGGATCAAATCGTAGGTATCTTGGCTGGCGATGATCTCCTGCGCGCCGTAGGCAGAGGCGCCCAGTACGCGGACGGCATGGTAATGCGTGAGCACCACGTACTTGATCGGCCTATCGGTCACGCTGCGGATGCGGCGGATGACGTCCTGTGCCATGACCGGTGTGGCCTGCGTGTCGGCGACGAGGACAGCCTCTTCGCCGATGACGACCCCGGTATTCGGGTCCCCCTCGGCGGTATACGCGTAGGCATGCGGCGAAAGCGGCTGGAAGGTGATCGTTTTGTCTTGCAGGTCGCCGGCTGATGCGAACGGTTTGGTCATGGTCTCTCGAGGTCCTTGCAGGGGTGCGCGGTGCGGTGCGTCAGCGCGGACGCAGGATCAGCACGCGCGGCGGCGTCGAGTCCGAACGCGGCCGCGCGCCCGGAATTGGCTCGTAACGTCCCGTGCGCCAGGAGTCGAGCAAATCGCCGTAGTTTTCCGCGAAAGGATGCCCGACCTGGCCGGTCGTGCCGATCCATACGCCGGTGCGCCCCGGTGCGAGATCGTAGATGGCCCGCAGGCTCGCGCCATGTCGGGTCGTGTAGGGTGCGCGCCAGTCGGCGCCGTCCCGCAGATCCAGGCGGGCGGCGTTGACGGTAAAGCTGTCGCCGCCGACGGGCACCTGCAATTCGAAGAAGTCGCGCAGGAACTTCACGTTGGAAAGCGGCCGGTGTTCGTGGATCGCGCGGTGTGCATCGCTCCAGCGCAGTGCGAGCGGATCGCGGCCGGTTGCCCGCGCGAGTTCGGCGACCGATTCATCGAGCGCCGCGGTGACGACCTCGGCGCAGGTTTCGCGGGTGCTGCGCGTGGTCTGGTCGTCGCACCAGTCGCGCGCCACGGCCTGTCCGGACAGCACGCGCAGCAGCGTGGCGACGAGTTCGGCGTTGCCGACCAGGTCCTTGGCTAGGTCGCCGAGATCGTCTTCGAACAGGCGCGCGCGCAGACGGCGCATCCAGGCATGAAACAGCAGCGGCTCGGGGCCATCCGCGCGCATGGCGCCGTCCCAATCCGCCAGCCGCTGCCAGGCAAGGCGGCCGGCAGGCGAGGACGGTTGCGGCGCAAGCGCCTTCAGCGCGCGCAGCAGATCGCGCGCCGCCAGGGAGACGACGTCCTGTTGGATGCGCCGCATCGACGACTCGTCGTGTCGCGGCGTCGCCTGCAGCAGCTCACGGATGCGCTGCGCGCGGTACGGAAGCTGCCAGTCCGTCGTGAGGAAATGCGCATAGTTCGGTGGCGTAATGCGCTCGTTGGCGGTGACGATCATCGCTTCCGGCGGATTGAACGCGCGCGGTAGTTCTGCAAATGGTATCCAGCCGCGCCAGTCGTAACGTGCGTCCCAGCCGGGCGCCGGCGCGATCCCCTTGAGGTCGTCTTCGGGGCCGCGCAGGGGCGCACGGCCCGCGGCGACGAAACCAATGTTGCCTGCGGTGTCGGCGTAGACGACGTTTTGCATCGCGAGCTTGAAACCGGAGAGCGCCGCCTCGAACTCGGCGGCGTTGCGCGCCCGATTCATCGCGCGGATCGCCGCCAGGCTGGTGTCGCCGGGCTCCAGTGCCGCCCATCGCAGGGCCAGGACATAGCGCGCCCCGTCCAGCGTCTTGTCCATTCCCGGGAGCGCGCCGGACAGCACGGGACCGTGGCGAGTGCGACGGACCACGAGTTCCACGGCCTGCTGCCCTCGCACCGGAATCGTTTCGGTGTAGCGCTCGAAACGGGCATAGCCGTCCGGGGTCTGATAACGCTCGGGGTCCTGCGGATGCAGTCGCTCGATGTAGAAATCCTGCACGTCGGGCCCCGTGTTGGTGAAGCCCCAGGCGACGTCGGCGTTGCGACCCAGCAGGACATACGGGATGCCCGGCAGGGTCGCGCCAAAGACGTCCAGGCCGGGCGCGCGGATGCGCGCGAAGTACCAGACCGAAGGCGTCGTCAAGCCCAGATGCGGGTCATTTGCCAGCAGCGGCTTGCCCGATACCGTGCGGCTGCCGCCGATCACCCAATTGTTCGAGCCGAGGCCCTCCGGCATGGCCAAGGCGGCCGAGAGGTCGACCTGCGCCAGGCGCTGGGCCTGCTGCAGAAGTTCCGCGCGGCTGCCGCCGAAGAGACCGAGGACGCGATACATCTGTGGATAATCGGCCAGATGCGCGCGGGACTCGCCCGGATAGGGCGGTTTGAAATCCTCGATTTCGTCTTTGCTGAAGCGGGCGGCAAGGCGCAAACGCGTCAGCTCGTCGCGGTTGGAGCGCGACAGGTCGAGTGCCATCATGAGCGCCCACGCTATGGTGTCCGCCACCTGCCAGGGTTGCGGCGCCCCGGCGCCGGTCAGCAGGAACTCGGGAGGCAGTGGGCCAGCGCGGTTCGTCAAGGCCTCATTGAGGCCCGCCACGTAAGCCTGCACGAGCGCCCGGGTTTCCGGATCGAGTTCCTCTGCAGCCGCCTGCGCGGCGCGGTAGATGCCGAGCGTCCGCAGAAAACGATCCGTATCGAGCCCGCGCGGCCCGATGAGTTCCGCCAGTCGCCCCTGCGCGATGCGGCGGTTGAAATCGAGCTGCCATAAGCGGTCCTGCGCATGCACGAAGCCGAGCGCGAACAGAGCGTCGGCCTCGGTGGACGCCTCGATGCTCGGCACGCCGCGTGCGTCGCGCGTGACCGTCACGCGGGCGGAGACGGCCGCGACGGTCCGCGTGCCGTCGTGGTCCGGCTGGCTTGCCTTCCGGTACCACAGAAACGCGCCGATGAAGGCGATCGCGATCAGCAGAGCCGCGATACTCGCGAGGCGCAGCGCACGCACGATTTTTTCGCGTCAGGGGAAGGGCCGGCAGTGTGCGCGGCAGAAAAAGCAACGCCCCATGCCGCGTTCGGCATGGGGCGCCCGACGGAGAGCCTGACGATGTCCTACTTTCACGGGAAATACATCCCACTATCATCGGCGCTGAGGCGTTTCACGGTCCTGTTCGGGATGGGAAGGGGTGGTTCCACCTCGCTATGGTCGTCAGGCAAAAACGGTCGGCCCCTCGCCCGCCAGCCCGAACGGGCCATCGTGGCACGGGGCCCAAACTGGAAGAAGCAAGCCGTTGCGATGGCACCGCTCCCAGCCTCGAAAACGAGGCAGCACGGTTATAGGATCAAGCCGCACGGGCAATTAGTACCGGTTAGCTCAAGGCCTTACAGCCCTTCCACACCCGGCCTATCAACGTCCTGGTCTTGAACGACCCTTTAGGGAGGTCAAGCCTCCGGGAAGACTTATCTTCAGGCGAGTTTCCCGCTTAGATGCTTTCAGCGGTTATCTCTTCCGCACATAGCTACCCGGCGATGCCACTGGCGTGACAACCGGTACACCAGAGGTG
>JANWXE010000111.1 GCA_025055385.1 Burkholderiaceae bacterium | reverse complement strand
GCCGTCGGGGCCCTGGACCAGCGAGCGGTAACGCGCTGCGGTAATCGTTGCGTTGGTCGCCCCGGTGGCCATGCCGCCGCCGTCCAGTTGCAGGATGACGAGGCGGTTCGCCTGCATGATGCCGACCGCGAGCCGCCCGTTCCAGTCCCGCCACTGGCCGCCCGTCAGGAACGTGCAGGGACCCATGCCCTGCGAGGCGCCGTTGTTGGTCCAGCTCGGCCGCATCGCGTTCGGAAAGCGCACCACATCCGTCATCGGCATCGAGGAGGCGGTGCCGGCATAGCCGCAGTATCCGTCCGCGCAGGATAGCCCCGGACGGTTCTGCGGGTCCCAACCCGCATTGCCGCCGGCTACCAGGGGCGTCACCTCGTCGGTGTGATTCGGCCCGTGCTCGCAGGCGAACGGCTGGCCGCTGCCGGGACGGAAGGCCAGCCCCTGCACGTTGCGGTGGCCGTAGGTGTAGATGCGGGTATCGAAGCCGCTCGGGGCGTTGTTGCCGGGCGCCGCCGCACCGTTACGGTCCACGCGCAGGACCTTGCCGCCCAGTTTTGTGCCGTCCTGCGGCAGCGGGCCGCTGTGGTTGTCGCCGGTGGCGACATACAGGTAGCCATCCGGGCCGAAGCGGATGCGCCCGCCGCTGTGCATGCCCGCGCCGCCGTGCGCGTTGGCCACGTGTTTGAAGGAGATGTCCGTGACGATATCGGTGCGGTTCGAGACCGCCGTGAACGTGGCATTCACGCTCAGGCGCAGCACGCGGTTCGTACGCGGGTTGCCGCTGAGAGTGGAAGGCGAAAAGACGTAGACGTAACGGTTGTTCGCGAAGTCCGGATCGATCGCGACGCCGTGCATGCCGCTTTGGCCCTCGCAAAATAGGTCGCTCGCGGTTGTCGCGTAGCCGCTCGTGCCGCTCATGCCGAGCAGGCGGTTGATCGTGCCGTTCCCCAGGCGCACCGACAGGCCGCGGCATTTCTCCGTGAAGAACATCGTGCCGTCGGGCAGGAATGCCATGTCCCACAGCACGTCGCGGCCCGTCAGCACCGTCGTGCTGGTCAGGGTCGGCGCTTCCTGGGCGATCGCCGCACCCGACGCGGCGGTGATCGCGAAGGCCAACGGCAACAACCTCGCAAAGCCTCTTGCCATCTTCCGTCTCCTCTCGTCGTTATTCGTGATCAACGGCGGTACACCACTTTAATCTGCCGTCGGCAGGCATGCTGGGCCTTTTGTGCCTGCTGTGGCAAGTTGCACTGCGGCAGGAAGCTACCAGCGCCGTACCTTGAATCCCGCTTTTCCAAGATCAATGCGCGACGCTTCGGCCGGACAACGTCGGCAAACCGCAATGCGCAATGCGGAATTGCCGGATCCGTGTGTTGCGATGCGCTAAATTGCGACTGCATCGCAACACGGGAAGCAGAGATGACCATCTATAACTTCAGCGCGGGACCGGCCGTGCTACCTAAGGAAGTGCTGCAGCGGGCAGCCGCTGAAATGCTTGACTGGCACGGCAGCGGCATGTCGGTAATGGAAATGAGCCACCGTGGCCCCGAGTTCATTTCGATCGCGCAAAAGGCCGAGGCCGACCTGCGGCAGCTGCTCGCGATTCCGGATGATTACGAGGTGCTGTTTTTGCAAGGCGGTGCAACCGGCGAAAACGCCTTCGTGCCGATGAACTTACTGGGCGATCGCCAAGTGATCGACTTCGTCAATACCGGCGAATGGTCAAAGAAGTCGATCCAGGAAGCCAAAAAGTACGCCCGCGTGAACATCGCCGCCAGCAGCGAGGACCGTAACTTCACATACGTTCCAGCGCGCGAGACCTGGAAGCTGTCGCCGGATGCCGCTTACGTGCACATCTGCAGCAATGAAACGATCGGCGGCGTGGAGTACCACTTCACGCCAGACGTCGGCGATGTGCCATTGGTGGCCGACATGTCCTCGCATTTCCTGTCGCGTCCGGTGGACGTCTCTCGCTATGGTGTGATTTATGCGGGTGCGCAGAAGAACGCCGGCTGCGCGGGGCTGACCATCGTGATTGTGCGCAAGGATCTGCTGGACCGCGCGTTGCCGATCACGCCATCGGCCTTCCACTGGAAGCAGCAGGCGCAGGCAGATTCGATGCTGAACACGCCGCCCACTTATGCGATCTACATCGCCGGCCTGGTGTTCGAATGGCTGCTGGCGCAGGGTGGACTGGCGCAGATCGAGAAGCGCAATATTGCCAAAGCGAAGCTGCTGTACGACTACTTGGATTCCACGGCGTTCTATATCAATCCGGTACGGCGCGAGGACCGCTCGCGCATGAATGTGCCTTTTCGCACGCGCGACGAAAGGCTCGATGCCGAGTTCATCAAAGGCGCAGAGGCGCGCGGCCTGCTGCAACTGAAGGGGCACCGCTCGGTCGGCGGCATGCGCGCCTCGCTTTATAACGCGATGCCGATCGAGGGTGTGCAGACGCTGGTTGATTACATGCGCGAATTTGAGCGCCGCTTCGGCTAAGGCCAAGCGCGACGCAGACCTGAGGCCAGCATGGTGAAGTATCAAATCCTGGTGCTAAACAACATCTCCAGCCGAGGGCTGGCGCGCTTTCCGCACGAGCGTTACACGGTGTCGAAATATGCCGAGCATCCGGACGCGATCCTGGTGCGCTCGGCCGATCTGCACGCGATGCCGATTCCTGCCAGCGTGAAGGCTGTCGGCCGCGCCGGTGCCGGCACCAACAACATCCCGGTGGCAGAGCTGTCGCGCCGCGGCGTGCCGGTGTTTAACGCGCCGGGGGCCAACGCCAATGCGGTTAAGGAGCTCGTGCTGGCGGCGCTGCTGATCGGCGCCCGCAACTTGGTGCCGGCGCTGCGCTTCGTCGCTGAGCTGCCACCGCACGCTGTCGATTTCCAGGCGCGCGTCGAAGACGGCAAGCGGCAGTTCGCCGGCATCGAGCTGCCGAACCGCACGCTGGGCGTCATCGGCCTGGGTGCGATCGGCTCGCTGGTGGCGGAAACCGCCATCAAGCTCGGCATGAAGGTAATCGGCTTCGACCCGGAGATCACGGTCGACGCCGCCTGGCGGCTGCACTCGGGCGTGCGCAAAGCGCACTCCATCGAGGAGCTGTTAAAGCAGGCAGAATTCGTCACGCTGCACGTGCCGCTGCTGCCGACCACACGGCATTTACTCGATGCGAGCCGGTTGGCGGTGATGAAGCCGGGGGCCGTGCTGCTGAATTTCGCGCGCGACGCCGTGGTGGACGAAGCCGCAGTTGTGCAGGCGCTGCGCGAACAACGGCTGAGGGCTTACCTGTGCGATTTTCCGTCGCCGCAGCTGGCCGGCGTGCCGAACGCGATTGCCTTCCCGCATCTTGGTGCCTCTACCGCGGAGGCGGAGGAAAACTGCGCCGTGATGGTGGTCGACCAGGTGCGCGAGTTCTTGGAGAACGGCAACATCGTCAATGCCGTGAATTTTCCAAACGTGGAAATGGCGCGCGAGTCGCCTTGGCGCGTCGGGGTCGCGAACGCGAATGTGCCGAATATGCTGGCGCAAATCTCGAGCACGATGGCCAAGGCAGGCCTCAACATCCATAACATGATCAACAAGAGCCGCGGCGAGATGGCCTACACGCTGGTCGATGTCGATAGTCCGGTCGAACAGAGCGTGATCGACGCCATCGCAGCTATCGATGGCGTGCTGTCGGTGCGCGCCATCCCGGCGCAGACGAAGTGATCACGATGCGCGTGTTCCAGATCCAGGACGACTGGGGGCTTGACCATCTGCGGCTGGCCACGCGGCCGGATCCCAAGCCGGGTCCCGGGCAAGTACTGCTGAAAATGAAGGCCGCCTCCCTCAACTACCGTGACCTCATCGTGCCGCAGCGCGGCTACGGTTCGTTCACCGGCACGCTGCCGCTGATCCCCGTCTCCGACGGCGTGGGCGAGGTCGTAGAGGTCGGCAGCGGCGTGACGCGGGTTAAGGTCGGCGACCGCGTCTGCCCCTGCTTTGCGCAGGGCTGGATCGCGGGCGAGCCGGATCTGGAGCGCCTAACGCAGACGCTTGGCGGGCCGCTGGATGGCACGATGGCCGATTTCATGTGCCTGTCCGAGCAGGGGGTGGTGAAAGTGCCCGCGCATCTATCCGACGAGGAGGCGGCTACCCTGCCCTGCGCGGCGCTCACAGCCTGGAGCGCGCTCGTCACCCACGGGGCCCTTGCGCCCGGCGCGCACGTGCTAGTGCAGGGCACCGGCGGCGTAGCGCTGTTTGCGTTGCAATTTGCCAAACTGCTGGGCGCGCACGTGACGGTGATCTCCTCCAGCGACGAAAAATTGGCACGCGCACGGGCGCTCGGCGCTGATGCTGGGATTAACTATCGCAGCACACCGGAGTGGTACCGGCCCGCGCGCGAGGTAACCGGAGGGCGCGGCTTCGATCACATCGTCGAGCTGGGCGGCGAGCGGACGCTGCCGCAGTCGCTGCGCGCGATCCGCCCCGGCGGCACGATTTCGCTGATCGGCGTGCTGTCGGGGTCGGCGCTTTCTGCCCCGCTGGGGCACGTGGTGACGCGGCAGGTGCGGTTGCAGGGCATTACCGTCGGCCACCGCGACGGCTTCGAGTCGATGCTGCGGGCAATCGAGCAGCACCGCCTGCGGCCGGTGATCGACCGCGTATTCGCCTTCGAGGCGCTGCGCGAGGCGCTCGCGTACCTGCGCAGCGGTGCGCACTTCGGCAAAATCTGCATCCGGCACTGAGCCAGTACGGCGAATCGTGCAGGGGTCTGCGATGAGTGACGGCTTGTCACTGGAAATCCGCAACGGCATTGCACGTATCCAATTTCAGCGGCCACAGGTGCTCAATGCGATGGACGTGCCAATGGCCGATGCGCTGCTCGATGCCTGCCGCGCGATCGAGGCCGACCGCGGCGTGCGCGCCGTCGTGCTGACCGGTGCCGGCCGCGCATTCATGGCCGGTGGCGATCTGGCCACCTTCGCGGTTGATTCTGCTGATGCCGCCAATGCCGCGCGGCGGCTGATCGATCCGCTGCACGCGGCGCTGTCGATCCTCGCGGCGATCGATGCGCCAGTCGTGGCCAGCGTCCATGGGGCGGTGGCCGGCGCCGGCATGAGTGTCGCGCTGGCCGCCGATTTGGCGATTGCGGCCGACGATGCGCGTTTCACGTTCGCGTACAGCAAGATCGGCGCCAGCGGCGACGGCTCGATCACCTGGACCCTGCCGCGCGTGGTCGGCCTGCGGCGCGCGCTGCAAATCGCGCTGCTGTCGGATCCGATCGACGCGCCGACCGCACTTGAACTCGGACTGGTCAACCGCGTCGTGCCGGCGGCGGAGCTTGCCGCCGAGACCGAGAACCTGCTGGCGCGCCTCGCGCAAGGGCCGACCCTTGCCTACGGGCGTATCAAGCGGCTGCTGCGCGCCTCGTTCGAGCGCGACTTCGTGATGCAGATGGCCGAGGAGCGCGAGGCCTTCGCCGCCGGCACCTCGACCGCCGATTTCGTCGAGGGTGTCAGTGCGTTTCGCGAGAAGCGCGCACCCAGATTTGAAGGGCGGTAACGGGTCGGTTATCGCCGATCCATCCGCACGAGCAGAAGCACGCCTTCCGCTTTCAGCCTGCACCGGCGGTCGCGCCCGGCAGCCTAGCTGAGGCCGGTACAGGCGCGGCGGCCGGCGCCTCAAGCGCAATCGTGCCCCATTGACGCTGCGTTGACGCTCACGCGGAACACTTCCGGCGCGCACATCGGAGCGCGATGCGGAGGTCACCATGCGAAGCTTCATCCCTTGGCGGCGCGCCTGCTGGAGCGCGGCGGCAGCCTTTCTCTTGGCACTCGGCGGTTGCGGTGGCGGCGACGATCCACCGCCGGCGCCGCCGCCGTCATCCGGCGTCGGTCCTGCCGGCGGCACGGTCACCGGACCGGACGGCGCGGCGGTCAATGTGCCCGC
>JANWXE010000080.1 GCA_025055385.1 Burkholderiaceae bacterium | reverse complement strand
CAGTTCGCCACCGCGGGCGGACTGTCGCGCGCGCTGTTCCGCTGCGCCGCGGCCTTCATCGGCCACCTGCGCGGCGGACTGGCGATGGCCTCCGTGCTCGCCTGCGCCGCCTTCGGCGCGGTGTGCGGCTCCTCGGTGGCGACCGCCGCCACCGTCTCGCAGGTAGCGATGCCGGAGATGCAGCGCTTCCGCTACGACGGCGGACTGGCCACGGCCACGCTCGCCGCCGGCGGAACCCTGGGCATCCTGATACCGCCGTCGGTGGTGCTGATCGTCTACGCCATCATCACCGAGCAGAACATCGCCAAACTGTTCGCGGCGGCGATGATTCCGGGGCTGCTGGCTGCGCTCGGCTACCTGCTGGCGATCGCGCTGGCGATGCGCTTCTTTCCCCACTGGGGCCCGGTGCAGCCGCGTTTGCCCTGGGGTGAGCGGCTGCGCACGCTGACGGCGGTGTGGCCGGTGGTGGCAATTTTCCTGATCGTCTTCGGCGGCATCTACGGCGGCGTCTTCACGCCCACCGAGGGCGCGGCCGTCGGCTGTCTGTGCACGTTCGTCGCTGGCGTGGTCAACGGCGGCTTGCGCGGGGCTGAACTGCGGCGCTGCATTCTGTCCACGGCGGAGACCACCGCGATGATCTTCATGATCTTCGTCGGCGCCGACCTGCTGAATGCCGCGTTGGCGCTCACGCAGATGCCGGCGCATTTCGCCGATCTGGTCGCGCAGCTGGCGGTGCCGCCGCTGGCGGTGGTGGCCGGCATCCTGCTGCTGTATGTGCTGCTTGGGGCGGTGATGGATGAGCTGTCGATGGTGCTGCTGACGCTGCCGGTCATTTTCCCGGCGGTGATGCAACTCGATCTGCACGGACTGGATGCGACCGGCAAGGCGATCTGGTTCGGCATCCTGGTGCTGTCGGTGGTGGAGATCGGCCTGATCGCCCCGCCGGTTGGACTGAACGTCTATGTGGTCAACGGCATCGCCAAGACCGTGCCGATGGGCGTCACGTACCGCCGGGTCTTCATCTTTCTCTGCGCCGACGCAGTGCGCATCGCGCTGCTGTTCATGCTGCCGGTTGTTTCGTTGTGGTTGGTGCAATTTGCCAGGTAGCCTTATGTTTAAGCTGTACAACGCCGCCCGTTCTTCGGCTTCGTATCGCGTGCGCATCGCGCTCGCCTACAAGGGCTTGCCCTTCGAGTACGTGCCAGTGGATCTGCTCAAGGGCGGCCAGTTCGAGGACGCCTTCCGACGGCGCAACCCGCAGGAGCTGGTGCCCATGCTGCAGGATGGCGATCACTACCTGACGCAGTCGCTGGCGATCATCGAGTTTCTGGAAGAGCGCTATCCGCAGCCGCCGCTGTTGCCGCACGTGCCGCGTGACCGCGCCTACGTGCGGGCGGCGGCGCTGGCGATCGCCTGCGAGATCCATCCACTCAACAATCTGCGCGTCCTGCGGTACCTGGTGCGCGAGCTGGGCGCCTCCGAGGAACGCAAGAACGGCTGGTATCGGCACTGGGTCGAGCAGGGGTTGGCGCAATTGGAGGCGCTGCTCGTCGCTCAGGGACGGACGGGGCGATATGTGTTTGGCGACCAAGTGACGATCGCCGATGTATGCCTGGTGCCGCAGATCTTCAACGCACGCCGCTTCGACTGCCGCCTCGATCACGTGCCGACGGTGATGCGCATATTCGAGGCCTGCATGCAACTGCCCGCTTTTGAAAACACGCGGCCGGAGCGGCAGCCGGATTTCGTACCGTAGCGCAGTTTAGGCGAGCACGCGGGCGCGGATGGCCTGTGCCAGTTCGACGACCGCGGCGGCATAAAAATAGCTGCGGTTGTAGTGCAGCAGGGCGGCAAAATTCACCGTGCCAATGCGCCACTGCACGCCCGCGGCGCCATCGTCGGTTAGATACGGCAGGTCGATCAGCAGCACGCGCGCTTCGTCATCGAGCGCACCGTCGATCGCCACGCCGAGGGCGGCCACATCGCGCCAGCGATAGACCGCGCGGATGCCGCGCCCGAGGATCTCAAGCACCCCCCTATCGGCTCGCGCCGGCAAGACAACAGGTAGGTCCGGCTGCCAGCCGCAAGCGGCCAGATAATTGCCCACTGAGCCGATCGCGTCGGCGGCATTGGCGGCCAGATCGACGCGGCCATCACCGTCGAAATCAAGCGCAAAAGCGCGCATCGAACTCGGCATAAATTGCGGCAGCCCGAGCGCCCCGGCGTAGGATCCGCGCAAGGCGAGCGGATCGAGCTGCCGTTCATGGCACAGCAGTAGGAAGTGCGTCAGTTCCTCGCGATAAAAATCGGCGCGCCGCGTGTAGTCGAAGGCCAGTGTCAGCAGCACGTCCAACGTCCGATGCTCGCCGAGCACACGCCCGAATTGGGTCTCAACGCCCAAAATGGCGGTGACGATTTCTTCTGGCACGCCAAAGCGTGCGCGCGCTGCCGCCAGCCACGCCCGCTGCGCGCGGAAGAATGCAGCGCCTTCGCGTACACGCTGGGCATCGACGTGGCGCGCGCGGTAGGCGAGCCAGTTGCGGCCGGCCGGTGCGTGCGCCGGCTTAGACAAGCGCTCCGCTGCCACACTGTAACGGCCGGCGGCGAGCACGCGCTCCACCCAGCCGCGCGGCAGCCCGTGCGCAGCGACCAGCGCGGCGACGAAGGCCTGTACCTCGGCGCGTTGCAGGTAGCCGCCGTCTTGCGCGCGGCCAGCAAGCGGCCAGGCGCCGAGGGCAGTGAGCAGCGCGCGGCGTGCTGCGCTCACGCCGCGCGCGGACGAAAGCGGGCGACGGCCCGCCGCAGCCGGCGCAGCGCTTGACGGGGCACGCGTTCGCTGTCGCGCGAATATCGCCATCGTTCGAAAGCTTGCAGGATTTCGCGCGCCTGCGAAAGCGCCGCCGGCGCAAGCAACGGTTCCAGGCGCCGGGCCAGGGCTCGTGGGCCCTCAGAGTCCGGCACCGCAACACCGGCTGCTGCCAGCCGAGCGCGGAAGCGGTCGAACAAATCGGCCAGCGCATCGCGCGGCCGCCGGTGGCGCAGCGAAACCACCGCCAGCGCCGCCAACAGCGCAAGCACGGCGGCCCCGAACAGCACGCCCAGCGTGGGCCAGTCCGGCGTCAGGCCTAGGCGGCGCAGCAGCTCATATTGGCGTTGCGCCGAATACGACAGCACCCACTGGTTCCAGGCATTCTCCAGGGCTTCCCAGTTAAACCGCAGCCAGCGCAGCCAGTCCACTGAGCGGTGATCCAACCGCAAGGGCGCCGCACCGATCTCGCGCGCGGTTTGCGGTGCCCCGCGCTCGATGCGCACCGGCGCCACCACTGCCGTCGGATCGACGCGCACCCAGCCGCGTCCCGGCAGCCAGGCTTCGGCCCATGCGTGGGCATCGGACTGCCGGACGGTGAAGAAGCCGTCCACCGGGTTGATCTCACCGCCCTGGTAGCCGGTGACTACGCGCGCGGGGACTTCCATCGCCCGCATCAGCACGACGAAGGCGGCGGCATAGTGCTCGCAGAAGCCGAGCCGCGTATCAAACAGGAACTCGTCGATCGCATCCCGTCCAAGCAGCGGGGGCTGCAGCGTATAGCGGAACCCCTCTCGGCGGAAGAAGTCGAGCACAGCGGCGACCCGCGTGGCCGGGTCGGTGGCCCCGGCACGTAGGCGAGCCGCCAAGGCCAGCGTGCGGGGATTGAACCCGGCGGGCAATTGCAGCCAGTCGGCCAGCGTGGCGGGCGTCTCTGTCAATCCCAACGCATAACGCGTGTAGGACTGCACGCGATAGCGCACGCGCTCGGTGATGGGGCCGCGGGCAAGCAGCTGCGCATCCGCGCCGATGCGCGCGGCGAGCGGCGAATCGCCCGGCGGCAGCGCGACCTCCAGCGCGAAGAGCCAATCGCGCGCGTGTGGCTCCAGCGTGATGATCTGTTCCACCACCGAGCTGGTATCCAGGCGCAGGTCGGGAGCCGCCACAGGGTCGCGTGGGCGCGCGGCAAACCAGCTGCGACCGTCGTAGCGGCCAAGCACCGGTCCGCGCCAGTACAGCAGATCGGCAGGGGGAATCGCGCCCGTGAACTGCACGCGGAAGGCGATCTCGTTGGAGCGCAGCAGCCGGTTGATCGAGCCCGGGCTCATCGCGTCCGATAGCCCTGTGCGGCTGTAGGCATCGCTTGGCAGTCCCCACAGCGGGCCGGACAAGCGCGGAAAAAGCACGAACATTGCCGCCGCCAGCGGCACGGCCTGCAGGAACACCCGTCCCACCAGCCGCGCCTTACGCGCTGCTGGCAGGTCGGCTTCTACGAGGTTGACGCTGACCAGCGCGAAGAACAGCAGCAGAACTGCCAGCAGCGTGAGCGCCGCCACCGGCAGCGCCTGGCTGTACAGATACTGCGTCAGCAGCACGAAGAAGCACAGGAAAATGACCACGAAGACGTCGCGGCGCGCGCGCATCTCTAGCAGCTTTAAGCCGGTGAGCAGCAGCAGGAAGGTGACACCGGCCTCGCGGCCAAGCAGCGTGCCGTGCTGCGCCCAAACCGCGCCGGCGGCGGCCGCCAGCAGGGGCAGCATCGCTAGGCGGCCCGGCAGCCGTCCGCGCGACAGCGCCAGCCACACGCGCCACAGCCACAGCAGGGCGAACAGCGCGGCGGCCCACCACGGCAGATGATTAAAGTGGGGGGCGGCTACCAGGGCCACCGCGACCAACAGCACCAGCGTGTCGCGCCGCTCGCGTGCGGCGCTGGACAGCTGCGGTTGCACCAGCCCACTGCCGGTATCGCGCAGCGACGCCCACAGTCGGCGCGGTTGCAGCGTGGAAAGCAAGAACGTGGCCATTTCAGTCCGGGTATAGGGCAAGCGCCGTCAGGCAGCGGGCACGATGCTCGGCGCCGCGTCCGGGTGGAATCGTCATCTGCGGCAACCGTAACCCGTAGCGCCACTGCGCCGCTTCTGCGTCGACGATCCAGCGCGCCAGGCGCGACAGGCGCAGCTCCACGTCCATCGTGGCTGGCGTGGCGAAGAAGTCAATCATCAGTTCGCCGCCGCCATCGGCCTCAAACAGCTTCACAGCCAGCTCATCGGAGCGGGCGGCTAGCCGCCACGCGATCATCCTCTGCGGATCGCCATCCTGGTAGGGGCGCACGCCCGCAAAATCGTCGCCGCTGGCTGACAGTCCCTGCGGGCGCTCGCCGCCACCTGTCAGTGCCGGCAGTGGCGGTGCGTCTTCCTCTGGCCGCGGATAGACGACGGCTTGCACCGCTGGCTGCACATAGGCCCAGGCTTGCCATAGTCCGAACGGATACACGGTGCGGATGCGCACGCGCGGACAGGCGCGCCGGCCGCGCCGGCGCGTCGGCAGCGGCAGGCGGATCGTCAGTTGGCTCGCCGCCGGCACGTCGGTCCAAACGCCCGGCGCGGGCGCTTCATACCGGAACCGGCTGCCGGCACGGCGGCGCCTTGGCAGCAGGAATGACAGGTTCAGCGCGTAGCGGTCCTCTGCGGTCGGGTTGCTAAGCACGAACGCAAAGGACAGCGCGTCGCCGGCAAAAACCGGTTCTGGTTGCAGCGCACGCACGGTCAGTCGCGCCAGGTTGCGGTGCGTGTGGTACATCCCGACGACTGCCATGCTGGCGGCCAGAAAGGTGAGCACGAAGCCGAGTTGAAGGCCGTAGTTAATCGAACCGGCTAACAGCACCAGCATCGCTGCCCCAAACAGCAAGCCGGCGCGAGTCGGCAGGATGTAGATGCGCTTGCGCTCAAGCAGCACTTCGCCGTGCTGTGGCGCATCGCCGCCCGCGATCCAGGCGCCGATGCGCAGCGCCAGCGGATGTCCGGTGATGCTCATCGCCCGCGTCTGCGGACCGCCGCCCGTCGCGCGCAGTCGCCACAGAAAGCCGTGCGGCCGGCGGCCGCGCGACGACGGCCGACGCTCATGGCACCTTGACCGCCGCGATCAGCTGCGCCACCAGTTCCCGACCGTGCAGCGCGCGCCCCCCCTCACGCGCAGCGGCGCGCAGCCGGTGGCCAGCTACCGCCGGCAGGACGTTCTGGATATCCTCTGGGATCACATGATCGCGGCCATCCAGCCAGGCCCAGGCGCGCGCCGCAGCCAGCAGCGCCAGGCCGGCACGCGGACTGAGCCCCTCCGCGTATTTCCCCGAGCTGCGCGTGTGCGCGAGCAGCGCCTGCACATAATCGAGTAAGGCCGCGGAGGCATGTACGCGCTTGACCGCCTCTTGCGCGGCCAGCAAATCAGCCGGCCGTGTCACCGAGCTCAGCTGTCTGAGCAGATCGCGCCGCGGCGCGCCGGCCAGCAGCGCTCGTTCGGCTGCGCGGTCGGGGTAGCCGAGGCTGATGCACATCAGGAAGCGGTCGAGCTGGGATTCGGGCAACGGGAACGTGCCGACCTGGTGCAACGGGTTTTGCGTCGCGATCACGAAAAACGGCTGCGGCAATGGCCGCGACAGGCCGTCGACGGAGACCTGGCCTTCTTCCATCGCCTCCAGCAACGCGCTTTGCGTCTTCGGGCTGGCACGGTTGATTTCGTCGGCCAGCAGCACCTCAGAAAAAATCGGTCCTGGGTGGAACACGAACTGACCGTTGGCACGGTCATAGACCGAAACCCCGATGACATCCGAGGGCAAGAGGTCGCTCGTGAACTGGATGCGGCGAAACGGTAAGCCCAGGGAGATCGCAATCGCGTGCGCTAGCGTGGTCTTGCCAACACCGGGGGCATCCTCGATGAGCAAATGGCCGCCGGCCAGCAGGCAGGTCAAGCTCAGACGGATCTGCAAGTCCTTGCCGACGACGATTTGACCGATCTGCGCGGCACACTGTCGGAGTTGTTCCAGCATTAGACTTATTCCAAACAAAGCCCCCGCAAGACTTAGGAGGAGGCGCCGAGGAGACCGTGAAAACTGGCTACTACACGCACCGCGCCTGCGCAGCACACGAGATGGGCTCCTGGCACCCGGAGAGCCCGCAGCGGCTGGCCGCGATCAACGACCATCTGATCGGCATTGGGCTGGCGCCACACCTGGTTTCGCTGCAGCCGCCGCCCGCTAGTTGGGAAGCCATCCGGCGCGCACACTCGGAGGCGTATTTGCAGCAACTGCAAGCCAAGATACCAAAGCGCGGGTACGTGCCGCTGGACCCCGACACGGCCATCAATTCGAACAGCTGGGAGGCAGCGCTGCATGCAGCCGGTGCCGTGATCGACGCCACCGACCGGGTCATTGCTGGTGAACTGGACAATGCGTTCTGTGCGGTGCGGCCGCCGGGTCATCACGCCCGTCCTGGCGCGGCGATGGGCTTTTGTCTGCTCAATAACGTGGCGATCGGCGCGCTGCACGCGCTGCAGCAGCACGGGTTGCAACGGGTGGCAATCATTGATTTCGACGTGCATCACGGCAACGGCACCGAGGAGATGTTCGCCGGCGATGAGCGGGTGCTGATGGCGAGCTTCTTCCAGCACCCCTTCTATCCGTACAGCGGTACCGACAATCCCGCGAAAAACATGGTCAACGTTCCGCTGCCAGCTGGAACGCGCGGCGACGTGGTGCGCGAGGTGGTCGAGCGCATCTGGCTGCCGCGCCTGCAGGCCTTCGAGCCGGAGATGATCTTCATCTCCGCCGGCTTCGACGCCCACCGCGAGGACGACCTCGGCCAGATGGGGCTGGTGGAAGCCGACTACGCGTTCATCACCGACCAGCTCGTGAAGCTCGCCCAGCGGTACGCGCGCGGCCGCATCGTCAGCACGCTGGAGGGCGGCTACAACCTGGAGGCGCTGGCGCGCAGTGCGGCCGCGCACGTGCGCGCGCTCGCGCAACTGTGAGGCGGATGCCATGCCAAGCTCGATCTTTGACATCGGTCTCGATCGCAATGCGGCGAATTTTGCGCCGCTTACCCCGCTGACGTTTCTCGAGCGCGCCGGCACCGTATATGCAGAACTGCCCGCAATTGTGCATGGCAGCGGCGCGGCGGCGATCCGGCGCAGCTGGGGCGAGACCTATGCGCGCTGCCGGCGGCTGGCGAGCGCGCTCGCGCGGCGCGGGCTGGGCCGCGGCGACACCGTGGCGGTGATGCTGACCAACACGCCCGAGATGGTGGAGGTGCATTTTGGCGTGCCAATGGCCGGCTGCGTGCTCAACGCCATCAATACGCGGCTGGATGCGCGCGCAATCGCCTTCATGCTGGAGCACGGCGAAGCCAAGCTGTTCCTGGTCGACCGCGAGTTTGCCGCCACAGCGCGTGCCGCGCTGGCGCAGCTGGCGCAACCGCCGGAGGTCATCGATGTGCTTGACCCGCTGTACACGGGCGCTGGCGAGCGGCTTGGCGCGCTTGACTACGAGGCGCTGCTCGCCGAAGGCGATCCGCAGTTTGACTGGCCGATGCCGGCCGACGAGTGGGACGCGATTGCGCTCAATTACACCTCGGGCACGACCGGCAACCCGAAAGGGGTCGTCTACCACCACCGCGGCGCCTACCTCAATGCAGTGTCCAACATCCTGGTGTGGGCGATGCCGCATTTTCCGCGCTACCTCTGGACGCTGCCGATGTTCCACTGCAACGGCTGGTGCTTCCCGTGGACGATCGCCGCGGCGGCCGGCGTCAACGTCTGTCTGCGCAAGGTGGAGGCAAAGGCGATCTTCGATGCGATGCGCGA
>JANWXE010000192.1 GCA_025055385.1 Burkholderiaceae bacterium | reverse complement strand
TGCTCGCGCTTGCGTTCGTGCTCTTTCAGGAAGCGCTTGCGCAGGCGGATGCTCTGTGGCGTCACCTCCACCAGCTCGTCGTCGGCGATGAACTCCACCGCGTATTCGAGCGTCAGCGGAATCGGCGGCACCAGATCGATGTTCTCGTCCTTGCCGGCGGCGCGGATGTTGGTGAGCTTCTTCTCGCGGATCGGATTGACCACCAGATCGTTGTCGCGCGCGTGGATGCCGATGATCATCCCTTCGTACACTGTGTCGCCGGGGCGCACGAACAGGCGTCCGCGCTCCTGCAGTTTCCACAGCGCATAGGCCACCGCCGCGCCGTCCTCCTGGCTAACCAGCACGCCGTTGCGGCGCTCGCCCACCGGCCCCGGCTTCTCCGGTGCATAGCCATCGAACACGTGGCTCATCAGGCCGGTGCCACGCGTGGCCGACATGAACTCGGTCTGGAAACCGATCAGGCCGCGCGCCGGGATGCGGTACTCTAGCCGCACACGCCCGCGGCCATCCGGCTGCATGTCCAACAGCTCGCCTTTGCGGCGCCCCAGTTCCTCCATCACCGCGCCCTGATGCTGTTCCTCGATGTCTACCGTCAGCAGCTCGTATGGCTCATGCCGAACCCCGTCGATCATCTTGAACAGCACGCGAGGCCGCGACACCGCCAGCTCATACCCCTCGCGGCGCATGTTCTCGATCAGAATCGTCAGGTGCAGCTCGCCGCGGCCAGCGACCTCAAAGACTTTTTCGTCCTCGGTTTCCCGCACGCGCAGCGCCACGTTGCACTTTAGCTCGCGCTGCAGCCGCTCGCGCAACTGGCGGCTGGTGACGAATTTGCCCTCGCGCCCAGCCAGCGGCGAGGTGTTGACGCAGAAATTCATCGCCAGCGTCGGCTCATCGATCGCCAGAGGCGGCAGCGCCTGCGGCGCCTCCGGCGCGCACAGCGTGCAGCCGATGGTAATGTCCTCTAACCCCGTCACCAGCACGATGTCGCCCGCCAGTGCCTGCTCGACCGGCTGGCGCGTCAGCCCCCGGAACATCAGCACCTGGTTGACGCGCCCCCGCACGCCCTGCTTGTCCTGCGGCCCCTGCAGCGCCAGCACTTCCATGCCGGGGCGGATACGCCCGCGGCGAATACGGCCGATGCCGATTTTGCCGACGTAGCTGGAGTAGTCGATTGCACAGATCTGCAGCTGCAGCGGCCCGTGCGGATCGTCGTCGCGCATCGGCACGTGGGCGAGGATGGCGTCAAACAGCGGCCGCATGTCGCCGCCGCGCACCTGCGGCGACGTGCCCGCGTAGCCGTTGAGTGCCGATGCGTACACGACGGGGAAGTCCAGCTGCTCCTCGGTGGCGCCAAGCTTGTCGAACAGCTCGAAGGTGGCATTGACGACATACTCCGGCCGCGCCCAGGGACGGTCGATCTTGTTGACCACCACGATCGGCTTCAGCCCCAGGGCAAGCGCCTTGCGGGTAACAAAGCGCGTCTGCGGCATTGGCCCCTCGACGGCATCAACCAACAGCAGCACCCCATCGACCATCGACAGCACCCGCTCCACTTCGCCGCCAAAGTCGGCATGCCCGGGGGTGTCGACAATGTTGATATGCGTGCCCTGGTACTCGACTGCGCAATTCTTCGCGAAGATGGTAATGCCGCGCTCACGCTCCAGTTCGTTAGAGTCGAGCACACGCTCGGCCACAGGCTGGTTGTCGCGGAAGGCGCCGGACTGCGCCAGCAGCTTGTCCACCAGCGTGGTCTTGCCGTGATCGACGTGGGCGATGATCGCTACGTTGCGCAAGTTGCGTGCCATCAGTGCTCCTGCCCTGCGCGCGTCGTCACTACCCGCTGCGGTGCGAGCACGCCGCGCGCATCCACCAGCGCGACACCGAGTAGGCGCGCGTCAGGCCCAATGACCTTGACGCGCCCTCGCACAGTGGGCCGCGCCAGCGGCAGCCGCTGCCCGCGCCGAAAGCGCTGCGCCTGCTGCGCGTCAAGCTGCAGCGGTGGCAAATTAGCCAACAATGCATCGGCCGGCTGCAAAAGCGCGCGCCGTTCAGTCAGGTCCAGCGTCTGCAGTTGCGCCAGCGTGACGGCACCCTGCAGCGTCAGCATCCCCACGCGCGTGCGGCGCAGGGAGGCCAGGTGCGCACCACAGCCAAGCTCGGCCCCGATATCCTCGGCCAGTACACGCACGTAGGTGCCCTTGCTGCACTCCACGATCAGCCGCGCGCTCGTTCCATCGAAGGACAGCAGCTGTAAGCGGTGGATTGTCACCTGACGCGGCGCGCGCTCCACGTGTAGCCCTGCGCGCGCGTATTCGTACAGCGGGCGGCCGTCACGCTTCAGCGCCGAGTACATCGGCGGCACCTGGGTAATCGGTCCAACGAACCGGGCCAGGGCCGCTTCCACCTGCGTCTGCGTCAGCGCAACCGGCAAAGTGGTCAGCACTTCGCCCTCGGCGTCGCCGGTGCGGGTGACGATGCCGAAGCGCACGGTCGCCTCGTAGCACTTGTCAGCGTCCAATAAATCGGCGGCAAACTTTGTCGCCTCCCCGAAGGCTATTGGCAGTAAGCCGCTGGCGAGCGGATCAAGCGTACCTGTGTGGCCGGCCTTGGCTGCCTGCAGCAGGCGCCGCGCCTGCTGCAAAGCAGCGTTCGAACTCATGCCGCTGTCCTTGTCGAGCAGCAGCACGCCATCGACCGGGTCTCCCCGGCGCGCACGCGCCATCGCCGCTCCCTTAACCGTTGCGCTCGCCCGCGTCGCCGGTCGGCGTCGGGGCGCCACCGACGGCCTGCGCGATCAGGCGATCGATCTCGAAGCCGCGCGCCACCGACTCGTCGTGTATGAAATGCAGACGTGGCACGGTATGGATGCGCAGGCGCTTAAACAGCAAGTTGTGCAAATGACCAGCGGCGGCATTGAGGCCCTCGGTTGCCACTTGCGGATCGCTGCCCATGACGGTGAAGTAAACCTTGGCGTGCGCGTAGTCGGGCGTGATTTCGACCGCGTTGATGGTCACCATACCGACGCGCGGGTCGCGCACCTCGCGCGCGATCAGCTCGGCCAGATCGCGCTGGATTTGGTCCGCAATACGCAAACTGCGTCCTGGTTTTTTCCGTCTCATGGCCCCTCGCGCCGTGCCACTCTCAGGACATGGGCCGGTTAGCCGGCCGCGCGCCGGCTTATAGGCTGCGCGCGACCTCCTGCACTTCGTAGATCTCGAGCTGGTCGCCTTCCTTGATGTCCTCGTAGCCTTTCAGGCTCAGCCCGCACTCGAAGCCGGCCTTGACCTCGCGCACGTCGTCTTTGAACCGCTTCAGGGAAGCAAGTTCTCCGCTCCAAATCACGACGTTGTCGCGCAGCAGACGCGCACGTGCGGTACGCTTCACCAGCCCATCCAGCACCATACAGCCCGCTACCACGCCCACCTTCGGCACCCGGAAAATCTGACGGATCTCCACCAGCCCGAGCACCTGTTCGCGCTGCTCTGGCGCCAGCATGCCCGACAGCGCAGCCTTCACGTCGTCGACCGCATCGTAAATGACGTTGTAGTAGCGGACGTCGATGCCATGCGACTCGGCCAGCTTGCGTGCTGCCTGGTCGGCTCGCACGTTGAAGCCAATGATCACCGCCTTGCTGGCCAGCGCCAGGTTGACGTCGCTCTCGGTGATGCCGCCGACCTGCGCATGCACGATCTGCACCTTGACCTCGTCGGTGGACAGCTTGGTCAGGGCATGCACCAGCGCCTCCTGCGAGCCCTGCACGTCGGCCTTGATGATCAACGGCAGCACCTTGGCGCCGCCTTCGGCCATTGACTCGAAGACATTCTCGAGCTTCGCCGCTTGCTGCTTGGCAAGCTTGGTGTCGCGGTACTTGCCCTGACGGTAAAGCGCGATCTCGCGCGCCTTGCGCTCGTCACCCAAGACCAGCAACTCGTCGCCTGCGGACGGCACGTCCGACAAGCCGATGATCTCTACCGGAATGGATGGCCCCGCTTCCAAAACTTGTTTGCCGTTCTCGTCAAGCATCGCGCGCACGCGGCCAAAAGCGGCCCCGGCGAGCACGACATCACCACGCTTCAGTGTGCCCGACTGCACGAGCACGGTCGCCACCGGACCACGACCTTTATCGAGCTTGGACTCGATGATCAGCCCTTTGGCCGGTGCGTTGCGCACCGCTTTCAACTCCAAGATCTCTGCCTGCAGCAGCACCTGCTCCAGCAGTTCATCGATGCCCTGGCCCGTCTTAGCCGATACCAGCACGAACGGTGAATCGCCGCCGTATTCCTCTGGCACCACTTCATTGGCAACCAGCTCTTGCTTGACACGCTCGGGGTTGGCCTCCGGCTTATCGATTTTGTTCAGCGCCACCACAATCGGCACTTTGGCCGCTTTTGCGTGCGCAATCGCCTCCTTGGTCTGCGGCATGACGCCGTCGTCGGCCGCCACCACGAGGATGACAATATCGGTCGCCTTCGCCCCGCGTGCGCGCATCGCCGTAAACGCCTCGTGGCCGGGCGTATCAAGGAACGTAATGATCCCGCGCGGCGTCTGCACATGGTAAGCGCCGATGTGCTGAGTGATGCCACCGGCCTCGCCCGCCGCTACCTTCGTGCGGCGAATGTAGTCAAGCAGCGAGGTCTTGCCGTGGTCCACATGACCCATGATCGTGACCACCGGCGGCCGCGGCTCCGCTTGCGCATTGCTTGCCGCGCTGGCGGCCGCTTCGGCCAGCATCGCTTCCGGATCGTCGACCTTGGCCGCCACCGGGGTGTGCCCCATTTCGCTGACCACGATCATCGCGGTGTCCTGATCGAGCACCTGGTTGATCGTGACCATCTGGCCCATCTTCATTAGGACCTTGATCACCTCTGAGGCCTTCACCGCCATCTTATGCGCCAGTTCGGCCACGGTGATCGTCTCTGGCACCGCAATCTCGCGCGCCACTGGCTCTGCCGGTGCGGGTGCGGCCCGCTCCTCGCCCTCACTCTTGCCGTGCTTGCGTCCTGCCTTCGGCCCACGCCACTGCACTGCCCCGCCGAGCGTATCGCCGCGCGTTTTAATCGTGCGTTTCTTGGCGGCCTCCTCCGACCAGCTGGAGGCAAGCTTGCCGGATTTAACCTCCTTGATATCTGGCTTTTTCTCCTCCTTCTTCGCTTCGACGACCGGCTTCGCCTCCATCTTTGGCGCTGGCTTATGCAGCGTGCCCTCGGTGCTCGGCGCCTTCAGTACCTTCTTCGGCGCGGCCATCATGCTTTTTATTGCCGCCACCTCATCCTCAACGGCTCGCCGTGCCCGCTCCTGCGCCGCACGCGCTTCTTCGGCCGCCTTCTGGGCGGCGGCGCGCTCCGCTTCCAGCCGCTGCGCTTCGGCTTCCGGCGCTGCCTCCCGCGCACGCACCGCCTCCAGTTGCGCTTGCTGCTCTTCCTCGGCCCGCTGCCGCTCCCGCTGAGCAAGCGCGGCCCGCTCGGCCGCCTCAGCCGCCTGCCGCGCCGCCAGCTCCGCCGCCCGCCGGGCTTCCTCCTCACGTTTGGCCATTTCGGCGGCGTCAATCACGGGTGCCGGCGGCGGTGCTATCTCCGCCTCGGGCGACGGTGTCAGCTCATCGCGCTTGACAAATACGCGCTTCTTGCGCACCTCCACTTGAATAGTGCGCGCTTTCCCGGTGGCATCGGCCTGTTTGATCGCTGTGGTCTGCTTGCGCGTCAACGTGATCTTGCGCTTCTCCACTTCCTGCGCGCCATGCGCCCGCCGCAGCGACTCCAGCAGGCGCGCCTTGTCCTCCTCGGTCAGCAGGTCAGTTTCGGCGCTCTTATTGACGCCGGCGGCACGTAACTGCTCTAAAAGCAGCTGTGGCGCCACCTTCAGCTCAAATGCGAATTGGGCAACGGTATTGCTCGGCATCTTGCCCCCCACTTACTGCGCCTGCTGGAACCAATGGGCGCGCGCGCCCAAAATGAGTTTTTTGGCGCGCTCCTCGCTGATGCCGGTCAGCTCCACCAGCTCGTCGACAGCCAGCTCACCTAATGCATCGCGCGTCTGGATGCCCTTGCTCGCCAGCTTGGCGGCTAGCTCCGTATCCATCCCTTCCAGCGCGAGCATTTCTTTCTCGACTTTTTCTAGATTTTCCTCACGCGCAATCGCCTCCGTAAGTAGCGCATTGCGCGCACGTGTGCGCAGTTCTTCGACGGTCTCCCGGTCAAGCGCCTCGATCTCCAGCAGTTCGTTAATCGGCACGTAAGCAATCTCATCCAGGGTCGAGAAGCCTTCGTTAATGAGGATATTCGCCACCTCCTCGTCGACATCGAGTTTTTCCACGAACAGCGCGCGAATCGCAGACTGCTCACTCTCGCGCTTGGCTTGTGCCTCCTCAGCAGTCATGATGTTGATTTGCCAGCCGGTCAGCTCCGAGGCTAGCCGCACGTTCTGACCGCCGCGGCCAATGGCGATGGCCAGGTTGTCTTCATCGACGACCACGTCCATCGCGTGGCGCTCCTCGTCTACCACGATTGAGCTGACGTTTGCAGGAGCCAGCGCGCCGATCACAAACTGCGCCGGATCGTCTGACCACAGCACAATATCGACCCGCTCGCCGGCCAGCTCATTCGTTACCGCCTGCACGCGCGAGCCGCGAATGCCAACGCACGTACCGATCGGATCAATGCGCCGATCGTTGGTCCATACAGCGATCTTGGCGCGCACGCCGGGATCGCGCGCCGCCGATTTAATCACCAGCAACCCTTGCTCGATCTCCGGCACCTCCAGCTCAAATAGCTTTTTCAGAAACTCTGGCGACGTGCGCGACAAAATCACTTGCGGACCGCGTGCTTGACGGTCGATCTTCAACACGTACGCACGGACACGGTCGCCGACGCGCAGGTTCTCTTTTGGAATCATTTCGCTGCGCGGCAGCCGTGCCTCGATCTTGCCGATTTCCACGATTGCGTCGCCCTTGTCCATCCGCTTGATGCTGCCGTTGACGATCTGGTCACCACGCGCTAGAAACTCGTTCAACACCTGCTCGCGCTCCGCATCGCGGATCTTCTGCAAGATCACCTGCTTGGTATCTTGGGCGAAGCGGCGCCCAAGCGCTTCGGTCTGCTTTGGCAGCGCCTCTTCGATGTAGTCACCGACCTCCACCTCCGGGTCGATTTCGCGTGCCTCCGACAACAAAATCTGGTGCCCCGGCTCTTGTAGTCCAGCCTCGTCGGGCACGACCTGCCAGCGGCGGAATGCTTCGTATTCGCCCGTTTCGCGGTCCACCGCCACCCGGATTTCGACATCGTCTTCGTCGAACGTCTTTTTGGTCGCAGCAGCAAGCGCAGCCTCTAGCGCCCCGAACACGACCTCGCGCGGCACATTTTTTTCACGCGCCAGCACGTCGACCGTCATCAGGATTTCCCGCCCATTCATCGCCTGCCCCCAAAGTCCAATTCCGGCACCAGTTGCGCCCGTTCGATATCTGCCAAAGCCACCTCGATCACGGTCGGCGCCACCGCCCCTCGAGTCGGTACGCCGCTGCCCGCGCGCGCGCCCTTTGTGCCATGCTGACCTTCGTCCACCTGCAGCTTGATCACCGGCTCACCGGCGGTGATTTCGACACCGAGTAGCCGTGCGAACAAGCGCCGCCGCCCGGCCACTGGCTTGATCAGCTGCACGCGCACGCGATGACCCACGAATCGTTCATAGTCGCGCGGCTTGATCAGCTTGCGGTCTAGCCCCGGCGAAGAGACCTCCAACCGCTCGTAATCGACGCCCTCCACTGCAAACAGGTGCGTCAGCTGATGGCTGACACGCTCGCAATCGTCCACGCCGATACCGCCCGGCACCGCCGGGGCGTCCAGCGTCACCCGCAGCAGGCCACGACCAAGCCGCTCGACTTCGACGAGTTCATAGCCGAGCCCCTGGACGGTCTGCTCAACCAGTTGCACCAGTTGCGCGGAAACTGCCGCCACCCATCCTCACCTGCGCTGTGAGCGCCAAAAAAAAATGGGCATCAAGCCCATCGTTGCAAACACAAACAGGCTTGCACGCGCATCAAGCCGGCGCGCGCACCGCCAAGAGATCCGCTGCCGCCCGGGCGAACCCGCGCGCCTGACCTTGGCAATCCGTCATTATAGATGGACTGAGATCCAGAAGGTTTAGCTGAACCCGCGCCGCGGCTTGCCTGGCCGGAACCGCCGCAGCGGGCTCGGCAGGCCCGGGTGGCTGCCCGCAGCAATGTACGAGACCGTGCTGGTCAGCGGGTCTGGCTGGCCTGAGGGCCCCTTTAAGATGCCGCGCCGATTCTTTCCGCCCCCCTGTTTGCGTGAAGAGTCGCTGGCCTGCTGGCCCTTGGTGCGGACCTCGTCAATCCCAATCCCTAAATCATACAGCCACGCTTGCACCCACTCGGGCGCCAGCTCCAGGTACCGCCCGCGGGACAGCGACCGGGGCAGTTGCACCGAGCCATAACGAATACGGATCAGCCGGCTGACCTCCAGGCCGACCGCGGCAAACAGGCGCCGTACTTCACGATTGCGGCCTTCGGCGATGACAACGCGATACCAGCGATTTGTCCCTTGACCGCCGCCTTCCTCCATGCGCAGGAATTTCGCCGGGCCGTCTTCCAGCTCTACGCCTTCCAGCAATCGCTGCTTCTGTTCTTCGGTCACCTGACCGTGCACGCGCACTGCGTACTCGCGCTCCACTTCGTAGCGTGGATGCATCAGCCGATTGGCCAGCTCGCCCGAAGTCGTAAAAATCAGCAACCCCTCGGAGTTAATGTCCAGTCGGCCCACCGCCACCCAGCGCCCGCCGGATACCTTAGGCAGCTTTTCGAAGACCGTGGGCCGGCCCTCCGGATCGTCCTGCGACACGATTTCGCCAGCCGGCTTGTGGTACAGCAGTACGCGCGGCGGCCGGCCGGGCGGCTTGCGCGGAATCGGTTTGCCATTGACGCGCACCTGGTCGGTGGGTAGCACCCGTTGCCCTATGTGCGCCGGCTGGCCGTTGACCGAAACGCGTCCCGCGATGATCAGCTCCTCCATCTCACGCCGCGAGCCGATGCCAGCGTCCGCCAAGACCTTGTGCAGTTTCTCGGATTGGGCGTTTAGCGCCTGACGCGCTGCACGGCGGCTTCGATCCAACAAATCCCGTGGCAACGGCTGCGGTGGCATTGCCGCCGGATTTAAGTCATCACCTTCGCCCGCCAACGGCACTGGCGCTGCTTCTCCCAGCCCCTGCCCCCCCTCGGCGTGACCTTCAGGCGCTGGCTGTGTGCCCGGCTCCCGTGACTGACCGCGCCGCCGGCGCCGATGGCGCCCAAAGCCGCGCTCGCCGCGTGATGCCGCGCCTGCGGGGATGTCAGCCGCAGGAATCGGCGCTTCGCTTGCTGGGGCAGCAGCATCCGGGGCGGGCGGCGCAGATGGCTTCAGCTGCGGATCACCCGCATTCTCGGTGGCAGGTGTAAGCGGTGGAATGGCTTGGGTCATGACGTTACGTCCTGCGTCGACGCAGGCATTGAAGGCTGCGAATGGTGAGCAGCGGGCGCAGCAGGCGGCGTCTCAGCGGCAGCCAGCTGCAGTTCAAACTCGGCTGGAAGCTGCGGTGCGGTTCCACCCTCCAGAGGCGGTAACTCCGCAAGCGAGCGCAGGCCGAGATCGTCCAGGAATGTCTTAGTAGTCGCAAACAGCGCTGGCCGCCCGGGCGCCTCGCGGTGCCCAATCGTTTCGATCCAGCCACGCTCCTCCAGCGTCTTAATCACCTGCGGTGCCACCGCCACGCCACGAATCTCCTCGATGTCGCCGCGCGTCACCGGCTGTCGATACGCGATGATGGCCAGCGTCTCGAGCACCGCGCGCGAATACTTGGGCGGCTTCTCCGGATTCAGCCGCTGCAGGTACACACGCATCGCCGGCGTGGTCTGGAAACGCCAGCCCGAGGCAAGCGTGACGAGTTCCACACCGCGTCCGCTCCAGTCGGCGCGCAGCTCCTCCAGGAGCACGCGCACGGTGTCAGCATCGATTTCATCAGCAAACAACCGCCGCAGCTCGGCAATCGACAGGGGCCGCTCGGCCGTCAGCAGAGCCGCCTCAAGGACGATTTTCGCCTCCTGGGCATTCATTGATTTGAACCAGTTTTTTTAAGCCTCTGGCCCGCGTGGCGCTTGGGGAAACCGGCCGCAGGCCATACGCCGACTGTCATCTGGTCACGAACACTCAACTTCGTACTCGGGGAACCCCTGAAAACATTTACGGTGCGCCCTTGACCGCTGTGCCGCGCACCCGCCTTCCTAGCCTGCCGTCCCACGCTGCATTGCCTAACTTGCCGCGGCGGGCGGCTACCGGCGGCGTTTTGTTGGCGCGTCTTTATTTATGGCTTAGGGTCCATTCCCCGCGCGACTTGTTGACGTGTGGGAACTCCGCAGCGCGTGGCAGGAGGCCCTAAGAGCGGTGATTTTCCTGCGGCGCGGCCTATCGCCGTGACGCTCGATAGCTGCGCTATTGAAGCGGCCATCCCAAAATCAAATCACAACACAGTTTATCACGGAGGTCGCGCCCAGCAACACGACCAGGCAGGTACACGCAGGCAGCGCGCTTGCATCGCCCACGGGAACTGTATAAATTTACATGTGACATGCCAGGAGCTTGCATGCGCGACAACACCCCCCCTTTGACCGCCCGTCAGAGCGAGATCCTTGATTTCATCCGCAGCACGCTGGCCGAGCGCGGCGCGCCGCCCACGCGCGAGGAAATCGCGCGCGCCTTTGGTTTTCGCTCGCCGAATGCCGCCGAGCAGCACTTGCAGGCGCTACGCAAGAAAGGATTGATCGATCTGGTGGCCGGCACCTCCCGCGGTATCCGGCTAAAAGATGCAGTCGTCGCCGTGCATGAAGTATCGCAAGCGTTTGGTTTGCCGCTCATCGGTAAGGTGGCTGCCGGTACCCCCATTTTGGCGCAGGAGAATGTGCTGCGGCACCCCGCTGTCGATCCGTTGCTGTTTAAGCCGCGCGCCGACTACCTGCTTGAGGTGCGCGGCATGAGCATGCGCGACGCTGGCATTCTAGATGGCGACTGGCTGGCCGTGCACCGGCAGCAAACCGCGCAAAGCGGGCAGATCGTGGTAGCGCGCCTAGGCGATGAGGTGACGGTCAAGCGGCTCCGCCTTCGGGGCACAAAAGCAGAACTGCTAGCCGCCAACCCCGACTACGAGCCGATCGTCGTGGACCTAAAACGAGATGCCTTCGCGATCGAAGGCATCGCCGTCGGCGTGATCCGCCCTGCACTGTAGAAGATCCTGCCACTGGCATCGTCCGGCCCGTCCTGCGCCCGCTGCGTACCGCCATAACCATGGCTTCCATTTTGAATCGCGTCTGGCGCGCCACCGATTTGCCGGCAGTGGATGCAGCCGGGGTAATTTCTTCTGGCTACGCCGCGCTCGATGCCGAACTGCCCGGCGGCGGCTGGCCGCTAGCGGCGCTCACCGAGCTGCTGTTTGACGCCCCTGGCTGTGGCGAGCTGTCGCTGCTGCTGCCAGCATTAGCCCGCTGCAGCGGGCCTATCGTCTGGGTGCTGCCTTATGCGCCGGCAGCTACAAGGGATGCGCCAGCTGATGCCCTGCCCTACGCGCCCGCACTGGCAGCGGCCGGGCTTGATCTCGCGCGCCACCTGTTCGTGGCGCCGGCCACGCCGCGCGAAAGCCTGTGGGCTTTGGAGCAGGCGCTGCGTGCTCCGCACCTGGGCGCCGTGATCGGCTGGCTGCCGGCTGGCCACGGCGAGGCGGAATTTCGCGCGCTGCGCCGCCTGCACCTGCTGGCGGGACGTCAGCGCGCACTCGTCTTCGCGCTGCGCGACGCGTGCGCTGCCGCCGCTCCCTCGCCCGCCCCACTGCGGCTGCACCTGCAAGCGCGTGGCGGCCGGCTTGCGGTGGCGCTGCTGAAGCGCCGCGGCCGCCCGCTGCTTGAACCGGTCGCGCTGCAGGTCCATCCACCGCACTGGAATGACACGCATCTACCCACACCGGCTGCCCCCACACCCGCCTGTCCCACACCGGCCGCGCCACCGGCGCCGACGCTGACCCCGGCCTTGGCCGCGCGCCGCTGGTCGTTGCAATCGATCTTCAGCCACTGAGCCGCACCTGGCGGCGGAATGCCCAACGATGCCGCTGTGGCTGGCCATCGCCCTGCCGTCGCTGCCGCTGCAACTGGCGGCGCGCGCGCTCGACCGCGCTGCGCCGCTCGTCATCGTCGACGGTCCCCCGGTGCGCCGGCAAGTGGCGTTCTGCAACGACGCCGCGGCCGCCTGCGGCATCGCGCCGGGCCTGCCGCTGGCCGCCGCGCAGGCGCTGGCGCGTGAGTTGATCGCCGTGGAGCGAGACCGCGAACAAGAGCATGCCGCGCTGCAGGAACTGGCCGCCTGGGCCTACCAGTTCAGCCCCCAGATCGCCGTGCGCGCAGCCGGCCTGCTGCTGGAGGTAGGCGCGAGCCTCAGGCTCTTCGGTGGCCAGGCGCCACTGCACCGGCGCATCGCGCACGGGCTGCGCGCGCTCGGCTACCGGGCCGCCTTCGGTTACGCCGCCACCGCCCAGGCCGCGTGGTGGATCGCCGCCGCGCGTGCCGGCGGCCAGTGCGCCGCCGATGCGCCCGATGCCGCGCAACTGCCCGCGGCGATCGCCCCGCTGCCGCTGCGGCTGGCCGATTGGGATGAATCAGTCATTGAAGCGCTCGACGCGCTAGGGCTCGCCACCTTCGGCGATCTGCTGGCGCTGCCGCGCGACCAGGTAAACCGCCGCTTCGGCGTCGCGCTGCTGACAGACTTGGACCGCGCGCTCGGCCGCCTGCCCGAGCTGCAGCCGCCTTACACGCCGCCGGCAAGTTTCCGTGCACGCATTGAACTGCCCGCGCCAGTAGACGATGCCGCCCGGCTGCTGCTGCCCGCGCGCCGGCTGTTGCACGGCCTCGAAGGCTTCCTGCGCGGACGCGGCGCCGGCACCACCGAGCTGCGCTTCACCGCCACGCATGAAGTGCGCCGCCCGCAGCCGCTGCCGCCTACATCGTTCGTACTTACGCTCGCCGCGCCCGAGCGCGACGGCGAGCGCCTGGCCCGGCTGCTCGCCGAACGACTGACGCGCGTGCAGCTGCCTGCGCCGGCTGTCGCACTTGCACTCGCCGTCGAGCGCCTGCTGCCCTACGCGCCGCGCCCCGCCAGCCTGCTGCCGCCCGCGCCGCAGCAGGCATCCGGCACCGGCTGGCTGCAACTGGCCGAGATCCTGCATGCGCGCTTCGGCTCCGCGCGCGTCTTCCAGCTGCAGTGCGCCGACGACCATCGCCCCGAATGCGCCTACCGCATCGTGCCGCTGGCCGTGGAGGCCGCTGCAGCTCCTGCGCCGGCGCACGTCACTGCCCCGCGGCCGCTCCTGCTGCTGCAGCGGCCCGTGCCGCTTACCGCGCGCACGGAGATCCCCGAATACGGCGGCCTGCTGCGCCTGCTGGCCGGGCCAGAACGCATCGAATCCGGCTGGTGGGCGCATGGCAACCCCCACCGCACCGCCGTGTTCCGCGACTACTTCATCGCCCGCAACGCGCGCGGCCAGACCCTCTGGATCTTCCGCGACCTCGCCGCCCCGCGGCAGTGGTTCCTGCATGGGGTGTTCGCATGACAGTGCACGTCTCCATCAGGCGACAGCTCGCCGCTGATCTCGAGCGGCGTCGCGCGATCGCCCGTCCGAGGCAATCTAGGCTCGCTCGCGCAAATACGACCTCACTGTCGGCCAGTCCGGAAACTCCTTCGAGCCAAACAGGATCAGCTCGCCCGGAAACCGGTCCGCTCCGTTCTTCGGCCGGTCGTCGACCAGGAAGTGACCGGCATTCAGGTGCTTGTGATGCGTGAGGATCAGCCGCTTGTAGGCCGCCTGTCCCAGGTGCCGCTTGACCCAGAGCAGCTTGTCGGACCAGGCGGACGGATTGTCCCAGGGAGCCGTCGAAAGAATGTACGTGTCGAACAGCCCCGCCAGCTCCTCGAAAGCCTCCACCGCGCCCGGCATCGGATCCATCAGCGCGAAAATGCCCGGGATGTCGTCTTCATCCCCCGCATACCGCGCAACGACCGCCGGATCCAAGTGCCGGAAGGCGCTGGGAAAATCCACAAGGACATTGTCCATGTCGACATAAAGCGTCTTTCGCATGATTGCAGCGCCGCCCGCAGCGAACTCTTTCATAGCGTCTAGATCAATCGCGGCAGCCGACCGCTGTCGGCGGACAGCTGATCGAAGACTCCCTCGTGCAGCCCGCGTTCGGCGCCCCGCCGAACCACGCCGGCCGGGTCGCTAGACGTCGCATCGACGACATCGCTTCGTTGGCAACCCTAACGGCTGCAGCGGGGCGGTTGAAGCGAACAGTCAGGCGTTCGCGGGTCAATGATCAGGGCCACAGCCACTTCCTTCAAACACCGCCTTCACGCTCGACCACCAGCACTCTTACCTCGCCCCGGGGATGTGCAATGTGCTCGCATCCGACCGCGGCAAAAAGATATCTCCGACCTCCAGCGTGACGACGCGCTCGACGACAAACTGCCGATAATGCATGCCGACGATGCCATCGAGCACCACAAAGACCTCCTCGCCGTCATTGACATGTCATTCTTAGGGCTGGTCGGTCCAATGAAGCCTGGTTGTCACACCTGACTTGTTGGCAATTCCGAGAGCGCCCTACGCCCAGTTAGCCTTGAACTCAACTCCTTGCTGCGTATGACCGTCACACCTGCTCTCCGAGGAAGGGTTCGGGCAACATTCTCACTTGGAAAACACCGCCGCTGCAAGCGAACTCGATACGGGCGTGACATATTTGCGCACTCTCTCACGCGTAACGTTCGAGCTAGCCGCTCGCGGGAGCGGCAGACTTGCTCGCGCGAGCGGCAAATGGCGCGTTGAATGGCGCGCAGGCTAGCCCGCCGTCGCGCGCTGGCTTTGACCGCGGGGTCAGGCCGCGGGCTCGCCGCCCCGCGGGTCTTTGGCCACGTACACCCTGTCACGAGACCCGCTCTGCGCCCGATTATTGCTCGACATCTCCGATAGTAAAGCCCAGCGACGCATAGAGATAGAGGCCGAAGGGTGGCGTTTCCCTCCGCGACAAAAGGCGAGGCAGCTCGACGCTTAGCCCATCCGCAACTGCCAAAACGCCACGCGTCTGGTTAGTTGTCTCGAAGTAGCGCTCCACCTGGAGAACGGCGTTCTGGACTAATACATCGACTCAGCTTGACGTATCACTCATGAGGCACCGACTGGCACATAACGTTGCTGTTAACCCGCCGGAGCAGACAGGCAAAGTCGCCGCGCCGAGGCAGGGCGAACCGCACGTTACGCCCTTGCTTCATTATGGGCCACAACGATTTCAACTTCATAAACGTCGCCCTGCGGGGTTCGATGCTTCAGGCGAACATTGCCTCCCCCGTTTGCTGACAGCGCTGAGACGACGTTCTTAATGTTTGTTCCGACATCGAGCGCTGGGGGGCGGGGGGAACAGGTTGGCGGTCGCGAAGACGCCAAGGTATTTTTTGTTCGCACGCCACTAATACGAGATTTGGCGATCTCAAAGATGACGCTCGCGACGAGGTTCTGAAGGACCGCACGGACGTCGGGCTGTGCAAGAAACGCCGGAACCAGAAAGGTAAATGTTTCGAAGAGGGAACCAATTCTCAGTTCGTTGATCTCCGCTCGAACGAGCGGTGGCTGGAAGGGCACGGCATAGGGCAAGTACCGACGCAAGTAGTGCCAGGGGGGGCGGGAGGTCGAACCAATATCGTCTATCCAGACTTGCAATCGCCACCTTGTCAAAGATGGCCTGCAGTTCAAGGTGAAGGGTGCCCACGAGTTGAGCATCGGCACGTGGACCGTTGTAACTCAGTTCAAGGATGCCAGCTTCTTCGAGTCTGTTGTACTCCATGGCATCTCCTAATGAGGTCTAACTCAATTTGGGCCACAGTCGCGCGCTGAATAGCCTGGCGTCGGCGGAATAACCTGGCGGGCCGGGTCGATGGAAGGCCCCGTGGAAGCTTGCTTTTCGCGTCACATATGTATATAATTACAGTCTCCTCTGACACATGAGACCCGTTGCCGACACCGACCCGCTCCCGCCGCGCCTGCTTGACAAGTTGCGCGAGCGCATCCGTGACCGCTGTTACAGCTTAGGGACGGGACAGGCGTGTGTCTCTACCGGGCGCGGAGTTTCATCCACTTCAGCGGCCCGGGTTACCCGCGCGACATGGCTGCGGCGGAGGTTGAGGCTTTCCTGCCCCGCCTTGCGGCGCAACGGAACGTGTCGGCCCCGGCAGACAGACAGGTGCCGTGCGGGCGGCTTTTGCCGCAGCGACGGGAGTTGGGGCCGGATTGGCCGTGGCTGCAGAGTCGGCGACGCCGACAGGCGCTTACGCAGGTGGCGGCGGTGCTTTCGCGCGACGAGGAAACGCGGCCGCTGCAAAAAAGCGGACCGCGGCATGGACCGCGCTTGGGGCTGCAGCTCGGCGCTGGGCTGTCCTTGGTGGCGTGGGAGCTGCCTGGCCTGCTAGACCGGCTGACGCCATGTGCCTCGATCGTGCCCGGACCGCCTGCCGCCCTTCGGAGAGGGCTACCCGCCTCGCCGCGCGCCGCGCCGCCCGCCGCCTGAGCCACGCCGTAGGCCCGCATCGCCGCGCCATCGCGGCGCCGGCCGCCTCCCCTGCCCCGTCTGTCTCACCGCCGCTTTCGCCGCACCTCTATCGCCACATCTGACGACGCGTCTTCCGCTGCGTCCGCCCCAACGCTGGTGCCGCCACGATGCTGCCCGCCTACGCCGAACTGCACTGCGTCTCGAATTTCTCTTTTCTGCGCGGCGCCTCGCACCCGGAGGAGCTGGTCGAGCGGGCGCTGGTGCTGGACTACGCGGGGCTTGCGCTGACCGACGAATGCTCTTTCGCCGGCTCGGTGCGCGCGCATCTGGCGCTGGAAGCGCTGCGTGAGGATGACGCCGCGGCGCGCGACTTCCGGTTGATCCACGGCACGGAGATCGCGCTCGCCGACGGACCGAAGCTGGTGCTGCTGGCCGCCTCGCGCGCCGGCTACGGCAACTTGAGCCAGCTCGTCACGCTGGCGCGCCGGCAGGCGCCGAAAGGCAGCTACCGCCTCACGCGCGCAGACATCGAGAGCCATGCACCGCTGCTGGCGGACTGTCTTGCGCTGCTCGTGCCCGCGCCCGACGCCGCATTAGCGCGTGCCGAGGCGCGCTGGCTGGCGAACCTGCTGCCGCGGCGCGCCTGGATCGCCTGCGAGCTACTGCGCGGCCCCGACGATGCGGCCTGGCTGTCGGCCCTGCAGGCGATCTCGCGCGACAGCGGCTTGCCGCTGGTCGCCGCCGGCGACGTGCACATGCATGTGCGGCGGCGCAAGCGGCTGCAGGATGTGTTGACCGCGATCCGTCACCGGCTGCCGCTTGACCGGTGCGGCACGCGGCTGCACCCGAACGCGGAGCGCTACCTGC
>JANWXE010000116.1 GCA_025055385.1 Burkholderiaceae bacterium | reverse complement strand
CGGAAAGGCGACGTTGTCGAACACGGTCATGTCGGTGAACAGCGCGCCGAACTGGAACAGCATGCCGATCCGGCGGCGCAGCCGATACAGCGCGGCGCGATCCTCGGCGTCCACCGGGGCGCCGTCGAATAAGACGCGGCCGGATTGCGGTTTGATGACGCCGCCGATCAGCCGCAGCAAGGTGGTCTTGCCGCAGCCGGAGCTGCCGAGGATGGCGGTCACCCGGCCACGCGCGAAGCGCAGCGAGACGTCGGCGAGCACGACCCGTTCGTCGTAGCCGAACGTCACGTGGTCGATCTCGATCAGGATGTCGTCGCTCACGCGGGGTCGGACCGCGGCGACGCCGCGCCGCGCGTTGTTCGTCGTTGGTCGATGCGGGCGGCCGGATTCTCGCACAGCGAACGTGCGGTCTGCCGCCGCGCGTGCGCGCACGCGGTCTGCGCGCGCGCGGCCGGAGCGGTCGGACTACCGCGCGGGCGCGCCGCGGCACGGCCGCGTCCGCCTCACTGGCGATACTGGCGGCGCGCCTGGTCGGCCGCCACGCACTCCGGCAGGTCGTAGAAAAGGCCGCCGCGCGCACGGCCGTGCGCCAGCGGCTGCGTGTTGCCCCACTCGGCGTACTCGCGCTCGCAGACCGCGCGCGGCCGCTTCTCCTCGCGCACGCACGCCTCGATCTTCTGCGCCCGCAGCGGCGCGAGCTTCTTGGCGCGCGCCGCCTCGCAGGCGCGGTCGAGCTCGGCGTAGCGCTTCAGCTCCTCCTCGCTCTGCGCCCGCGCGGCCGCCGAGACGGCAATGAGCAGCGCCACCGCGGTTGGGCGGACGCGGACGATCCAGCGCGCGATCGGCACGGCGACCCTCACCGCGGCAGAACGCTCGCGCCCATCAGATACTCGTCGACGGCGCGCGCGCATTGCCGGCCCTCGCGGATCGCCCAGACGACCAGACTCTGGCCGCGCCGCATGTCGCCGGCGGCGAACACCTTCTCCACATTGGTGCGATAGGCGGCTGCGCCGTCGGTTGCGGCGCGCGCATTCCCGCGCCCATCGCGCTCGACGCCGAAGGCGTCCAGCACCGGCGCGGCCGGGGCCACGAAGCCCATCGCCAGCAGCACCAGCTCGGCCGGCAGTTCGAACTCCGAGCCCGGCACCTCCTGCATCCTCATCTGTCCGGTCAGCGGGTCCTGCTGCCAGTCCACGCGGGCGGCGACCAGCGCGCGCACGTTGCCCTTGCCGTCGTCGAGGAAGCGCTTGGTCGTCACCGCCCAGTCGCGGCTCACGCCTTCCTCGTGGCTGCTGGAGGTGCGCAGCTTGATCGGCCAGTACGGCCAGGTGAGCAGCTTGTTCTCGTGCGCGGGCGGTTGCGGCAGCAGCTCGAACTGGGTGACGCGCTTCGCGCCCTGGCGGTTGCTGGTGCCCACACAGTCGCTGCCGGTGTCGCCGCCGCCGATGACGACCACGTGTTTGCCGGTGGCGAGGATCTGATCCTGAACCGTGTCGCCAGCCACGACCTTATTTTGCTGCGGCAGGAATTCCATCGCGAAATGAACGCCCTGCAACGGGCGGCCTGGAATCGGCAAGTCGCGCGGCACTTCCGCACCGCCGGCCAGGATCACCGCGTCGTATTCGCGCAGCACCTGCTGCGCCTCAATCGTCTGGCGCGCCCAGTTGTTCACACCGCCGGGCAGCTGACATGAACCGACAAGCACCCCGGTACGGAATATCACGCCTTCGGCCTGCATTTGCGTGATGCGCCGGTCGATTTGCCATTTCTCCAGCTTGAAATCCGGAATGCCATAACGCAGCAGCCCGCCGATGCGGTCATTTTTCTCGAACACAGTGACCTCGTGCCCGGCACGCGCAAGCTGTTGCGCGGCGGCTAGCCCGGCGGGCCCGCTGCCGACGATCGCGACCTTTTTGCCGGTCTTGCGCTTTGGCGGCTGCGGCGCCACCCAGCCTTCCGTCCAACCCTTGTCAATGATCGCGTGCTCGATCGACTTAATGCCGACCGGATCCGAATTGATGTTCAGCACGCAGGCCGCCTCGCACGGCGCTGGGCAGACGCGGCCCGTGAACTCTGGGAAGTTGTTCGTGCTGTGCAGTACCTCAAGCGCCTGCCGCCATTGCTGTCGGTACACCAGGTCGTTGAAGTCCGGAATGATGTTGTTGACCGGGCAGCCGTTATTACAGAACGGGATGCCGCAGTCCATGCAGCGCGCCCCTTGAATCGCCGCTTGTTCATCGCTCAGATGCAAGACGAACTCGCGCCAATGACGTTTGCGCTGCTCAGGGGCCTCGGCGGCCTCTTCCTGGCGCGCGTATTCGAGAAATCCGGTGACTTTCCCCATCGTTCGCCTCCTGCCTTAGGCCGCCAGCTTTTCCGGCGTCAGCCGGCGCTGCGCCTGCGCCAGCTGCTTGAGGGCGCGTCGGTATTCGTGCGGGAACACCTTAACGAAGCGGGCGCGCTTGTTGGCCCAGTCATGCAGGATTTCCTTAGCACGGAAGCTTCCCGTATAACGGAAGTGTTTCTCGATTAGGTCGCGTAGTATGAATTCGTCGGTTTCACCCAGGTGCCAAATCGCCTCCTCGATGCGTTCCTGCTGCTCCTGTGAAGACAGCACTGGCTCCAGCGCCACCATCGCGGTATTGCACTTGCGGGCAAAGTCGCCGTCGACGTCATACACATAGGCGATGCCGCCTGACATGCCGGCAGCGAAGTTGCGGCCGGTTTGGCCCAGCACGACCACCGTGCCACGCGTCATGTATTCGCAGCCATGGTCGCCCACGCCCTCGACGACTGCGCTCGCGCCCGAGTTGCGCACCGCGAAGCGCTCGCCAGCCACGCCGTTAAAGTAGGCCTCGCCCTCGATCGCGCCATACAACACGGTGTTGCCGACGATGATGTGCTCAGGGCCAAAGCCGCGAAAATCGTTCGGACTGCGCACGATGATGCGGCCGCCCGACAGTCCCTTGCCGGTGTAGTCGTTGGCATCGCCGACCAGGTCGAGCGTGATGCCGCGCGCCAGGAAGGCGCCGAAGCTCTGCCCCGCCGTACCATTGAACTGAATATGAATGGTGTCGTCCGGCAGCCCGGCGTGGCCGTATTTGCGCGCCACCAACGATGAGAGCATGGTGCCAACCGAGCGGTTCACGTTGCGGATCGGGCTGATAAAGCTAACGCGCTCGCCGCGCTCTAGCGCTGGCCGGGCCATCTCGATCAGCTTGTTGTCAAGCGCTTTCTCCAGCCCATGATCCTGCGCTTCGCACTTGTAACGCGCGACCTCCGGTGGCATCGCTGGCATGTAAAAAAGGCGCGAGAAATCGAGCCCCTTGGCCTTCCAGTGCTCGATGCCCTTGCGCATGTCGAGCAAATCGGTGCGGCCGATCAGGTCGTTGAAGCGGCGAATACCAAGTTGCGCCATGATCTCGCGCACTTCCTCGGCGACAAAGAAAAAGTAATTGACCACGTGCTCGGGCTGGCCCGCGAAACGACGCCGCAGCACCGGATCTTGGGTCGCAATGCCCACGGGGCAGGTGTTCAGATGGCACTTGCGCATCATGATGCAGCCTTCGACGACCAGCGGCGCGGTGGCGAAGCCGAATTCGTCTGCGCCTAGCATCGCACCGATAACAACGTCCCGGCCGGTCTTCATCTGGCCGTCAACCTGCACGGCAATGCGCCCACGCAAGCGGTTCAGCACAAGCGTCTGGTGCGTCTCGGCCAGTCCGATCTCCCAGGGTGTGCCCGCGTGCTTGATCGAGGACACAGGCGAGGCGCCGGTGCCGCCATCGTGACCGGCGATCGTTACGTGATCGGCCTTAGCCTTGGCCACGCCGGCGGCGATCGTGCCCACGCCCACTTCAGAGACGAGCTTCACGCTGATCGTTGCCTGCGGATTTGCATTCTTCAAGTCGTGGATCAGCTGCGCTAAGTCTTCGATTGAGTAAATGTCGTGATGCGGCGGCGGCGAGATGAGCCCTACGCCCGGCACCGAGAAGCGCAGCTGCGCGATGTATTCGCTTACCTTATGACCGGGTAGCTGCCCCCCCTCGCCGGGCTTGGCGCCCTGCGCCATTTTTATCTGGATCTGGTCGGCGCTCACCAGATACTCTGTGGTGACGCCGAAGCGGCCGGAGGCGACCTGCTTGATCTTGGAGCGCAGCGAGTCGCCTTCCTGCAGGGGGATGTCCACTTCAACGCGCTCGCGCCCGAGCAACTTAGCCAGCGTATCGCCGTGCTTGATCGGAATCCCGCGCAGTTCGGCCTGGTAGCGGATTGGATCTTCGCCGCCCTCGCCGGTGTTGCTTTTGCCGCCGATGCGATTCATCGCGATCGCCAACACGGTATGCGCCTCTGTGGAGATCGAGCCAAGCGACATTGCCCCAGTGGAGAAACGCTTGACGATTTCTTTAGCAGGCTCCACCTCGTCCAACGGAATGGCGCGCTTTGGATCCACCTTGAATTCGAACAACCCGCGCAGCGTCATTAGCCGCCGGCTCTGATCGTTGATCGCCTGCGCGTATTCCTTGTACGTCTGGTAATTGCCGCTACGCGTCGCATGTTGCAGTTTCGCGATCGCATCCGGCGTCCACATGTGCTCTTCGCCGCGCACCCGCCAGTGGTATTCGCCACCGGCGTCCAGCATCGTTGCCAGCACCGGGTCGTCGGAGAATGCCGCGCGGTGCATACGCACGGCTTCTTCCATGACCTCGAACAAGCCGATGCCGCCGACGCTGCTTGCGGTGCCGCGGAAATACTTGTCGACGAGATCACGCGACAGCCCGACCGCCTCAAAGATCTGCGCGCCGCAGTATGACATATAAGTGGAGATGCCCATTTTGGACATCACCTTCTGGAGGCCCTTGCCGATCGCCTTGATGAAGTTTTTAGTCGCTTTTTCTGGATCAATGCCGTTGGGTTTATCCTCGTACATCGACACCAGAGTCTCTAGCGCCAGATACGGGTGAATTGCCTCAGCACCATAGCCGGCCAGCAGCGCGAAATGGTGCACCTCACGAGCGGACCCCGTTTCCACGACCATGCCGGTGCTGGTGCGCAGCCCGGCGTCGATCAAATGCTGGTGCAGCGCGCTGGTAGCAAGCAGCGCGGGGATCGCGACGTGCTCGGCATCCAGCGCCCGGTCGGTGACGATCAGGATGTTATAGCCGGCGCGCACCGCATCGACCGCCTCTGCGCACAGCGACGCCAGGCGCGCCTCTACGCCTTCCTTGCCCCAGGCGAGCGGATAACAGATGTTAAGTTCGTAGCTCTTGAATTTGCCGGAGCTGTACTGGTCGATGGCGCGGATTTTCGCCATGTCTTTGAAGTCCAGCACCGGCTGCGTTACCTCCAGCCGCATGGGCGGGTTAATGTTGTTGATGTCAAGCAGGTTCGGCCGTGGGCCAACGAAGCTGACCAGCGACATCACGAGCTGCTCGCGGATCGGATCAATCGGCGGGTTGGTGACCTGCGCGAACAGCTGCTTAAAGTAGTTGTACAGTAGTTTGTTGCGGTTAGACAGCACCGCCAGAGCCGTATCGTCGCCCATCGAGCCAACCGCCTCTTCGCCCTCTTCGGCCATCGGCGCCAGCAGCATTTTCAGATCTTCTTGCGTGTAGCCGAAGGCCTGTTGGCGGTCCAGCAGCGGCACGTCTCGCCTCGCCGGCGATGCCGCCGCTGGGTCTGCGGGCAGCTCGTCAAGCTTGATGCGGATGCGTTTGATCCATTCTTTGTAAGGCTTCGCCGCCGCTAGCTGCGCCTTGATCTCCGCGTCGTCGATGATGCGGCCCTGCTCGGTGTCGATCAGGAACATCTTGCCTGGCTGCAGCCGCCACTTCTTGACGATCTTGCTCTCCGGGATCGGCAACACGCCTACCTCGGAGGCCATCACGACGATGTCGTCCTCGGTGACGATGTAACGCGCCGGGCGTAGGCCGTTGCGGTCTAGCGTCGCGCCGATGCGCACGCCGTCGGTGAAGGCGATCGCCGCTGGACCATCCCACGGCTCCATCATTGCCGCGTGGTACTCGTAGAAGGCACGGCGCGATTCGTCCATCAGCGTGTGCTGCTCCCACGCCTCCGGGATCATCATCATGACAGCGTGCGCAAGCGGGTAGCCCGCCATCGTCAGCAGCTCCAGGCAGTTGTCGAAGCAGGCGGTGTCGGACTGCCCTTCATAAATGAGCGGCCACAGCTTTTTGAGGTCTTCGCCCAGCACCGGCGAGCTCATCACGCCTTCGCGCGCGCGCATCCAATTAAAGTTGCCCTTGACGGTGTTGATTTCGCCGTTGTGCGCGATCATCCGATATGGATGCGCGAGCTCCCAGGAGGGGAAGGTATTGGTCGAGAAGCGCTGGTGCACGAGCGCAATCGCCGACACCACGCGCGGGTCGCGTAGATCGTGGTAGTAGCGTCCCACTTGGTGGGCAAGGAGCAGGCCTTTGTAAACGACCGTGCGGGTTGACATCGACGGCACGAAATACTCTTTGCCGTGCTTCAGACCCAGCGCCTTAATCTTGTGGCTGGCGGCCTTGCGGATCACGTACAGCTTGCGCTCCAGCGCCTCCGGCACCATGATCTCGGGTCCGCGGCCGATGAAGATCTGCCGAATCACCGGCTCGCGCGCGCGCACCAGCGGCGACATCGGCATGTCACGGTCCACCGGCACGTCGCGCCACCCAAGCACGACCTGGCCCTCCGCGCGCACCGTCCGCTCCAGTTCCTGCTCGCACGCAAGGCGCGACGCATGTTCGCGAGGCAGGAAAACCATGCCGACGCCGTACTCGCCCGGCGGCGGCAGCGTGACCCCTTGCTTGGCCATCTCCTCGCGGTAAAAAGCGTCTGGGATCTGGATCAAAATGCCCGCACCGTCTCCATAGAGCGGGTCGGCGCCCACCGCACCACGGTGGTCGAGGTTTTGCAAGATCATTAGGGCTTGCTCGATCAACGTGTGGCTGCGCTTGCCCTTTATGCTGGCGACGAAACCCACGCCGCAGGCGTCGCGCTCTAGCGATGGTCGATACAGGCCTTCCGCGGCTGCTTCGGCGAGCTTCTCTCCGGTGACAGGCATTTTTGCGGTCTCCGCAACAGATGAACGAAAGCTATCGGGCGGCCGCGCGAAGCCACCGCCTTTGGCTGCACTGTACCGCGGCCAACCTATGATCAACAAGCAATATAAATAGGGGACAGACCCCAATAATTGTCAGGATCAGAGCCTGATCATATAAAAATGGTGACATATTACTTGCTAAGTCCCGTAGCCTTCCTTCCGGGGTCGGCCGCGTGGACGCGCCGGTCGCCAGCCTGGATGGTCGTGGGGCACACTCTCGGCCGCATCAAGCAATGCCCGACCGCGGTTGGTTGCGCGTCGGATGCGTTCGACCTGCTCGATGGGCAGATCTGTTTCGAACAAGGCCCGGTATGCGTGCTGCCGCTCAAACGGGGTGTTGCCCAGTGCCCAGAAGCGCGCATGATCCGTAATTAACGGATCGATGCGCAGACCGACGTGGTGCCCGTAACTGGACCACAGGTAGTGCTCTGGCGCAGGCGACAACCCGGCCCGCACGGGGTTTAACTCGATGTAGCGCATGCAATCTAACAGATAGCGCTCGGCGTCGATCACTGTGCAGCGGAACCTCCCCTCCCAGAGGCCACCGCGGCGCCCATACGTTTGGTTAAACCACTGGACGTACCGCCGCCCGATGCCCTGCATGAAGCGGCTGAGCGCATCGCGCGTTGCCGGTGTCACCAACAGGTGCACGTGATTCGGCATCAGCACGTACGCATGCACAGCGACCTCGCACACAGACAATTGCTCGGCAACGCAATCGAGGAAGCGCCGATAATCCCCCGGCGCGTGAAATATCGGCTGCCGATTGATGCCGCGCTGTAGCACGTGGTGAGGGTAGCCGCCTGCAGCAACCCGGGGCAGACGCGCCATAGTAGAACAGAAAAGCGCCTGCGTATGCGCGTGTCTAAATTTCACCGACTGCGAACAACCGCCGATGCTCCTTGATAGCGTACCGGTCAGTCATGCCGGCAACGTAATCGGCGATGCCGCGCGGGCCCTCGCGCTGCGCCCGCTCACGATGCTCGGGCGGCAGCAAGCGTGGATCCTCCAGAAACGCGGAGAACAAATCGCGTACGATGCGGCGCGCTTTGTTGGCCATCCGCATCACTTGGTAATGCCGGTAAAGATGGTCGCGCAGGAAGGCCTTTAGCTGTTCGTGTTCGGCGCGCATCGTATCGGAGAATGCGACCAGCGGTGGCGAGGCACGCACTTCATCGATGCTGCGGGGTGCGGCCGCTGCCAGCCGCGCGCGCGTCTCCTGCAACAGATCGACGATCAGCGCGTTAATCATGCGCCGCACGGTCTCGTGGATCAGCCGGCGTTCGCTCAGGCCTGGATAGCTCGCTCGCACAATCCTCGCGTGGCGCGCAAACAGCGGTACGTCATCGAGCTGTGATAATCGCAACAGCCCGGAGCGCAACCCGTCGTCGACGTCGTGGTTGTTGTAAGCGATTTCATCGGCCATATTCGCAATCTGCGCCTCCAGCGAAGGCTGCCTCTTCTGCAGAAAGCGTTCACCGAGCGCACCCAGTCGGCGCGCGTTCTCCGGCGAGCAGTGTTTCAGGATGCCCTCACGGGTCTCAAATGTGAGGTTTAGGCCGTTGAAGGCCCCATAACGCTCCTCCAGCTCGTCCACCACGCGCAGCGACTGCAGGTTGTGTTCGAAGCCACCGTACGGTCGCATGCATTCGTTTAGCGCATCTTGGCCTGCATGGCCAAAAGGCGTGTGACCAAGATCGTGCGCAAGCGCAATCGCTTCCACCAAATCTTCGTTGACGCGCAGCGCGCGCGCGATGCCGCGTGCAATCTGGGCCACTTCGAGCGAGTGCGTCAGGCGGGTGCGAAACAGGTCGCCTTCGTGATTGACGAAAACCTGCGTTTTGTACTCGAGCCGCCGAAACGCCGTGCAGTGCACGATGCGGTCGCGATCCCGCTGGTAGGCCGTACGGCCTTCGGCCGGGGGCTCCTGATAGAGGCGACCGCGCGTGCGACTCGGAAAGGCCGCATACGGGGCCAGCGCCGATTCGTCCTTGGTCATGCGAAGCCCGCAGCCGCCAGCGTATCGCTCAGCGCATCGGGCGGAACGGTGCGCTGGATCGCGCGCCCGATGCGCTCCAAGAGGATAAAGCGGATCTCTCCCGCTTGTGCTTTTTTGTCGCCACGCATTGCCTCGATGGCGGCCGCCCGCGACAGTCCGGTAATGCGGGTCGGCAACCGCGCGGCGCCGACTGCCGCCTCAATGCGTTGTACGGATACCGCATCGAGCAGCCCGACCCGCCGTGACAAATCCGCCGCCAGGCAGAGCCCGCAGCCGACTGCTTCACCATGTAGCCAGCGCGTATATCCGGTTAGCGTCTCGATGGCATGGCCAAAGGTGTGGCCGAGGTTTAGCAGCGCGCGCTCGCCGCTTTCTCGTTCATCGCGGGCGACGATTGCGGCTTTGATCTCGCAAGAGCGCGCGATCGCACGCCTCAGCGCTTCGGCATCACAGGCAAGCAGCCGCGGCAGGTCCGCTTCGACCTGGGCAAAGTAAGCCGCATCCGCGAGTAGACCATGCTTGATGACCTCCGCCAGCCCAGCAGACAGCTCACGCGGAGGCAACGTGCGCAGCGTGTCGGTATCCGCGATCACCGCGCGAGGCTGATGAAAGGCGCCGACGAGGTTCTTGCCGGCAGCAAGATTGACCCCCGTTTTGCCGCCTACTGAGGAGTCGACCTGCGCCAGCAGCGTGGTGGGGACCTGAATGAAATCGATGCCACGCATGTAGATAGCAGCGGCAAAGCCAGCGATGTCGCCAACTACGCCACCTCCAACTGCGACGACCAGGCTCTTGCGGTCCGCGCGTGCCTCCACCAGCGCTTGCAGCACGCGCGCCACGGCCGCCAGATCTTTGCCTGCCTCGCCTGCGGTCAAGGCGTATAAGCGGGTCGGCGCCACCCGCTGCAGGTCGGCCGCCACACGCTGGCCGTACAGCGGTGCCACCTGCGCGTCAGTGACCACCAGCAGCGCCGTCGGCGCAAATGGCGCAACGAACTCCGGCAACCGTCTCAGCAGTCCCGAGCCGATCCGGATGTCGTAGCTGCGGCCAGCCAGTGCCACAGCGACGACACTTTCGCTGCCTGACATGTTCGTCGCTGCGTTCATGATCAATGATTGTACGGAGCCCACCGCAGGCGCTGCAGCTCGGGGTGCGCAAGAATGCGCCGTACCAGGCGCAGGGGGCTCGCAGCCGACGACTGAAAGGTCAGATGAGCTGTCTGCTGGTACAACGGCGCACGCTCGGCCAGAAGCTGCGCGATGCGCTCGCGCGGACTGGCAATCTGCAGCAGCGGCCGCGTCCGATCGCCAGACGTGCGGCGCGCGATTTCGTCGGCTGAAGCCTGCAGGTAAATCACGAGCCCACGTTCGCGCAGGCGCGCACGGTTCTCCGGCCGCAGCACCGCGCCACCGCCGGTGGCGAGCACAATCTGCGGGCGTTGGGTCAGCTCCTCGAGCAGTGCCGCTTCGCGGCGACGAAAGCCATCCTCTCCTTCGAGTTCGAAAATGGTGGCCACGGTCACACCGCTGCGCACCTCCAGCTCGCGGTCACAATCGAGAAATTCGTAGCGCAGCTCGCGCGCCAGCAGCCGCCCGACAGTGGTCTTGCCGGCGCCCATCATGCCGATTAAAAACACGGAGCTGCTTGGGGGGTTCACCCGCACAAGCTTACCGCCCCCTAGCAAAAAGGCCGCCTGCGCGGCCTTTTTTGTCCTGACCACACCGCCTGCGTCAGCGCCCCGCCGCTGCCACGCGCTCGGAGACAATGCGCGGCGTAATGAAGATCATCAGCTCAGTGCGCTCGTCAATGCGCCCACGGTTGCGAAATAGCCAGCCCAGCACCGGGACGTCACCCAGCAGAGGCACTTTGGTGATCGTTGTCCGCTCCCTCTGCTCGTAGATACCGCCTAATACCACGGTGCCGCCATTTTCAACCAGCACCTGCGTCTGTACCGCCTTCGTGTCGATCGCCACACCCGCGCCGCCTGTGGCGATCGCGCTTGGGCTGTCGCGGTTTACCTTCACATCCAGGAAAATGGCGCCCTCCGGCGTGATTTGCGGCGTCACCTCGAGCTTCAACACCGCTTTGCGGAACTGGATCTGGGTGGCACCGCTTGACGTTGCCGCTTGGTACGGAATTTCCGTGCCTTGCTCAATTAAGGCCTTGACCTTGTCAGCGGTGATGACGCGCGGACTTGAGATGATCTTGCCGCGGCCGTCGGCTTCTAGCGCTGATAGTTCAAGGTTTAAGAGACGCGTGACACTGCTGTTGAATAGCGTCAGGCCAATGGTGCTCGCTGGAAAGCCGCCGATTCCGGCCGCCGGCAAGTTAACAAAGTTCGGGTTCGTAACGCTTACATTTGGACCGGAAACGGTCGTCGTGTTGCCGATGTTTCCGGAAGAGCCGCCCACAGTGCCAGGTCCGAAGCTGCTGCCAGGGCCGGCGTTGAGCCACTGGTTGCTCGTAACACGAGCAAAGCCGAAGCGGGCGCCGAGGTTTTGACTGAAGCGGTCGTCGGCCTCGACGATGCGCGCCTCGATCATCACCTGCGGAACCGGAATGTCGATCCGCTGCAGCAGCCGCCGCACCTCCTCAAGGCGGGCAGCGGTGTCTTGCACAAACAGCTGGTTCGTGCGCTGATCAACGACCACGCTGCCGCGCTTGGACAGCAGTCTTTGTTTCTCGTCCACCAACAGTTTGCGCACGTCCTCCGCTTTCTGGTAATTGACGACAAAGCTTTCCGTGCGAAGCGGCTCAAGATCAGCAATCTGGTTGCGCGCCTCCAGTTCGAGTTTTTCCTTGGCCGCCAGTTCTTCGCGTGGAGCAACGATGATTACGTTGCCGTTCTTGCGCATGTCCAGGCCCTTGCTCTGCAAAATGATGTCCAGAGCCTGATCCCACGGGACGTCTTTGAGCCGCAGCGTAATTGAGCCCGTCACCGAATCGCTGGTGATGATGTTTAAATTCGTGAAATCGGCGATCACCTGCAGCAGCGATCGGACGTCCACGTTCTGAAAGTTCAGCGACAGCCGCTCGCCCTGATAACCCTGACGCGTCCCCTGAAATAGACGCGTCGGGTCTTCCTTGATTGGCTTAACCTCAACGACGAAGCGCGTGTCGCTTTGGTAGGCGTTGTGTTCCCACAGCCCACGCGGCTCAATCACCAGCCGCGTGTTGGCGCCCTGCGCAAATGCGTTGACCATCGCCACCGGTGTGCCGAAATCGGTGACGTCCAGCCGCCGCCGCAGCGCCTCCGGCAGTGCGGTGTTCAGGAAATCGACGATCACCTGGTTGCCTTGCTGGCGAATGTCGACACTGGTATTCGGATCCGAAAGGTCTACCACGACGCGCCCTTCGCCATCCGGGCCCCGGCGGAAGTCGATCGCTCGCAGCGTCCGCACTGCCGGCACGGCAGAGGCCGCTGTGGCAACCGCACCCGACGGTGTCGGCGCCTCGGTTGGTCGGAACGTTGTCGTGTCGCCGGTCGCACCCAGTGCGACCTGTATCGTGCTGCCCTCGACGGTGATCGCGTGGGCAACCGCACGGCGCAGGTTTAGCACCAACCGCGACCGCCCTTGCGCCTGCACGACGTTGACCGAGCGCAGGTCGCCCTGGTTAATTTCCACTACATTGCGGCCCAGATTGTTGACAGTCTGCGGCAGGTCGATCGCAATGCGCGCCGGATTGGCCACCGAGAAGCTGGCCGGAATACCGCTAAACGGCGCCTTTAATTGAATTGTTAACACGACGCTGGTGCCGGTTTGAGTGGCATCGATGCGCTCGATGCTGTTGACAGCGCCCTGTGCCCACACGATTGCCGGCATCAGGAGAGCCAGTAAAAAAGCGCCAGCCCCTTGCTTAGCGGCCACGATCGTTGTCCGATTGTCCGTCATTGTTTTCTCCCTTGCCCTTGTGCGGTGCGTTGCGCCGCGGCCTCTTGCAGCTCCAGCTTTGCCGGGCGTTCGACCCACTCACCAGCGGCGTCCTGCACGATCTCTTTAAGGTGCACCTCGGTTTCGGTGATGCGCGTAACGAGACCAAAGTTCTGCCCGACGTAGTTACCAACGCGCACCAGGTGCGTCATCCCGTTTGTTTCAAGCAAGGCAACGTTGACACCGTTTTGCCGCATCATGCCGACCATTCGAATCTGGTCAAGCGGGAAACTTTCCAGTATCTCGCGGCGGCGCTCAAGGTCAGGCTTGATTGCACTGGCCGTCGTGCGCGCCTGCTGTTGACGCGCTACGGCAATTACGATTTTTTGCGGATCAAACGGGTCAATCAACGAGCGGGCCTCATAGACGTGCGGTGTGAACTCTTTCGGCGCTGGCACCGGCTCCACCCGCGGCTTCATGGTCTGCCGGACCTCGGCCATCCATTGCTGAATTTCCGATTCGCTGGCCGACGTGCAGGCCGCGCCGAGGATCGCGGCAGCCGCCACCAGCAGCCAACGGACGCTGTCGTTCATCACGCACCTACTTCTTCGCTTGCTGCTGTTTGGCCTGGCGCGCCTTGCGTTGCGCCGCCAGCTCTTCTTCGTCTAAATAGCGGAAGGTTTTCGCGGTAGCCTCCATCGTGAGCTGACCGTCCCGTGCAGCCTGCAGAGCCAGGTTGTTCAACGTCACAATGCGCGGCAAATTCGCGATGTCGCCGGTAAATGCGCCCAGGTCGTGATAGCGTCCCGACACGCGCACTGCGATTGGCAGTTCAGCGTAATGGTCCTTTATGTTCACCTGACCAGGACGAAACAGCTCAAACTGCAGCCCACGGCCGATGCCAGCCTGATTGATGTCCGACAAAAGGGCGTCCATCTCGGCCTTGCTCGGCAACTGTTTCTCCAACGTCAGCACGTACTGGCTAACCTGCTCTTTTTGCTTGCGCAGCTCCTCCAGATTGATCGCCTGTTGCAGCTTCTGTTTGTACTGCTCTTTCAACGCGGTCTCTTCCGCTCGGAGGCGGTCGAGCTCCTCAACTTGCTTACTCCAGAGCAAGAACCAGCCAAGAACTGCGCACAGAACAATCACCGCCACCCATACAGTTACACGCGGCGCGATCGGCCACGAGCCGACGTTCTCCAGCGTTAGCCCGCGAAACTGCGCCCAAAAATCACGCGCGTTTGCCATACCGCCTCCGCAACTTGACGGTCATTTCCGCGCCGGCGCCGCACCAGGCACTGCACCACCTGCCCCCGGCCCTTGCAACTGCGCACGCTCCGGAGTCGGGCGCAAATAAAAATTGAGCGAGAAGTCGAACAGCCGCCGCTGCATCCCTTGCGGATTTTGCGCGGCCAGCTTGATTTCGATCAGCTCCGGCCGTTCTAGATATTTGGAGTTGTTTTGCAGATTGCGCAGGAACTCTGAGACGCGCTCGTTGGAGGCTGCCCAGCCTTGTACATTCACTTTGCGCTCCTCCTGCTTGACCGCGCGCAAATAGATGCCTTCCGGCGTTTGCTTCGCCAGTTCGTCCAGCAGATACACCGGCTGGTTGCGGTCAGCCTGCAGGTCTTCCACCGCACGCTGCCGAGCCCGCAAGGCTTCAATCTCCTGCCGCAGGCTTGCAATTTCTTTAATTTGCATGTCCAACTTGCGATTTTCGTTCGCGATGAAAGCGTTGCGGCCCTGCTGGTTGGCAATGTAGCCCTGCAACACCGACCACACGAGCGCCACCAGCGCTAGACCAGCCAACAAGCTCAGAAACGTAAAAAAGTAAAACGCTTTCTTTTGCCGCTCGCGCTTGGCCTCGCGATGCGGCAGCAGGTTGATGCGAATGCGGGTCATGCGTCGAACCTCCGCATCGCCAACCCACAGGGCGTCAACAGCGCCGGCGCATCCAGACGCAGCTGCTTCTCGCGCACGGCTGCCGAAATCTCCATGCCTTTAAACGGCGAAACGACCGACGTCGGTACCTGCGCCCGCTCCATGACCGCGTCGGGCAGCCCAGTCAGTACGGCCGAGCCTCCTACCAGCATGATCTGGTCGACCCGCGTGTATGGCGTCGAGGTAAAAAAGAACTGCAACGCCCGGGTAATCTCAGTCACAGCGGTATCGATAAATGGGCGCAGGACATCACTTTCATAGTTTGCCGGTAAATCGCCGCTGCGCTTGCGCTGCTCGGCCTCTTCGACTGGGATGCCGTACGCACGCGCGATGTCACCTGTAAGCTGCTGGCCGCCAAACGGTTGCTCGCGCTCGTAGATCGCCTCTCCGTCGTGCATCACCGTGACACTAGTGGTATTGGCGCCGATGTAAAAGACCGCGATCACCAATCCTTCACCGCCGTTGGGCAACTGCTCGATGACCCGCTCGAGCGCGGCGCGCATTGCGTAGGACTCCACGTCGACGACGACCGGCTTTAATCCCGCCGCCTGCGCCACCGCCATGCGGTCTTCAACTTTCTCTTTGCGCGACGCAGCAATTAGCACCTCGACATCGTCGGGCGAGTTCGGAATCGGGCCAAGCACCTGGAAGTCTAGGCTGACCTCGTCGAGCGCAAACGGAATGTACTGATTAGCCTCGCTTTCGACCTGCATTTCAAGTTCTTCCTCGCGCAGGTTCGCGGGCAGCGCAATACGCTTGGTAATGACAGCCGAGGCGGGCAACGCCATCGCCACGTTTTTAATTCGGGTGCCAGAGCGCCGCCACGCACGCTTGACGGCTTCGGCCACCACGTCGATTTTGTCGATGTTGCCGTCGACAACCGCGCCGCGCGGCAGCGGCTCAATGGCATAACGCTCCAGACGCATCGCTCCGCCGCTTTGCGACAGCTCCACGATCTTTACGCTGGAAGAGCCGATGTCCAGACCGATGAGGGGGGGTGTCTTGGAGCTAAACGGCAGTTCGAAAGCCACAGGAGGCTCCTGATCGGTAGGCCGTTACGAGGCAAGCCGAGCCAAAATCGAGACAATCGTGCAGGAGCTTGCCGTTGTTGCGGCGGCGTCGAGCCGCCGAAAAGGACGGTTCGACCGTCGCATTTTCGTTATCTTTCGAATACTTACTGCAGGTTCATGGCAGGAAGCTTTAGCATCCTAGCAACTGGCAAGAAGGCCGCACAAGCCCCGTAAACGGACGAAGCCTTACCGCTTTTAGGTAGCTGTGCCAAGCCCGTAACGGGCGATGCACCGCATCAGGCAGCTCCCCTACCCCGCCCGACGGGCCGGTGCTTGCGCAGCGATCCGGTGCGGCACCCCTCCCATGGGCACAGAGCGCATCGCATCCAGGCCGCGCGAGCGCTGCGGCAAGCGTCGCCATCTGCACAGGAACGCAGCCTTCGCGCGCCCCGAGGGCCAATACCTATAATGCGGTTCGCATCTGTGGCCTGCTCCTCGTTCTTGATCGTGCTTGGTGGCCGTCCCTTCACGGCCGGCACGTCGCACGCTCGTATTTCCGGTGTCTGATTCTCTGCCCCCTTCGCGTGTTGCGGTAAGCCTTCGTGGCAGCAGCTCACTGCCGTGGCGGCGCTGGCTACTTACAGCGGTGGTCTTCACCAGCGGCTTAGCAGCAGCGGCCGTGCTGATGATGGCCTTCGCCTTCGCGGTCGTCTACGCAAACCTGCCGCCTATCGATGCACTCACTGACTACCGGCCGAAAATTCCCTTGCGCGTCTTTACGGCCGACGGTGTGCTCATCGGCGAGTTTGGCGAGGAACGCCGCGAATTCGTCGCGTTCCGCGATGTGCCACAGCACCTCAAGGATGCTGTGCTGGCTGCGGAGGACGACCGCTTCTATGAGCACCCCGGCGTCGACTACGCCGGCATCGCGCGCGCTGCGCTTGCCAATGTGCTAACCGGCCGCCGGCGGCAAGGTGGCAGCACAATCACGATGCAGATCGCGCGCACGTTTTACTTGAGCTCGGAGCGCACCTATGTCCGCAAGCTCTACGAGATCGCGCTGGCCTTGAAGATTGAGTCCAATCTCAGCAAGGAGCGCATTTTTGAGATCTACTTGAACCAAATCTTTCTAGGTCAACGCAGCTACGGCTTTGCCGCCGCCGCGCAGACTTACTTTGGCAAACGGCTGTCCGAGCTGACGATCGCGGAGGCAGCCATGCTGGCCGGCATTGCCCCAGCGCCGTCGGCCTACAACCCGATCTCCAGCCTACGGCGCGCTAAAGCACGCCAGCAGTACGTGCTCGGGCGCATGCTGGCGCTGGGCAAGATCGACCGCGCCACGTACGAGGCGGCGCTAGCGCAGCCGATCCGTACGCGCGAGCATGCGCTGGCGATGGTCGAGGGGGGCCGGCCGCGCCTGCACGCCGAGCATGCCGCTGAACTCGTGCGCCAGTTGATGTTCGACGTATTCCGCGAGGAAACCTACACGCGCGGCCTGCGGGTGCATACGACCTTGGTTAGCCATGAGCAGCAGGCCGCCGCCCAGTCGCTGCGGCAACAAGTATTGGAGTACGACCGCCGCGCCGGCTATCGCGGGCCGGAAGCATTCATCGAGTTGCCCACCGATCCCCAGCGCCGCGAGCAAGTCATTGAGGATGCAATTGCCGAAGCAATCGACAGCGCTAGCCTGCTGCCAGCCGTCGTGCTGGAGGCCTCACCGAAGCGCGTGCTCGTCGCTCTCAGCGGCACTGAAACCGTCGAGGTCACCGGCGAAGGTCTACGCTTTGCTGCGCGCGCGCTAGAGGCACGCGCGCAGCCTGCGCGCCGCATTGTGCCCGGCGCAGTCGTCCGCGTCAGCCGCAATGCCAAGGGCACCTGGGAGATCGTGCAGCTTCCGCAAGTGGAGGCAGCTTTCGTCGCCGCCGACGTCGATGATGGCGCAGTGCGCGCCTTCGTCGGCGGCTTTGATTTCAATCTCAACAAGTTCAACCACGTCACGCAGGCGTGGCGTCAGCCTGGTTCAGCGTTCAAACCGTTTATCTATGCGGCGGCACTGGAAAAAGGTTTCACGCCGAGCACGTTGATTAACGATGCGCCGATCGTAATTGACCCAGCATTGACCGGGGGGCAGCTGTGGGAACCGCGCAATTTCGAAGGCACTTTTGACGGTCCGATGCGGCTGCGGCAGGCGCTGGCCCGCTCCAAGAACCTGGTGTCGATCCGCATCCTACAGGCCATCGGGCCGCAGTATGCGCAGGCCTACATTACGCGCTTCGGCTTCGAGCCGGAGCGCCACCCGCCGTATCTCACGATGGCCCTTGGCGCCGGCTCGGTTACCCCTTGGCAGCTCATGGCAGCATATGCCGTGTTTGCCAGCGGCGGCTACCGCGTGCAGCCCTACCTGATTACGCGCGTTACCGACGCCAGCGGCCGCACGTTGATGGAAGTGGCGCCGCGTAAACCCTTCAGCGAAGCGGATCGCGTGCTGGACGCCCGCACCGCTTATGTGATGGACAGCTTGCTGCGCGACGTCACGCGCGTAGGTACCGCCGCGCGCGCGGCAGTGCTTAAACGCGGCGACCTCGCCGGCAAGACCGGCACCACCAATGATTCGCACGATGCGTGGTTTGCCGGTTACGGGGGCGGTTTGGTTGGGGTCAGCTGGGTCGGATTCGACCAGCCGCGCCCGCTGGGTGAACGCGAAACGGGCGGTGGGCTAGCGCTGCCGATTTGGATCGGTTATATGGCCACCGCGCTGAAAGACCGTGCAGAGCGCTGGCTGCCGATGCCAGATGGCGTTGTCACCATCGGCGGGGAGGTCTATTTTGCGGAGTTTGCACCTGGTCAGGGCGTTGCAGCGATCGGGTTGGAAGATGGGCTGGCTGCCGAGCAGCAGAAAAAAGCGGACACCGTGCGGGACCAAGTGTTCTGAGATGGCTTAACGGGACCGCAACACCACCGGTGTGCCCGCCTGCGCGGAGACAATCGTCGACAAGGCAGCGAACAGTTCGCGTCCGTCGCGCGTATCGCGCCAGGCGCCGTCGCGGTACGCGTAGTGCGATGCCCCGCTTTTCGCCGCCACCCAGATCTGCCGCATCGGCTCTTGCAAGTTGATGACGATCTTGCCGCCGGCGGCCAGTTCGATCGTCAGTACGTTGCCGCTGCGCTCCATCTCGACATCGATACCGGTGGCCTCCAGCGCGCGCTCGATGTCGCGCAGCGCAACCTCGGCAAGCGTCAAGAATTCGCTGTCGGTCATCGCGCGCATGTTATTTTGGTTAAATGAAAGTGGAGTCGATTCTAGTAGCCGCCGCCGTGGCGCTGCTGCTCGGTGCCTGTGGCAATAAGGGCCCACTGCACTTGCCGGGGGCCCCGCCGAATGCGCCATGGCCCTACCCGCAGCCCTCGCCTAAACCGACTGCCGAGCCACGCAAGCCGGCTGACGTGCCGGCTGCCTCAGAGCCCGCACGATGACGGCACCGCGCTTTCCGTTCGTCCATCGCGCGGGCGAGCTTTGCTGCGAGGACGTGCCGCTGTCGGAGATCGCACAGCGTTTCGGCACGCCGACCTATGTCTATTCGCGCCGCGCCTTGGAAGACGCCTTCGACGCTTACGCCCAGCCGCTGGCGGCCCGCGCAGCCCTGATCTGCTACGCGGTGAAGGCAAACTCCAATTTGGCGGTGCTGAACTTGCTGGCACGGCGCGGCGCCGGTTTCGACATCGTCTCCGGCGGCGAGCTGGCGCGCGTGCTCGCCGCCGGCGGCGACGCCGGCCGCATCGTCTTCTCCGGCGTGGGCAAGACCGACGCCGAGATCGCGCAGGCGCTGTCGGCCGGCATTCTGAGCTTCAACGTCGAGTCGGCAGCCGAGCTGGATGCGATCGAACGCGTCGCCGCCGCTGCCGGCCGGCGCGCGCCGGTGTCGCTGCGTGTGAATCCGGACGTCGATGCGCAGACGCACCCCTACATCGCCACCGGCTTGCGCGAGAACAAGTTCGGTGTCGCCTACGAGGAAGCGCTGCCGCTGTACCAGCGCGCCGCCGCCAGCCCGCACCTGCAGGTGGTCGGCGTGGCCGCGCACATCGGCTCGCAGATCACCTCGGTTGCGCCCTTCCTCGATGCCGCCGACCGCCTGCTCGCGCTGGTGGAGCGCCTTACCGCAGCCGGCATCCGCCTGCAGCAGATCGATTTCGGCGGCGGGCTGGGCATCCGTTATCGGGACGAGCAGCCGCCGCCGCCGGCTCAGCTGATCGGCGCGCTCACCGCGCGGGTCGACGCGGCCGGCCATGCCGACAAGACGCTGCTGTTTGAGCCAGGCCGTTCGCTGGTCGCCGCCGCTGGCGCGTTGCTGATGCGGGTGGTGCGACGCAAGACCGGGGCGACGAAAAATTTCGCCATCGTCGATGCGGCGATGAACGACCTGCTGCGGCCAGCGCTGTACGAGGCCTGGATGGCGGTGGAGGCGGTGCGGCCGCGCCAGGGATCGGCGCTGCGCTACGACCTGGTCGGCCCGGTGTGCGAATCGGCCGACTGGCTGGCGCGCGACCGCGATCTCGCGCTCGAGGACGGCGATCTGCTGGCGGTGCTGGGCGCGGGCGCCTATGGCATGAGCATGGCCAGTAACTACAACACGCGCCCGCGCGCCGCCGAAGTCATCGTCGACGGCGGGCGCGTGTATTGCGTGCGGCGGCGCGAGGAGATCAGCGCCCTGTTCCGCGACGAATTCCCGTTGCCGTGAGCGCCGGCGCCGGCAGCCGCCGCGGCGACAACCAGCGCAGCAGCCGCACGCCGAGCAGCGCGCTGATGACCGTCGCGTAAACGGCGACGGTGGCGAAATCGTTCTTCGCCGCCTTCTGCCAGGCGTAGTGCAGCAGCACAAGCAGCGCCACTGCGTACACGAGGCGGTGCAGGCGCTGCCAGTTACGGCCGCCGAGCCGACGGACCATCGCGTGGCTACTGGTGGCCGCCAACGGCAGCAGCAGCAGGTACGCGGCGACACCCGCCGTGATGTACGGGCGCTTTAGGATGTCAGCGCCCAGCGCGGTGCCGTCGAACCATTGGTCAAGCCCCACATAGGCAAACACGTGCAGCGTCGCGTACGCGAAGCAGAACAGTCCCAGCATGCGGCGCAGGCGCGCCAGCCAGGCCCAGTGCGTCAGCCAGCGCAGGGGCGTGATCGTCAGCGTGGCGCACAGCAGCACCAGCGCCCACGTACCGAGCGAGCGAATCACAAACTCCACCGGGTTGGCGCCTAGGGCATCGGTGGCGGCCAGGTAAAAAAGGCGCGCCAGCGGCACGCAGGCGAGCGCGAACAGCAGCGCCCGCACGGCAGCGAAGCGACGCGCATCGAGCGCCGCCGGCACGCGCGCCAGCCGCCGCGCTGCCGGCGCGGCATCGCGCGGCGGTCCGGTCATTTCAGTAGAACTTCCTCAGATCCATGCCCGCATACAGCGAGGCGACCTGCTCGGCATAGCCGTTGAACGGCAGCGTGGGACGGCGGCGGGTGAAAAGACCGTCCTCGCCCAGCCGCCGCTCGGTCGCCTGGCTCCAGCGCGGATGATCGACCTGCGGATTGACGTTCGCGTAGAAGCCGTATTCGTGCGGCGCCGCCTTCTGCCAGCTGTTGACCGGCTGCTGCTCGACGAAGCGGATGCGCACC
>JANWXE010000088.1 GCA_025055385.1 Burkholderiaceae bacterium | reverse complement strand
ACGCCGCGCGCACCCACGATGTCGCCCAAGTCCCAGTGCTTGAATTCTTCGTACTGGTCGGCGCCGAGGTCTTCCGGCGTCACGTACAGCTGGATGCGTCCGGAGCCGTCCTGCAGCGTGACGAAACTGGCCTTGCCCATGACGCGCTTGAGCATCATGCGGCCCGCGAGACTCACCTCGCGGTTTTCGCGCGCCAGCGCGTCGCGGTCGGCGGCGGCGTAGCGCGCCTGCAAGTCGCCGGCATGATCGGTGCGCACGAAGTCGTTCGGAAACGCCGGCCCGCGCGCCCGCAGCCGCGCGAGCTTGGCGCGGCGCTCGGCGATGATCGGATGGTCGTCCTGCGCAGGCGGTGGCGGGTCGGATCGCATGGGGCGGGTCCGGTTCAAAGGTCGCGCACGTCGGCCACCGGCTGGCTGCCGAAATCCGTACGCGCAAGGTAGGCGAGCAGGCGCTGGGCAGCCGCTTCGGGTGTCGCGAGCTGACCCTGCGCCTTGAACGCGCGGAACTGCTCGAGGTCCGGAAAGCCGGCCGGATCGGCGGCGCGCAGCTCGGCCTGCATGTCGGTGTCGATGATGCCCGGCGCGAGCGACACGATACGCGCCGGATTCGGCAGGCGCTGTTCGTCTAACGCGACCACACGAGCGAAATGATCGAGTCCAGCCTTAGCGGCGCAATAAGCGGCCCAGCCGGCGATTGGCCGCCGGCCGGCGCCGGAGGAGACATTCAAGACGCGCCGCTCGGCCGACCAGCGGCGCGTGGCGCGCAGGAAAGCACTTGTCAGCAGCAACGGCGCCTCTAAATCAACACGTAGCGTGGTGGCGAGCACCTCTGCGTCGGCCGCATCGAGCGGGCCGACGTGGCCGAGTAACCCGGCATTGTTGATCAGCGTGGCACGAGCGAAACGCTCGCCTGGCTGCGCGTGCAACCAGGCGTGCAGGCGCGCGGCCGCGCCCACGCCATGCGCCAGGTCAAGCGCCCACTGCTCGATCTTCGCCCCCTTCATCGCCGCTATTGCCTCCAGTGTATGGTCGGGCCGGCGCGCGATCGTCAGCAGTAGTCGCTGCGGCTGCAGCAACTGCTGCGCCAGCGCGCGCCCCAGGCCGCGCGAGGCACCGGTGACGATGTACAGCTCCATGATCAAAGACCCTGTTTGAGGCTTGCTTCGATAAACGCATCCAGATCGCCATCGAGCACGGCCTGCGTATTGCCAATTTCGACGTTCGTACGCAGGTCCTTGATGCGCGACTGATCGAGCACATAGCTGCGGATCTGGTGACCCCAGCCGATGTCGGTCTTGGCGTCCTCCAGTTTCGCCTGCTCCGCCTTTCGCCTGCGCAGCTCCAGCTCGTACAGCTTGGCTTTTAGCATCGCCATCGCTTCAGCCCGGTTGCGGTGCTGGCTGCGGTCGTTCTGGCTGGAAACAACAATGCCGGTGGGAAGGTGCGTGATGCGTACTGCGCTTTCGGTTTTATTGACATGTTGTCCGCCGGCGCCAGAAGCGCGAAAAACGTCGATGCGCAGGTCGGCCGGGTTGATCTCCACCTCGATCGACTCGTCCACCTCCGGGTAGACGAAGACGCTTGCGAAAGAGGTGTGGCGCCGCGCGTTGGCGTCGAACGGCGACTTGCGCACCAGCCGGTGCACCCCGGTTTCGGTACGCAGGGTGCCGTACGCGTACGGGCCAGTCACTTTAATCGTCGCGCCCTTGATACCGGCCACCTCGCCGTCAGTTTCTTCGAGCAGCTCCGTTTTAAACCCGCGCCGCTCGCAAAATCGCAGGTACATGCGCTCCAGCATCGCTGCCCAGTCCTGGGCCTCGGTGCCGCCAGCGCCGGCCTGGATCTCGATGAAGCAGTTGTTCGGATCCAGCGGATGGCTGAACATTCGCTGGAACTCCAGCTTGGCGATTTCCTCGCGGAGCTGGCGAACGTCCGCCTCCAGCGCTTCTAGCGTGGCGACATCGTTGTCGGCGCGCGCGATGTCGAACAGCTCGCGCGCATCAGCAAGCGCCGAAGCCAGACGTTCGTTGCGGCCGACCGTCTCTTCGAGAATTTTTTTTTCCTTACCCAGCTCCTGCACGCGCTTCGGATCATCCCAGACCTTGGGGTCCTGCAGCGCACGGTTCACCTCAGCCAGACGCGCGGCTTTGGCAGCGACGTCAAAGATACCTCCGCAGGTCGGCCACCCGGTTGTTCAGGTCGGCAATGGTGGCGGCGAGCTGGTTGATGCGTTCGGCTTCCATGCGTAATCCAGTGTGTCGATCGGGCGCGGATTATAGGAAGGGCGCGTCTAGGCAGCGTGTTCGATGAGCAGCTGGACCCTGCGCAGGCCCTGATATTCGTCGGCCGCAAGGCGATACGCAAGCCGCGCGCGCGACGGCAGGGGCTCGGCGCGCCGAAACCAGATCGCTGGCAGGCGACGGCCGGCCAGTTCTACGGTGAGCCGCAAATGCTCTTCTTTAACCAGCCGCTGTTCGACGATCACAAACTCGTTGTCAAACAGCGGCGCATCGAAACCCTGACCCCAGATTTGGCTCTCAAGCGATTCCACCAGCCCGAGCGTGAAGTCCTGCGGCGAAAGCGGCCCGTCGGTCCGTACTGTGCGCTCGAACAAGGCAGCATCGGCGCTAGCGTGCAGCGCCGCCTCGAAGGCGCGGCAGAACGAGCCGAAATGCGCCGCTTTTAGCGTCAGCCCAGCGGCGAGCGCATGGCCACCGAACTTTTCGATCATGAACGGTGCGATCTTCGTTACCAAATCGAGCGCGTCGCGCAAATGCACGCCCTCGATAGAGCGGCCGGAGCCACGCAGCGTACCTTCGTCGATGCGCGCGAACGCAATGGTCGGCCGGTGATAGCGCTCCTTAATGCGCGCGGCCACCAGGCCGATAACACCTTGATGCCAGGCCTCGTTAAACAGGACGATCGACCGGCGGCCCGCGAGTGCTGCATCTTGCAGCTCGCTGTCCGCGTCAAGCTGCATCTGCGTCTCAATGTCGCGCCGTTGACGGTTCAACGCGTCAAGCTGCACCGCCAACGCCAGGGCGCGCTCATTGTCGTCCGTCAACAGACACTCGATGCCGATCGACATGTCCGCCAGACGCCCAGCTGCGTTGATACGCGGGGCGAGCGCGAAGCCCAGATCAGCAACTTGCGCTGAGCGCGCAGGGCAGCCGGCCACCTGAAAAAGTGCCGCCATGCCGGCGGGCATACGGCCGGCGCGGATGCGCCGCAGTCCCTCCGCCACCAAGATGCGGTTGTTATAGTCAAGGCGAACGACATCGGCCACGGTGCCTAACGCCACCAGCGGCAGCAGCTCGTCGAGCCGCGGCTGGCTCGCTGCGTCGAAGCGGCCACGCCGGCGCAGCTCGGCGCGGACGGCGGCCAGCACGTAGAACATCACGCCGACGCCGGCGAGGTGCTTGCTCGGAAAGCCGCAGCCCGGCTGGTTCGGATTGACGATGGCCGCCGCGGCCGGCAGGCGGGCCGCCGGCAGGTGATGGTCAGTAATCAGCACGCGCAGGCCGAGCGCGTTGGCGTGTGCCACCCCTTCCACACTGGCGATGCCGTTGTCGACGGTAATCAGCAGGTCGGGCCGCGGCCGGCGCGCCGCCGCCAGATCGACGATCTCCGGCGTCAGGCCGTAGCCGTATTTGAAACGGTTTGGCACCAGGTAATCGACGTCAGCTCCGAAGGCACGCAGCCCGCGTACTGCGACTGCGCAGGCAGTAGCGCCGTCGCAGTCATAGTCGGCCACGATCAGCAGCCGCTGCCCCGCCTCGATTGCATCAGCAAGCAGACGTGCTGCTTTGTCGACATCGGCGAGCGCATCTGGTGTGAGCAGTGCGCGTGCAGACAATTCGAGTTCACGCGGGGAGACGATGCCGCGGGCGGCCAATACGCGGGCCAGTGGCACCGGCAATCCGCTGGCGGCTAGCCGTTGTGCGGCCGCCGGGTCATACGCGCGCGCGACGAAACGCGGCTTCATCTCGGGCCCTCGGCCAAGAGACACGCCATCGAGTTGCGACGCCACAGGCGCAGGCGGTCACCGGGGCGTACCGCAACCGCTCGCAGATGCTTACGGCCGGCAAGCAGCAGTGTCACCTCTCGATGCCCGCACGCGAACGCCTGCGCAAGCAGCGCATCGAGCGCGGCCGCAAGTGTCGCGAAGGCGCTCGCCCACGCTGCCCAGTCCTGCGCGTGAAACGCTGCCGCCAGGTCGTCGCGGTACAGCAGTGTCTCGGCGTCGGCGGCGCCGGCTGGCAGGGCATTGGCGGAGGTGACGGCATCGCAATCGAGGCCGCTTGCCAGCGCCCAGCCACGCACGGTCAAATCGTCAGCGGCGACGGCGGCAAATGGACGCGCCGCAAGCGGCTGCCAGAGGCCGCCGCCGTAGAGCCAGAGGCCGTTGACGGTGGGTCGACCGTCGGCTTCGCGCGCCTCGTTTAGCGGCAGACGATGCCAGCGCATCTGGATGTCGGTGAGCAGACGGCGCCAGCGCATTGCATCGGGGCCATCCGGCAAGGCGTCCTGCGCATCGTGCGTCGAGATGGGACGAGGCAGGCGCGCACGCAGCGACCAAGGCGGGTTGAAGCTGATGAACCAATGTTTTGCCTGGGCGACAATGAGCTGCGCGCCGTGCTCGCAGGCAGCGGCCGTCGCCTCGGCGGCGAGGCCTAGGCACTCCGCAACCGTCAGCGGCGCGGCGCCAAGGGTATGCACCAGCACGTGATCGCGGGCGAGGGCAAAATGCACTGGTTCGGCCCACCAGATGCTGCTGCCTGGCATCCAGCGGCTCGCCTGCAGCGCGCGCAAGGCATACGGCGCGGTCACCGGCATGCCGCGCCCGCCAAAGCGCACCCATAGCCAGTTCCAGTGCGCGTCATCGCCGGCGTCTGGTACTGTGAGGGCGGTCACGCGCCCGTACTGCAGCCGTGTGGCCAGCGCAGTGGTGTTGCACGTGGCCGCCATTTTTGCAGCGGCTTCTTCGGGCAGCAACGCGCCGGCGACAAGCACGTACAACGGCATGCCTTCGATTTTACGAACGACAGTTACAGTCGGCGGGCTGCGCAGTGTGGTCGCGCTGCAGCGGTGCGACGTCCAAAGATAGGCAGCGCTGCTTGCGCGGGGCGATGGCTGAAGAGGTTCTAGAATCGCGCGCGTTTAATCCGACGCTGCGTCATTGAACCTGCCCTTCGAAATCCGCATCGCGTTGCGTTACACGCGGGCTGGGCGCCGCGCGCGCCGCCGCAACGCGTTTATCTCCTTTATTTCCGCTATCTCGATGGGCGGCATTGCGCTCGGGGTGGCCGCGCTGATCATCGTGCTGTCGGTGATGAACGGTTTCCAAAAAGAGGTGCGCGACCGCATGCTGTCGGTGCTTGCGCATGTGGAGGTGTTCTCCGCGCAGGGGGCGCTGACCGACTGGGAGCGGGTGGCGCAGCAGGCACGCCGGCATCCACACGTGGTGGCTGCGGCGCCATTTGCGCAGGCGCAGGCGATGCTGGCCGTAGGCGAGACGCTGCGCGGCGCGCTCGTGCGTGGCATTGACCCGCAATGGGAGCCGAGCGTGTCGGACGTGGCCGCACGCCTATACGGCGGAGCGCTGGCTGACCTGCGCGCCGGCGAGTTCGGCATCGTCCTGGGGCTAGAGCTGATGCGCGCGCTGGGGCTCGCCGTCGGCGACCGCGTGACGGTGATCGCACCGCAGGGCAACGTCACACCGGCCGGCGTGGTGCCGCGGCTGCGGCAGTTCCGCGTCGTAGCGGCGTTCGAATCCGGCCATTACGAGTTCGACAGCACGCTGGCGATGATCCATTTGGCGGATGCCGAACGCCTGTTCCGCTTGGAGGGTCCGGCCGGTCTGCGGCTGCGCCTACAGGACATGCACGAGGCGCCACGCGTGGCCGGTCAGCTCGCCGGGCTGCTGGAGCCGGGCCTCATCGTGCGAGACTGGTCGCGCCAGAACCGCACTTGGTTTGCCGCGGTGCAGACCGAAAAGCGCATGATGTTCATCATCCTCACGCTGATCGTGGCGGTAGCGGCGTTTAACCTGGTATCGACACTGGTGATGACGGTGACGGAAAAGCAGTCCGACATCGCGATTCTGCGCACCCTGGGCGCCAGCCCGCGCTCGGTGATGGCGGTGTTCGTGCTGCAGGGGGCGCTGATCGGCGTCATTGGCACCGCGCTCGGCGTGGCCGGGGGGCTTGCGGTGGCGCTGAACCTGGACGTGATCGTGCCGGCTGTGGAGGCCGCCTTTGGCGTGCAGTTTCTGCCGAAGGAGATTTACTTCATCTCTACGTTACCGTCGGATCCGCGCGCTAGCGACGTGGTGCCGATTGCGCTGATTTCATTGACGCTCGCGCTGGTCGCCACCCTTTACCCGAGCTGGCGCGCTGCGCGGTTGCGGCCAGCCGAGGCCTTGCGCTATGACTGAGCGCATCTTGGTCGCGCACGGCCTGTTTAAATCGTATCGAGAAGGTGATCTGTCCGTGGATGTATTGCGCGGTGTCGATCTTACGGTCGCGCGTGGCGAGGTAGTGGCGATCGTCGGCGCCAGCGGCTCCGGCAAGAGCACGCTGCTGCACTGCTTAGGCGGACTTGATGCGCTTGACGCCGGCACTGTGACCATCGGCGGGCAGGACCTCGCCCGTCTGTCAGATTTGGAGCGCGGGCGCTTGCGCAACGAGCGGCTCGGTTTCGTCTATCAGTTCCATCACCTGCTGCCGGAGTTCAGCGCACTGGACAACGTGGCGATGCCGCTGGCGATCCGGCGGCTGCCGCTGGCCGCGGCGCGCGCCGCCGCCGCGCAGGCGCTTGCCGCGGTGGGGCTAGGCGATCGTCTTGCCCATCATCCCGCAGAGTTATCCGGCGGCGAGCGGCAGCGGGCTGCTATTGCGCGCGCCATCGTGACTTATCCCGATTGTGTATTGGCCGATGAGCCCACCGGCAACCTGGATCGTGACACCGCGCGCAAGGTTTTCGAGGTTTTTCTGCAGCTCGCCCGCGGCCGCGGCACGGCGGTGGTGGTCGTCACGCATGACCCGGAACTGGCCTCGCGCTGCGACCGCATGCTGCGCCTTGTTGATGGCAAACTGGTGCCGACAGTTTCAGCGATGTGAGCGAGCAGCGCGGCGCCGCCGACGTGCCTGCCAAGCAATACGCAAGTAGGCGCTCCAAAGCACCCGCATCACGATATAGCCGATCAGCGCTAGCGTGCTTGCCAGAAGAAAGACGCCGAGCGCAAGCGGTGCGCCCAGGCTGAGCATCCACTGGCCGTAGGCCTCAAGCGTGGCGCCAAGCTGCGTCCAGGACCAGGCCGGCGGCGCCGCTGGCTCGTGTGCACCGGCCGCGCCGAGCACCAGCGCCCCATATTGGTAGGCCACCAGGTAAAGCGGCACGATCGTAAACGGATTGGTGTAAAGCGTCGTGGCCAGTGCAAGCGGCAGGTTGAAGCGGAACCACACGGCGAGGATGCCGGCGCTTAGCATTTGCAGCGGACCGGGAATAAGTCCGCAGAAAAGTCCGGCAGCGACCGCCAAGGCCGCGGAGCGGCGATTCAAGTGCCAGAGCGCCGGGTGAAACAGGGCGTCGCCGAAGATGGCCAAGGCCCTGACTTGTCGGACTTTATCAACACTGGGCAGGATGCGCTTGAAATATCGGCGCGGCACGGCAACGCGATAGGATCTCAGGCGGGCATTGGCTCGCGGGCTTGCGCCGCCAATGCTAACCGGTTAGTGCAGGCTCTGCTTCCATGTGGATCGACACGCACTGTCATCTGGATGCCGCCGAGTTTGACGCCGACCGCGATGTGGTCGTCGCGCGTGCGCGGGCGGCAGGCGTCACAGCGATGGTGCTGCCCTCGGTGCATACAGCGCATTTCGCCGCGACTGCCGCCGTGGCGCAGCGCTACGGACTGGCGTATGCCCTCGGTATCCATCCGTTGTGGATAGCCGATGCCGGGGAAGAAGACATCGACCGTTTGCGCGATGCGGTGCGCGCCGCGCTGTCGGATCCACACTTCGTTGCCATCGGCGAAATCGGTCTTGATTATTTCGTGGCTGACGCCGATCGAGCGCGTCAGCAATGGTTCTACCGCGAGCAGTTACGCATCGCGCGCGATTTGTCGTTGCCGGTGATCTTGCATGTGCGCCGCAGCGCCGATGACCTGCTTAAGGAACTGCGCCGCCTTGAAGTGCCGGGCGGCATCGCGCACGCATTCAACGGCAGCGCGCAGCAGGCCGATCAGTTCATCGCGCGCGGCTTCCGGCTCGGCTTCGGGGGGGCGGCGACCTACGCCGGCTCGTTGCGCATCCGCCGCCTGGCCGCGGACCTGCCGGCGCACGCAATCGTGCTAGAGACTGACGCGCCAGACATTCCGCCGCAATGGCTGCGGCGCGACGGCGTGGCCTTGCGCAACGAGCCGGCGCAGCTGCCGCGAATCGCCGCTGAGATCGCAGCCTTACGCGGGATGTCGCTGCACACACTTGCTGCGCTGAACCGCGCAAATGTCATTGCCGCGCTGCCGCGCCTTGCGGCGGTCGCCCAGGCTGCAGCCTGAATGATCGCGGCGCTGGCCGCCTTCGTTGCCGGCGCGTGGCTGTTGCAGCAGCAGGCCGAACTGCCCGCGGTTGGCGTGGCGGCCACACTGGCGGCATTGTCGGCGGCGGCTCTGCTGCGCGTGCTGGCTGAGCGCGACAGCGCCTGGCGCCGGGTCGCGCTCGTGCTGGTGGCGATCGCGCTCGGCGCCAGCTATGCGGCGCTGCGCGCGCACCTGCGCCTTGCCGACGAACTTGCGCCCGCTGACGAGGGCCGCGATGTGCGCATCCGCGGCGTCGTGTCGAGCCTGCCGGCGCAACTTGAGCGCGGCGTGCGCTTCGAATTCGACGTCGAGGCGGTGCTCGCGCCGCCCATTCGTGTGCCAGCACGTGTCTTGCTCGCGTGGTATGGCGCCGACGCTTCCGTGCGTGCAGGTGAGCGCTGGGAGTTGACCGTGCGGCTGCGGCGTCCGCATGGAGCCGCCAACCCCGGCGGCTTCGATCTAGAGGCGTGGCTGCTGGAGCGCGGCGTGCGCGCCACCGGTTACGTGCGGGCGGGGCGCGCAGCAGCCGGCGCGGTACCGATGCGCATCGATCCGATGGTCTGGCGCCCCGGCTACGCGGTCGAGCGCGCACGCGACGTGCTG
>JANWXE010000072.1 GCA_025055385.1 Burkholderiaceae bacterium | reverse complement strand
CTGGCGCTGGCGCGCTTCGAGCTGACGCGCCAGGGCAGCCGCTGGCGCGGCGCGGCCTATGGCGAGCCCTGGCATGCGGGGCTCGAGCGCGGCACGCAGGTCAAGGGGGCGACGTTGACCGCGCTGTCGGTCATCGAGCGGCCCACCGGCTGGGAGGCGCGCTGCGTGGTCGATCTGTGAGGAAACGATGGATCTGGCGAAACTGCAGCCGATCGACGACTGGACATGGACCGTGCCGCGCGCCGCGGGCGAGCGGCGCCACGAGGTGCGGCTGTACGCCACCCGCGGGCTGCTGGAAGCGATGGACGACAAGGTGCTGGAGCAGATCACCAACGTCGCGAAACTCCCGGGGCTGGTGGGGGCGGCGCTGGCGATGCCCGATGCGCATTGGGGCTATGGGTTCCCGATCGGCGGCGTGGCCGCGTTCGATCCGGAGGCAGGCGGCGTGGTCTCTGCCGGCGGCGTCGGCTTCGACATCTCCTGCGGCATCCGCGCCTTGCGCACCGACCTCACCGAGGCGGAGCTCGCGCCGCGCGCCGAGGCGCTGGCCGACGCGCTGCTGCGTGAGATCCCGGCCGGGGTCGGCGTCGAAGGCGCGCTGCGTTTGAGTGACAAGGAATTAGAAGATGTGATGCGCGGCGGCGCGCGCTGGGCGGTCGAGCGCGGCTATGGCATCCCGGAGGACCTGCCGTACATCGAGGAGCAGGGCTGCGTGGCCGGTGCGCGGCCGGAAAACGTATCTGCAATGGCAAAAAAGCGGCAGCGCGGCGAGATGGGCACACTCGGCTCCGGCAACCACTATCTGGAAGTGCAGCGGGTGGAGCGCATCGACGATGAACGGGCGGCGGCTGCCTTCGGACTGCGTGTGGGCCAGATCGTGGTGTCGATTCATTGCGGCTCGCGCGGGCTAGGGCACCAGATCGGCACCGAGTTTCTGGTCAAGTTGGCCAAGGGGGCGGCGCGCCTGGGCATCGAGCTGCCGGATCGCGAACTCGCCTGCGCCCCGATCGCTTCGCCGGAGGGGCAGGAGTACCTGGGCGCAATGAACGCAGCGATCAACGTTGCGCTTGCCAACCGGCAGATCCTTGCGCACCTGACGCGACAGGTCTTCGCGCAGCACTTCCCGCAGGCGAGCCTGCAGACCTTGTTCGACGTCTCGCACAACACCTGCAAGGCCGAGCGGCATGTGGTCAATGGCCGCGAGAAGCTGCTGTACGTGCACCGCAAGGGCGCGACCCGCGCCTTCGGTCCGGGGCACCCGAGCCTGCCGCCCGATTACCGCGAGGTCGGGCAACCGGTGATCATCGGCGGCAGCATGGGCACCGGCTCCTACATCCTGGCCGGGCTCGCCAGCAGCGAGACGCGTGCGTTTTCCTCCGCCAGCCACGGCGCTGGCCGCAGCATGAGTCGCAACCAGGCGCTGCGCCGCTGGCAGGGGCGCGAGGTGATCGACGAACTGAAGCGGCGCGGCATCCTCGTGCGCTCGCGCTCGCTGCGCGGCGTCGCCGAGGAGGCGCCCGGCGCTTACAAGGACATCGAGGCCGTGGCGGAGGCGACCGAGCGCGCCGGGCTGGCCAAGCGGGTGGCGGCACTGCGGCCGCTGGTCTGCCTGAAAGGCTAGCGTTGCGCGTCAACACGCTGCTGATCGCCGCCAACCTGGTCGCCTACGCGCTGGCGGCGCCGGCTGGTGAGGCGGCCTTCGTTACCTTCGCGCTGTGGCCGCTCGGCAGCTATTTGGACCCGGAACTCGGCGCCGTCGTCGGCTTTCGCCCCTGGCAGCTGGTCACCTCCGCCTTCCTGCACGGCAACCTGCTGCACCTGGCGCTCAACATGTTCGGCCTGTACATGTTCGGCACCGAGGTCGAGCGCGCCCTTGGCAGCCGACGCTACCTGCGGCTGTACTTCGCCGCCGTGCTGTGCGCGGCGCTGGTGCAGTTGGCGGTGGTCTCCGGCGCGGTGGGCGAGCGGCCGTATCCGACGGTGGGCGCCTCCGGCGGCGTCTTCGGCGTGCTGCTTGCCTTCGGCATGCTGTATCCGAACCGCATCGTGATGCTGCTGTTCCCGCCGGTGCCGATGCCGGCCTGGCTGATGGTGATCCTGTTCGCCGGCATCGAGCTGACCAGCGGGGTGCTGAACACCCGCTCCGGCATCGCGCACTTCGCGCACCTGGGCGGCATGCTGGGCGCTTGGTGGCTGCTGCGGCGCTGGCGGCGCCGCGCGCCGTGGTGGTACTAAAGGCGCGGTCGTGGCTGAAGCGTCGCGTAGCGTGCGGCCAACGCGCAGGCGACCCCGCACAGCCGCGTAGCCTGCGCTCGAGGCCCTGACGTAGCATCCCGGCCGCTGCGTGCGTCTGCCTCAAGCGGCCTGTTAAGACGACAGAAATAGAAAAATGTCCTCGCCGACACAACCGGAGCCCGGTCAGGTTCTAAATGGACCGCTGTTCAACGAGCCGATGCGGGTCGAGACCGTGCAGGCGAACGGTCCGTCGAGCTGGGTGCTGGGACTGGTCGGCATCCACTCGGAGCGCTTCCGGCGCGTGACGCTGACGGCCTCTGATCTGGCGCAGCTCACGGCCATTGACACCCAGCGTTCCTTTGCCGGGGATGCCCGCCTGCTGCGCCTCGGGCTGCAGGCGTATGCGCTGGGCATCGCCTACGAGTTCGACCCGTACTTCGGCCTGTCGATCTCGCGCGTCGATCCTCTGCCGCACCAACTGGAGGCGGTGTACGACTACCTACTGAAGTCGCCGCGCGTGCGTTTTTTGCTCGCCGACGATGCCGGTGCCGGCAAGACGATCATGGCCGGCTTGTTGATCCGCGAGCTGGAGCTGCGCGGACTGGCGGAAAGGATCCTGATCGTCTGCCCGGCCAATCTTGCCTTTCAATGGCAGCGGGAGCTGAAGGAGAAGTTCGATGCGACGTTCCTGGTGCTGAAGGGCGGCGACATCCGCGAGCAGTTTGGCGTCAACCAGTGGCTCGAGAACCGCCGTGTCATCACGTCGCTCGATCTTGCCAAACGCGCCGACATCCTGCCGGGGCTGCGGCAGGTGCGGTGGGATCTGGTCATCGTCGACGAAGCGCATCGCATGTCGGCCGCCGACGAGTCGCACAAAAGCCTGCGCTACAAGCTCGGTGAGCTGTTGCGCGACACCGCCGATCATCTGCTACTGCTGACTGCGACGCCGCACAAGGG
>JANWXE010000168.1 GCA_025055385.1 Burkholderiaceae bacterium | reverse complement strand
CGGCGTGCTGCGGTTGGTCCTGGAGCTGGACGGGGAGGTGATCCAGCGCGCCGATCCGCACATTGGGCTGCTGCATCGGGCCACCGAGAAGCTGGCGGAGACGCGCACCTACATCCAGTCGGTGCCGTACATGGACCGGCTCGATTACGTCTCGATGATGGCGAACGAGCACGCCTACGTGATGGCGATCGAGAAGCTCGCCGGCATCGAGGTGCCAATCCGCGCCCAGTACATCCGCGTGATGTTCGACGAGATCACGCGCCTACTCAATCACCTGCTGTGGCTCGGCGCGCATGCGTTGGACGTTGGCGCGATGGCGGTGTTTCTTTATACGTTTCGCGAGCGCGAAGACCTGTTCGACATGTACGAGGCGGTCTCCGGTGCCCGCATGCATGCGGCGTATTACCGCCCCGGCGGCGTCTACCGCGATTTGCCGGACCGCATGCCGCAGTATGCACCGTCGCCGTGCCGCAGCGCGAAGGAAACGGCGCGCCTAAACGAGAACCGGCAAGGGTCGCTGCTGGACTTCATCGAGGATTTCACGCGCCGCTTCCCCACCTACGTCGATGAATACGAGACGCTGCTCACCGACAACCGCATCTGGAAGCAGCGCTTGGTGGGGATTGGGGTGGTGCCGCCGGAACGCGCGCTGGCGCTCGGCTTTACCGGCCCGATGCTGCGCGGCTCTGGCATCGCCTGGGATCTGCGCAAGAAGCAGCCGTACGAGGTCTACGATCGCCTGCAATTCGACATCCCGGTGGGCAAGAACGGCGACTGCTATGACCGGTATCTGGTGCGCATCGAGGAGATGCGGCAAAGCAATCGCATCATCCGTCAGTGTGTGGACTGGTTGCGTGCCAATCCGGGGCCGGTGATGACAGAGAACCGCAAAGTAGCGCCCCCGCCGCGGGTGGAGATGAAATCGAGCATGGAGGCGCTGATCCATCACTTTAAGCTGTTCACCGAGGGTATGCACGTCCCACCGGGCGAAGCGTACGCCGCCGTTGAACACCCGAAAGGAGAATTTGGCATTTATCTGATCTCCGACGGTGCGAACAAGCCCTATCGGCTGAAAATTCGTGCGCCAGGCTTCGCTCATCTGCAGGCATTGGATGAAATGGCGCGGGGCCACATGATTGCTGATGCGGTAACAATCATCGGCACGCAGGACATCGTGTTTGGGGAGATCGACCGATGAGCGCCGTGCCGCAGTCAAAACCGCTGCTGTCGCCGGAAGCGTATCGCGCGATTGATCGCGAGATCGCGAAATATCCGCCGGGGCATAAACAGTCAGCCGTAATCGCAGCGCTGGCCATTGCGCAGGGCGAGCTCGGTTGGGTCAGCAAAGAGGCGATCGAGGAGGTGGCGGCCTATCTGGAGATGCCGCCGATCGCCGTTTACGAGGTGGCCACCTTTTACAACATGTTTGACACGCAACCGGTCGGCCGCTTCAAGCTGGTGATCTGCACCAACCTGCCGTGCGCGCTTGCGGGTGCAAACCGCGCTGCCGCCCACCTGAAAGCGCGACTGGGCATCGATTTTGGCGAGACCACACCAGACAGTTGTTTCACCCTGAAAGAGGGCGAATGCATGGGTGCCTGCGCAGACGCACCTGTGCTGCTGGTGAACAACACGCGCATGGAAAGTTTCATGAGCGAGGAGCGGCTCGATGCGCTGCTAGCGGAACTAAAAGCGAAGGCACAGACATGATGCGGTCGACTTGCCTGCATGGGCGGCACATCCAGCCGATTATCTTGGCCGAGCTGGATGGCAACAATTGGCGCCTAAAGGACTACCAGCGGCGCGGCGGTTACGCGGCTCTGCGCAAAATTTTGACTGAGAAGATTCCGCCTGAAGCGATTATCGCGGAGGTCAAGAAATCAGCGCTGCGTGGCCGTGGGGGGGCAGGTTTTCCAACGGGCCTGAAATGGAGCTTCATGCCGCGGCAATTTCCGGGGCAAAAATACGTCGTCTGCAATTCGGACGAGGGCGAACCCGGCACTTTTAAGGACCGTGACATTCTGCGCTATAACCCGCACAGCGTGATCGAGGGCATGGCGATTGCCGGCTACGCGATCGGCGCTTCGGTGGGTTACAACTACATCCACGGTGAAATCTGGGAAGTCTACCTGCGCTTCGAAGAGGCGTTGCAAGAGGCCTACGACGCTGGTTACCTGGGCAAGCGTGTCATGGGATCGGACTTCTCGTTCGATCTCTACGCTGCACACGGCTGGGGTGCATACATCTGCGGTGAAGAAACCGCGCTGCTGGAGTCGCTAGAAGGTAAGAAAGGCCAGCCTCGCTTCAAGCCGCCGTTTCCGGCCAGCTACGGTCTATACGGCAAGCCGACCACAATCAATAACACGGAGACGTTCGCTGCGGTACCGTTCATCATTCGTGAGGGTGCTGAGGCGTTTCTCGCGCGTGGCCGGCCGAACAATGGCGGAACGAAAATTTTCTCCGTCTCCGGTGATGTGCAATGGCCCGGCAACTATGAGGTGCCGCTTGGGACACCGTTTGCCAAGTTGCTGGAGCTGGCTGGCGGCATGCGCGGCGGCCGCAAGATCAAAGCAGTAATCCCAGGCGGCTCGTCGATGCCGGTGGTGCCGGGCGACGTAATGATGCAGACGGACATGGATTACGACGCGATTGCCAAGGTTGGCTCGGCACTCGGCTCCGGGGCGGTGATCGTGATGGATGAGACGCGCTGCATGGTCAAGTGCCTAGAGCGTCTGTCCTACTTTTATTACGAGGAAAGCTGTGGGCAGTGCACGCCCTGCCGCGAAGGCACCGGCTGGCTGTACCGCATTGTGCACCGGATCGAACACGGGCAGGGGCGGCCGGAGGATCTCGATCTGCTGAATTCGCTGGCGGACAACATCCAGGGTCGCACGATCTGTGCGCTAGGGGATGCAGCGGCGATGCCGGTGCGTGCGTTCATTAAGCATTTTCGCAGCGAGTTTGAGCATCACATCGAGCATAAGCGCTGCGTGGTGCCGGCCTACGTGTAGAGCGGGCGCAATCCATGATCGAAGTCGAAATCGACGGCCGCAAGGTCCAGGTGCCCGAGGGCAGCACGCTGATGGATGCCGCGCGCAAGCTCGGCATCTACGTGCCGCACTTCTGCTATCACAAAAAGCTGTCGATCGCGGCTAACTGCCGCATGTGCCTAGTCGACGTCGAGAAAGCACCGAAGCCGCTGCCGGCCTGCGCCACACCCGCGACCGCCGGCATGGTCGTGCATACCGCGAATGCCAAGGCCAAGCAGGCGCAACGGGCCGTAATGGAATTTTTGTTGATCAACCACCCGTTGGATTGCCCGATCTGCGATCAGGGCGGGGAATGCCAGCTGCAGGATCTGGCCGTCGGCTACGGGGCTTCCGCTTCCCGCTACACAGAGCCGAAGCGGGTGGTGCTGCGCAAATATCTCGGCCCGCTGATCGCGGCCGAGGAGATGAGCCGCTGCATCCATTGCACGCGCTGCGTCCGCTTCGGGCAGGAGATCGCCGGCATCATGGAACTGGGCATGGCGGGCCGTGGCGAGCATTCGGAAATCCTCGCCTTCGTCGACCGCACGGTGGACTCCGAGCTCTCCGGCAACATGATCGACCTGTGCCCGGTCGGGGCGCTGACCAGCAAGCCGTTCCGTTTCACGGCGCGTCCGTGGGAACTGGCGCGCCGGCGCAGTGTCAGCCCGCACGATGCGCTCGGCTCCAACCTCGTCGTGCAGGTGAAGAACCAGCGGGTACTGCGCGTGCTGCCGCTGGAAAACGAGGACGTCAACGAGTGCTGGCTGTCGGACCGCGACCGCTTTTCATACGAAGGACTGTATGCGGCCGACCGCCTGCAGCGGCCGATGCTGAAGCGCGCTGGCCAATGGCAGGAAGTCGAATGGCGCGAGGCGCTGGACTTTTGCGCGCAGGCGTTGCGTGGGGTCGTCGCGGCGCACGGGCCGCAGCAGATCGGCGCGCTCGCCGGCGGGGGTAGCACGCTGGAGGAATTGTTCCTGCTGGCGCGCCTCGTGCGTGGGTTAGGCAGCGACAACGTGGACTTCCGCTTGCGGCAGAGCGATTTCTCTGCCGACGGCAGACGCGCGGGGGCGCCGTACCTGGGAATGCCGGTGCGCGCGATCGGCGAATTGGACCGCCTGCTGTTGATCGGTTCGTTTCTGCGCAACGACCATCCGCTGCTGGCGGCGCGCGTGCGCGCCGCCGTCAAGCGCGGCTGCCGCGTCGGGGTGCTGCATGCGGTGGACGATGACTTGCTAATGCCCCTGGCTGCTAAGGCGATCGTTCGTCCTTCTTCCTGGGTGCAAGCCTTGGCCGAGGTGGCAGCGGCGGTTGCCGAGCTCAAGGGCATCGCGGCGCCAGCGCCGGAAGTGGCCCCTAGCGACGCGGCGCGGAAGCTCGCACGTGAATTCCTAGGCGGCGCGCCATCGGCGATCTTGTTGGGGAATGCCGCCGTGCAGCATCCGCAGGCTGCGGCGCTGCATGCCTGGGCGCAATGGATCGCCGATGCTGCCGGCGCTACTTTGGGGGTACTGGGCGAAGCCGCTAACAGTGTCGGTGGCTACCTGGTGGATGCGGTACCGCGGTCGGGCGGGCTGAACGCGCGCGCGATGCTGGAGCAACCGCGCAAACTGTATCTGCTCTTCAATCTGGAGCCGGAGTTTGATACCGGCAATCCGGCCGCGGCACTCGCCGCGTTGGCGCAGGCACAGACGGTAATCGCATTTTCGCTGTTCCGCAACGGTGCGCTCGAGTATGCCGATGCGATCTTGCCGATTACGCCGTTTACCGAAACGTCGGGTACCTTCATCAACTGTGAGGGCCGCGTGCAGAGTTTTCACGGCGCCGTGCGGCCGCTGGGCGAGGCGCGGCCGGGCTGGAAAGTCCTGCGCGCGCTCGGCAGCGAGCTTGCGCTGCCGGGATTCGATTTCGACGATCCAGAGGCCGTGCGTGCGGCGGCCCTCGCCAGGGTCGACCCGACGCGCCTGTCTAACCGCATCGATCTCGCCCCGCGCCTGATGCCGCCCGCGCAGGGTGCGGAGCGCGTTGCAGAGGTGGGGATCTACGCGGTCGATGCAATCGTGCGGCGCGCCCAGTCGTTGCAGAAGACGCGGGCTGCGCGGCAGCCGGTGGTAACCGCAAATGCGCGCACGCTGGCGCGTTTTGGTGTGTCGCCAGGCGATAAACTGCGTGTGCGCCAGGGGGCGGCCAGTGCGCTGCTGTCCTGCGCAGTCGACGAGCGGTTGCCCGATGACGTGGTGCGGGTGCCGGCAGGCTTTGCCGCCACCAGTACGCTGGGCGCGATGTTCGGCCCGATCGAACTGCAGAGGGCGTGATGGACGAGGTGACCGCTGCCGGTACGCGTCTCTTTGGTGAGGCCTGGCCCGTGCTGTGGGCCCTGGTGCGTATCGTCGTGATCGTGGTGCCGCTGCTTGTCTGTGTAGCGTATCTGACGCTTTGGGAGCGCAAGCTGATCGGCTGGATGCACGTGCGCATGGGGCCGAACCGGGTTGGTTTCGGCGGTCTGCTGCAGCCTTTGGCCGATGCCGTAAAACTTATCTTTAAGGAAGTGATCGCGCCGCTGCAGGCCGACAAACCGCTGTATTTCCTTGCGCCGGTGCTGGTGATGATGCCGGCCATGGCCGCCTGGGCGGTGATACCGTTTGGCCCCGGCCTGGTATTGGCTGACGTCAATGCCGGGTTGCTATTCGTGATGGCCATCACGTCGGTGGGCGTCTATGGCGTGATCATCGCCGGCTGGGCGTCGAACTCGAAATACGCATTCCTAGGCGCGCTGCGGGCCTCCGCGCAGATGGTCAGTTACGAGCTGGCGATGGGGTTTGTATTAGTGACCGTGCTGCTGGTGGCCGGCTCGCTGAACCTGACTGCGATCGTAGACGGACAAGGTCGTGGATACTTTGCGGAGCGCGGTCTGACGTTCCTGTCCTGGAACTGGTTGCCGCTGCTGCCGCTATTCGTGATCTACATCGTGTCAGCGGTGGCGGAGACCAACCGTCACCCTTTTGATGTGGTGGAGGGCGAAAGCGAGATCGTTGCAGGCCACATGGTGGAGTACTCCGGCATGAGCTTCGCTGTCTTCTTCCTGGCCGAGTACGCAAACATGATTCTGCTGTCGACGTTGGCCACCATCATGTTCCTAGGCGGCTGGCAAGCGCCGCTTGACCTTGAGAGGTTGTTTGGTCTGTCTTTCCCGGGCTGGGCGGTGGCGTTGTCGCAGTGGTTTTGGTTATTCGCGAAAGTATTTTTCGTTGTGTCGTTGTTTATTTGGTTCCGCGCGTCCTTCCCGCGTTACCGCTACGACCAGATCATGCGGCTGGGATGGAAGGTTTTCATTCCGATCACGCTACTGTGGCTGATCGTGGTCGCCGTGTGGATACAGACACCGCTGAACATCTGGTCACGCGCTGGCGCCCCGATGTCGGCCGCGATGGCGAGCAGTGCACCGATGCAGATGGGCGCAGGCCTGACGCCGACACTTGGCCTGCTTTTTGATGGTCAGGGGTAAACAGACCATGGAAGCGGTCAAGGAATTTTTTTCCAGCTTGCTGCTAAAAGAGCTGATCAAGGGGCTGGCCCTGACGGGGCGCTACGCATTCTCGCGCAAGATCACGATCCAGTATCCCGAGGAGAAAACACCGGTCAGTCCGCGCTTTCGCGGCTTGCATGCACTGCGTCGCTATCCGAACGGCGAGGAGCGGTGTATTGCGTGCAAGCTCTGCGAGGCGGTCTGCCCGGCGCTGGCCATCACGATCGAGAGCGAGCAGCGTGCTGACGGCACGCGGCGCACGACGCGGTATGACATTGATCTGACGAAGTGCATCTTTTGTGGCTTCTGCGAGGAAAGCTGCCCGGTCGACTCGATCGTGGAAACCCACATTACGGAGTACCACGGCGAAAAACGCGGAGACCTTTATTTGACAAAAGAGATGCTGCTTGCGATCGGCGACCGTTACGAGAAAGAGATCGCCGCTGCGCGCGAGCAGGACGCCAAGTACCGATAGCTGACTGGCGTTAACCAACGGCCGGTGTTCGACGATTACGACGATGGACGCCCTAACCCTGTTGTTCTGGATCTTTTCGGCCGTGCTGCTGGCCGCTGCCGTGCGTGTGATCACGGCCCGCAACCCGGTGCATGCGGTGTTATTCCTGGTGCTGGCGTTTTTTTCCGCGGCCTGCCTGTGGATGCTGCTGCGTGCAGAATTCCTGGCCATCGCGCTGGTGCTGGTCTACGTCGGCGCGGTGATGGTGCTGTTCCTGTTCATCGTGATGATGCTCGACATCAACATCGACCGACTGCGTGCCGGCTTCTGGCGCCATCTGCCGGTGGCAGGGCTGGTGGCCTTGCTGATTGCGCTGCAGCTGTGGCTGGTGCTGTCGCAGGGCGACTGGCTGCTGCTGCGCCAGCCGGGTCCTGGGATCCGGGAGGCGAACAACACGGAGGCGCTTGGCCGCCTGACTTTTACCGAGTACGTGTATCCGTTGCAGATTGCCGGCAGCATCCTGCTGGTTGCGATCATCGCTGCGATCGCGCTCACTTTGCGGCGGCGTAAGGACAGCAAGTATCAGGACCCGGCACGTCAAGTGAAGGTCAAGCGCAGCGAACGCGTGCAATTGGTGGCGCTGCCGCCTGATGTACAGGCGCGGCAGACGCCGGCGCCTGACAACAAATAGAAAGGGATCTACTTTGATTCCGCTGTCTTGGTATCTCGCGGTGGGTGCGCTGCTGTTCGCGATCAGCGTGGTCGGCATCTTTCTGAACCGCAAAAACCTGATCGTGCTGCTGATGGCCATCGAGCTGATGCTGCTGGCGGTCAATATCAACTTTGTCGCCTTCTCGCACTACCTGGGCGATTTCCACGGCCAGGTGTTCGTGTTCTTCGTGCTCACGGTGGCAGCGGCCGAATCGGCGATCGGCCTGGCGATCCTGGTG
>JANWXE010000040.1 GCA_025055385.1 Burkholderiaceae bacterium | reverse complement strand
CCGCGACATTCAAGCGATCCGCCAGGCGGATCCCAGCAAAGCCATTTTGACCTGTCACGATGAATATCTGCTCGCGTCGATGGTGCAAGGGGTGGATGGCGCGCTGGTGGGCTTCGCTACGTTTATTCCGCAGCTAATCGTGCAGTTGTGGGACGCAGTGCAAGCGGGCGATTTGCGGCGTGCGATGGCGGTACAGGCACTGATTACGCCGCTGAAGGATGCCGTGTATGGCGCCGGCGAGCCGACCGGCGAGGCGCATGCGCGGATGAAGTACGGCATGTACCTCGCCGGCATCCTAGACAACCCCGCCGTGCGGCCGCCGACAGAAATGCCGACCGCGGAGGAAGTTGAGGCGCTGCGTGCGGCACTGCATGCCGCCGGTCTGCTGCGCCGCTGACTGTGAGGTGACGGCTGGCTAACGTAAGGAGGAGCGACCATGCAAAGCAAATGGTTTCGTCTCGCTGCGGCGTTGAGCGTGCTAGCACTGGCTGCCCCGGTGGCTGCGCAACCGTATCCGAATCGGCCCGTGCGGGTGATCATTCCGTTTCCGCCTGGGGGCACGCTCGACACCGTTGGCCGTCTGCTGGCGCAGAAGCTTAGCGAACAGACGGGCCAAAACTTTATCGTCGATAACCGCCCCGGTGGCAACGGCATCATTGGCGCCGACGCCGTGGCGAAGGCGGCTGCCGACGGTTACACGCTGCTTTTTAACGCGTCCACGTTTGTGACGGCGCCGATGACCATGAAGTCCGTGCCGTATGCGGTGGAAAAGGACTTCGTGCCGATCGCGCTCGTGGCCAAAGCGCCGCTATCGGTAGCCGTTCGCAAGGACTTGCCGGTGACCGATATCAAGTCGCTGCTTGCATACGCACGCGCTAATCCAGGCAAGATGACCTTCGCGGTCGGCTCCATCGGTTCAGCTGGCCACCTTGCCACCGAGCTGCTGAAGCGTGCCGGCGGTATTGAATACACGGTGGTGCCGTACAAGGGCACGGCACCTGCGCTGCAAGATCTCGTCGGCGGCCGCATCGATGCCTTTATCGATCCCATCCTCGGCTCGCTGCAATATCACCGCAACGGTATGGTACGGGTGATCGCAGTGACCTCAGCGGCGCGCGTGCCTGTGCTGCCCGAGGTGCCGACGGTGGCGGAGTCAATTCCGGGCTACGAGTTCTTCAGCTGGTACGGCCTGTGGGCGCCGGCGAAGGTGGCGCCGGAAATCGTGCAACGGCTCAATGCCGAGATAAACAAAGCGCTTTCCGGTGAGATGCGCGAGCGGCTGACCCAGCAAGGATTGGTGATTGCTGGCGGCACGCCGGAAGACTTCGCTCGCTTCCAGCGTGAACAGATGGCGAAGTCGCAAAAGATCATTCTCGAGGGCAACATCCGTGCCGAATAGCAAGCGGCTGGCGCTTGTTACGGGCGCCGCTGGCGGCATCGGGGCGGCGGTTGCTCGCTCGTTGTGCGAACGCGGTTGGCGGGTGGTTGGGCTGGACCGGGTGGCGGCATCCCTGGAGCATCCAGCCTTTGTGTTGGAAACGGTGGACCTTGCGGCCGCCACGGACGTCGCGGCGGCGGCGGCGCGCTGGCGCGATGCCGACGCGCTGGTGCACGCGGCCGGCACGTTGACGGTGGGCGCGCTTGGTGCGTTGGATCACGCCGCCGGCGAGCAGATGTGGCGTGTGCATGTGCAGTCCGTGATGTTGCTCGCGGACGCACTGGTGCCAGCGATGGCAGTGCGCGGTTTTGGCCGCGTCGTGCTGCTGGGCAGCCGCGTCGCGCAGGGCATGCCGGGGCGCAGCCAGTACGCGGCCTGTAAGGCAGCGTTAGTCGCGCTGGCGCGTAGTTGGGCGGCCGAAGTCGTGGAGCGAGGCGTGACCGTCAATGTGGTGTCGCCGGCGGCTACGCGCACCGCGATGCTGACCGACCGCGGGCGGGCGGCGGCTGCGCCGCGCGTGCCGCCGATCGGCCGCTACATCGAGCCGGCGGAAGTCGCCGCGGTCGTGGCATTTCTGCTCTCTGACGAAGCAGCCGTCATCACGGGGCAGGAGCTGACGATCTGCGGCGGTGCTTCGCTTCCTCGTTGAATGTTCTCTTGTCAAAGCGCCTCCGATGCGAATCATCAAGATCTTGGAATCCACGCGGCCAATCGCCTCGCCGATCCGTAACGCGTACATCGATTTTTCGAAGATGACCCTCAGTCTGGTCGCGGTCATTACGGACGTAGTCCGCGACGGCCGACCAGTGGTGGGCTTTGGCTTCAACTCCAACGGCCGCTATGGGCAAGGCGGTTTAATTCGCGAGCGCTTTGCACCACGGCTGCTGGAGGCTGAACCGCGTGAGCTCCTCGATGAAAGCGGTGAAAACCTCGATCCGCACAAGGCATGGGCGTGCATGATGCGTAACGAAAAGCCAGGCGGGCACGGCGAGCGCTCAGTGGCCGTCGGCACGCTGGACATGGCGATTTGGGATGCGGTGGCCAAAATCGCGGGGAAGCCGCTGTACCAGCTTTTGGCCGAGCGGTACGGTGATGGGACCCCGCAGCCGCGCGTATTCGTCTATGCCGCGGGCGGTTACTACTACCCAGGCAAGGGGGTGGAAGCGCTGCAGCGCGAAATGGAGAGTTATCTGGCGCGCGGCTACACGGTAGTGAAAATGAAAATCGGCGGCGCATCGCTGGCCGAAGACTGCGCGCGCATCGAAGCGGTGCTCAAGATCTTAGGGCCAGGGCAGCATCTGGCGGTAGACGCCAATGGCCGCTTTGATCTGGAGACCGCGCTCGCCTACGCGCGCGCGCTGTCACAGTATCCGCTCTTT
>JANWXE010000126.1 GCA_025055385.1 Burkholderiaceae bacterium | reverse complement strand
GAGGGCGATGCGCGCGGCGATGCGGTCGATGTCCGGCATCTGCCGCAGTGTCTGCTGCACGCGTTCGTCGCCGCCTGTATCCGCCAGCGTCGCCACGGCCAGATGGCGCGCGCGCACCGCCTCCGCATCGCGCAGCGGATGGTGCAGCAGGTGCCGCAGGCGACGGCTGCCCATGCCGGTGGCGCAGCGGTCCAGCACCGCGAACAGGGTAGCCGCCTGCGACCCGTCGCCGCGCAGCGGCGCGGTCAGTTCCAGGTTGCGGCGTGTGACCGGATCGAGGATCAGGTAGTCTGCCTCGCGCTCTAACCGCAGCGTGGTGACATGCGCCAGCTCATCGTTTTGTGTTTCACGCGCATACAGAAGCAGCGCGCCGCAGGCGGCCAACGCCAGCGGTGCCGATTCGATACCGAACGCCTCCAGCGTGGTCACGCGCAGTTGCTGCTTCAACGTTTCGGTCGCGCGGTCAGCATCAAACTGCCACGCGGGACGTGGTGTAATTGTGGCGTCGACATCCAGCCGCTCGCCTTCAGCGATTAGGATTTCGGCCGGCGCGATGCGCGCCAGCTCGCTCGCCAGCCGTGCCAGCGGCACCTCGGTGGCGCGTAGGTCACCGCTGGCCAGCACCAACCACGCGAGGCCGGCGGCGTGCCGGCGGTGGTCGAGTGCCACCGCACACAAGGTCGTGTCCGCCTTGGCGTCGAGCAGCCCGGCGTCGGTCACAGTGCCTGGCGTGACGATGCGCACCACGCGCCGCTCCACCGGTCCTTTGCTGGTGGCCGGATCGCCGATCTGTTCGCAAATCGCCACCGATTCGCCCAGGTTGACCAGGCGCGCCAGATACTGCTCGACCGAGGCCACCGGCACGCCGGCCATCGGAATCGGCGCGCCGTTGGATACGCCACGGCGTGTGAGCGTGATGTTCAGCAAGCGCGCGGCACGCTCGGCATCTTCGTAGAAGAGCTCGTAGAAGTCCCCCATTCGGTAAAACAGCAGCAGCGTCGGATACTGCGCCTTGATGCGCAGGTACTGCTGCATCACGGGGGTATGACCGGCAAAATCGTCGGCTGTGCGGCTCGGCTGCATGCGCGAGACGGCGGCGCGCCTTAAGCGGCGGCTCGTACGCTGCGGCCCTCGCGCACCAGCTGCAACAGCTGCGCGAATACCTTGGGATTGCCGCAGAGAATGTTGCCGGTTTTGAGGTAGTTGGGTGTGTTGTCGAAATCGGCGACAAACCCTCCGGCCTCCAGGATTAACAAGGCGCCGGCGGCCATGTCCCAGGGCGACAGACCGGACTCCCAAAAACCGTCCAGCCGGCCGGCAGCAACATAGGCGAGGTCAAGGGACGCGGCGCCCGCACGCCGAATGCCGGCTGATGCCTCGGTGACGCGCTTGAACACGCGCAGATATTCGTCTAGGTGCTCAAGCTGACGGAACGGGAAGCCGGTGCCGATGAGGCACTCACGCAGCTGTGTGCGGCGCGATACCCGGATGCGGCGGTCGTTCAGAAAAGCGCCGCGGCCGCGGCTGGCGGTAAAAAGCTCGTTGCGGGTCGGGTCATAGACGACGGCCTGCGTCAGCTGGCCGCGGTGCTGCAGGGCAATTGACACCGCATACTGCGGAAAGCCGTGGATGAAATTCGTGGTGCCATCGAGCGGATCGATGATCCACACGTATTCCGCTTCGCCGCGCGGATCCGTGGGCCCCGATTCTTCTGCCAGGATTGCGTGCCTCGGATAGGCGGCCTTCAGGGTTTCGATAATCGCGGCTTCGGCCGCTTGATCAACCTGCGTGACGAAATCGCTACGACCCTTGGCAGATACCTGCACCAAGTCCAGATCAAGGCTGGCACGGTTAATGATCGCACCAGCCTTGCGTGCCGCCTTGACGGCGATGTTCAGCATCGGGTGCATCGGGCAAGTGGCACGGCGCTTATTACACTGATGTAGATTCTATCGGCTACCCTACCGTGAACGACGCCGCCGACTTCGGCGCGCGCGCGCGCCGTCTGCGTTTTGTACTGGTGCAACCCGCGCACGCGGGCAACATCGGGGCCGCCGCGCGTGCGATCAAGGCGATGGGTTTTACGCGGCTGGCGGTGGTGGCGCCGCGCGAGCCCGCCTTCCAAAGCGATCCGCAAGCGCTAGCCTGGGCGACCCACGCGCGCGATGTGCTGCAGGCTGCTACTGTGCACGACACACTGCCGCAGGCGCTGGGCGACAGCACGTACGCCTACGCGATGACTGGCTACGCGCGCGAGTTCGGGGCCCGCTTCATCGTGCTGCGGGAGGCGGCAGCGGAAACCGCGGCTCGGCTCGCACGCGCCGACGAGACCGTCGCCTTTGTCTTTGGCACCGAGCGCACCGGCTTGACGAATGAACAGGTTGGCCACTGCCAAGCATGCTGCGCTATCCCCGCGCAGCCTGGCGCCGACTCACTGAATCTTGCGCAAGCCGTGCAATTGGTTGCCTACGAGCTGCGTCTGGCGCTGGCGGCGCCGCTGCCGGTAAGCTGCTTCCAATCCGAGCCGGCCGCTCCGCTGGCAGCCGTGGAAGGCATGCTCGCTCATTTGCAGCAAGCGCTGGTGGCGATCGGTTATTTGGATCCGCAGGCGCCAGGCCGCCTGATGTTGCGCCTGCGCCGGCTGCTGGCGCGCGCGCAGCCGACGGTGAGCGATATCGACATCCTGCGTGGCATCGCTGCCGCGATGATCGCGCGCAAAGCCGAGCGAAGGGGCCGCAAGGCGGGCAGCAACTAATACCTCGTACCGATAGAATCCCGACCCTTGCCTAGCGCTTGCCGCCATGTTTGCCCGCCTGCGCGAAGACATCGACTGCATCCTGGAGCGCGATCCGGCCGCGCGCTCGCGCTGGGAGGTGTTGACCTGTTATCCCGGCCTGCATGCGCTGTGGATGCACCGCCTCGCGCATGCCCTGTGGCGGCACCGCCTACGCTGGCTGGCGCGGTTCCTTTCGCATTTGACGCGCTTTTTAACAGGCATCGAAATTCACCCAGGTGCCAAGATCGGCCGCCGTGTGTTCATTGACCACGGAATGGGCATAGTGATCGGTGAGACGGCAGAGATTGGGGATGACTGCACGCTGTATCAGGGTGTGACGCTGGGGGGCACGTCGCTTGTGCGCGGCGCCAAGCGGCATCCGACGCTCGGCCGCGGGGTGATCGTCGGCGCCGGCGCCAAGGTATTAGGCGGATTCACGGTTGGTGATGGTGCGCGCATCGGCTCAAACGCCGTCGTCATCAAGGAGGTCCCGGCGGGTGCCACGGCCGTTGGCAACCCCGCGCGCATCCTGCTACGTGAGGCTGACGCGCAGCGTGAGGCTGTCGCCAATCGGATGGGCTTCTCGGCCTATGGGCTGGCGAGCAATGGCGATGATCCGTTGATTAAGGCGATCCACGGCCTCATCGACCACGCGGCGGCGCAGCAGCGCATGATCGACAAATTGGTGGCTGCGCTGCAACAGCAGGGCATTGGGCTGGAAGACGTTAAGGCGGAGGCCCCGCGAGCCGATCCACACCAGCTCGACCGGCTGGTCGACGAGTAAAACGGCGCGAGCTCCCGATTACCAGAGCGTCAGCTGCCAAGCGCCGCGACAGGTAAGGTAGCCCCCGCGGGGAGCCTCGCTGTCGAGGTCCCAATCCGGCAACACCCAGCGCTCGGCCGGTGCGCCGTCAAGCTCGAAAACGTGCGCGGCAGGATGGTGCGTGTGACCGTGGATCAGTTTGCGCACGCCGGCGGCACGCAGTGCCTGCCGCACCGCCTCGGGCGTGACGTCCATGATGTCAGCGGCGGTTTCCCGTTTGACCGCCTCGCTGCGGGCGCGCACCTGGCCGATGAAGGCGCGTCGCTGTTCGACCGGCTGGGTCAGGAAGGCGCTCTGGAATCGCGGATCGCGCGCCTGTGCGCGGAAACGCTGGTAGGCCAGATCGCGCGTGCAGTAGGTGTCGCCATGCGCAAGCAGCACGGTCTCGCTGCCGATCGTTGCCTGCGTCGGGTCCGCCAGCAGCGTCGCCCCGGTGGCAGCGGCGAAATCCGCTCCCAGCAGCAGGTCGCGATTGCCCTGCATCACGAAGAGCACCACGCCTGCGGCGCGCAGTGCGCGCAGTGCGACGATCACGCGCTGCGCGACGGGGTCATTGTCCGCTGCGTCGTCACCGGCCCAGTATTCGAACAGATCGCCCAGAATCACCAACTCGGCGTGCGCACACGCCTCGCCGGCGAGCAGCTCCTCAAAGCGGGCCAGCGTGCGCGGCTGCGCCTCGCTTAGGTGCAGATCTGAGATGAATAACGGATCAGTCAGCGCAATGCGCTGCGTCGTGACTGCGAGCGCAGGCACCAGGTTCACGATGCGAGGATCTCGGCGCGCTCAATCTTGATTTCCTGCTCCGGCACGTCCTGGTGCATGCCATAGCGCATCGTGCGCACAGCCTTTATCTTGTCAACGACCTCGAAGCCATCGACGACCTTGCCGAACACGCAATAGCCCCAGCCCTGCGGTGTGGGCGCTGTGTAGTTCAGAAAGTCATTGTCGGCGACGTTGATGAAGAACTGGGCAGTGGCCGAATGCGGATCCGAAGTGCGCGCCATTGCGATCGTGTACCAGGTGTTGCGCAGACCATTGGCAGCCTCGTTCTGAATCGGCGCACGGGTCGGCTTCTGCCGCATGCCCGACTCGTAGCCTCCGCCTTGGATCATGAAGCCGTTGATCACACGGTGGAACAGCGTACCGTCATAGTGGCCACTGCGCACGTAGGCTAGAAAGTTGGCCACCGTCAGGGGGGCCCGCTCGGCAGCAAGTTCGAGCGTGATCGGGCCGAAACTGGTGTGCAGGCGGACCATGCGGGCTCCCGGCTAGTTGAGGATTCTGGCACTGCGGATCACCACCGGCGTCAGCGGCACGTTCTGATGACCGTCGCGCGGCCCCGTGGGGACAGCCCGAATCTTATCGACCACCTCCATGCCGCCGATGACGCGGCCGAAGACGGCGTAGCCATGCCCATCGGGTTGCGGATAATCCAGGCCTGGATTGTCTACCACGTTAATGTAGAACTGCGCCGTGGCCGAGTCCGGCATGCTGGTGCGCGCCATGGCTACCGTGCCGCGCACGTTCTTTAAGCCGTTGCGGCTTTCTAGTGGGATCGGCGCGCGCGTCGGCTTCTGTTTCATATCGGGGGTAAAACCGCCACCCTGAATCATGAAGCCGTCGATCACGCGATGAAAAATCGTCCCGTCGTAATGGCCGGACCTTACATAAGCGAGAAAATTCTCCACCGTCTTCGGTGCCCGCTGCGCGTCTAGCTGCAGCGTGATGTCGCCAAGCGTCGTGGCTAGCAGCACGCGCGGACTTGCGGGCTCTTTCCCGCTCGTTGTCTGGGCGCTCGCGGCGGTGCCTGCTACGGCCAACGCCAAGCCGAGGATCCGAAACCAATGCATCTGTTGCCTCCCGCCGAATTACCGTGTGGCGCGCAGCCGGGTGCTCAGTTCGCGCGTCAGTGCGAGCTTGCTCTGCACGTTGCGGTTGCCCGGGTCCATCGTCAGTACGCGCTGATACGCTTCTGCCGCTAGCGCGACATACAGATCGCCGAGGTTTTCTTGCGCAGTCAGGTAATTTGGCTGTGCTTGTAGCGCGCGCAGCAGCAGCGCGCGCGCCTGCTCAAGCTGCCCCTGCGCAGCGAGTAGCACCGCCAGGTTGTTATACGGCTCCGGCAGTTCTGGAAAGTCTTGCGTCAGTTCTTCGAAAGCGGCGATCGCCTCGGCTGTTTTGCCCTGGTCGGCAAGAATGACCGCACGCACAAAGCGCAGGGTTAGGTTGCGGGGCTCGCGCGCTAGCGCCGCATCGGCATGCGCCAGCGCAGCGGCTAGGTCGCCGGCGCGCAGCAGCCGCTCCACTTCTTCGGTTGCCGTCGGCAACCGCGCTACCGTCCCCGTCTGCGCCGATACCGGCGAAGCAAGCAGCAGCAAAAGCAGCAGCAAAAAGCGGCCTGCGAGCACAAAGCGGGCAGAGGCGTTGACGTTGATATACTTGACGCCATTTTACCGAGAGCCTCCTTCTCCTTCCGACTCGGCAATGTCGCTGCGGCGCTGTTGACGCTCGCTGCTGTCGGCCCCGTGGGCCAGCGGCGCCGCTATCGAACTCGGCAACCCGCGAGAAGTTGCGCCCGCATGACCGTTTCCATCTACAACACGTTGACGCGCAGCATTGTGCCGCTCGAACCCATTGAGCCGGGCCACGTGCGCATGTACGTGTGCGGCATGACCGTCTATGACCACTGCCACCTCGGTCATGCTCGCACCTTTGCCGCGTTTGACGTCGTCGTGCGCTGGTTGCGCGCGCGCGGACTGCGCGTCACATATGTCCGCAACATCACCGACATCGACGACAAGATCATCCGGCGCGCCGCGGAAAACGGCGAGCCAATCGAAGCCCTGACCGCACGCGTGATCCGCTCGATGCACGAGGACTTCGACGCGCTCGGCTTCGTGCGGCCGGACCGGGAGCCGCGCGCCACTGAATTCGTGCCGCAGATGTTAGGACTCATTGATTTGCTGGAGCGCAACGCGCTCGCCTATGCGGCCGAGGACGGCGACATCTGCTTTGCGGTCCGCCGTTTCCCCGGCTACGGCAAGCTGTCCGGCAAGTCACTCGATGAGTTGCGCGCCGGCGAGCGCGTCGCAGTCGACGCTGCTAAGCGAGATCCGCTGGATTTTGTCCTTTGGAAGCACGCCAAGCCGGGCGAGCCGCAGTGGCCATCAAAATGGGGTCCCGGGCGCCCGGGCTGGCACATTGAATGCTCGGCGATGGCCAGTAGCACGCTGGGGCGCACGATCGATATTCACGGCGGCGGCCCTGACCTCGTGTTCCCGCATCATGAAAATGAGATCGCACAGAGTGAGGGCGCCTTTGGCCAGCCGTTCGCGCGTATTTGGATGCACGCAGGCGCGCTGCGTGTCGGCGCAGAGAAGATGTCCAAGTCGCTCGGCAACTTCTGGACTCTGCGCGACGCGCGCGCCCGCTATGACGCTGAGGTGCTGCGCTTTTTCCTGATCCGGCCGCACTACCGCAGCCAGATCGCGTTCCAGGAGTCTCTGCTGCCCGAGGCGCGGCAGGCGCTCGCGCGACTGTACACGGCATTGCGCGACGTACCCCCTGAGGCGGGTGAGGTCAATTGGGACGAGCCGCATGCGCGCCGCTTCGCCGCTGCGTTGGACGAAGACTTCAACACGCCGGTGGCGATTTCTGTTTTGTTCGAGTTGGCGAACGAAGTAAACCGCACGAAGTCGGCGGCGCTGGCGCGCCAGCTGCGTGCGTTGGGTGGCATTCTGGGGCTGCTGCAGCGCGACGCCGCCGAGTTTCTGCGCGGCGGCGAGTCCGAAGCCGAGGCCGCGCATATCGAGGCGCAGATCGCGCGGCGCGCCGCCGCCAAGCAAGCAAAGAACTACGCTGAAGCCGACCGCATCCGCGCCGAGCTGCTGGCACAGGGCATCGTGCTGGAGGACGGGCCGGCTGGCACCACCTGGCGGCGCAAATGACCGATGGCGGTGACGCCGGCGTATTGGTCGCGGGCCAAGCGCGAATTGGCATCTGCCGATGCCGTGCTGGCGCGTATCATCGCCCAGCATCCGCGCGCGCGGCTGGTGTCGCGCGGTGATCCGTTTGCCACATTGGCGCGCTCGATCGTCGGCCAGCAGATCTCGGTGAAGGCAGCCGATGCGGTGTGGACGCGGCTGATCGCGGCTTGCCCGCAGCTGCAACCGCAGGAACTGCTGCGGCGTCGTCCCAGCACGCTGCGCGCCTGCGGGTTGTCCGAGCGCAAGGTCGAATACCTGCGTGATCTGGCCCAGCACTTCGTGCGTGAGCGCATCGACGCGCGCAGCCTGGCGGCGATGACCGACGAAGAGGTGATTGCGCAGCTGACCGCAATCCGCGGCATTGGGCGCTGGACAGCCGAAATGTTCCTGATCTTTAATCTGCTGCGGCCAAATGTGCTGCCGCTGGACGATCTGGGGCTTCTGCGGGCGGTCAGCCTGCATTACCTGGACGGCGCCCCGGTGGCCGACTTACTGCGCGGGCCAGGGCGCCAGCGGGTGGCGCGCCTGGCGCAGGCCTGGGCGCCGTGGCGCAGTGTCGCGACGTGGTATCTATGGCGCAGCCTCGATCCCGTGCCCGTGGCCTACTAGCTTAACGAAAGGAAAGGGAAACAAAGAGGGCAATGGCGGCGAAGACCATCTTTCTCGATTTCGAGCAGCCCATCGCCGAGTTGGAAGCAAAAATCGAGGAGCTGCGCTACGTCCAAGACGATTCGGCGCTCGACATCTCAGAGGAAATCGAGCGGTTGCAAAAAAAAGCGCAGGCGCTCTTGAAGGATATCTACGCCAAGCTGACGCCGTGGCAGGTCGCTCAGCTGGCTCGCCACCCGCAGCGGCCGTACACGCTTGACTACATCAACGACATTTTTACTGACTTTCACGAACTGCACGGCGATCGCCACTTCGCTGATGACTTGTCGATTGTCGGTGGCCTGGCACGTTTCAACGGCCAGCCAGTCATGGTGCTGGGCCACCAGAAAGGGCGCGACATCAAGGAGCGCACGTTGCGTAATTTCGGCATGACGAAGCCGGAGGGGTACCGCAAGGCGCTGCGGCTGATGAAGCTGGCGGAGAAGTTTGGTCTGCCGGTGTTTACCTTCATTGATACACCGGGCGCCTACCCGGGCATTGACGCCGAGGAGCGCGGGCAGTCGGAGGCCATTGGCCGCAACCTCTACGAGATGGCGCAGCTGAAGGTGCCAATCATTGCCACCATCATCGGCGAGGGTGGTTCGGGCGGCGCGTTGGCGATCGCGGTAGCCGACCACGTGCTGATGCTGCAATACGCGACCTATTCGGTCATCTCGCCCGAGGGCTGCGCATCGATTCTGTGGAAAAGCGCCGCCAAAGCGCCGGAGGCGGCGGAAGCGCTCGGACTGACCGCGCACCGCCTCAAAGCGCTTGGGCTGATTGACAAGATCGTCGCTGAGCCGCTCGGCGGTGCGCACCGCGACCCGAAGCAGATGTCGGCATTGCTGAAGCGGGCGCTAGCGGATTCGTTGCGACAGTTCCAGGCGATGCGTACCAAGGATCTGCTGGCGGCGCGCCATAGTCGACTGCTGGGCTATGGCAAGTTCAAAGAGACAACCGCCGACGGCTGATCCACTGGAGGCGGCGCTGCTGGCCGCGGTGCGCGCGGCGGTGCAGGCGGCGCTGGACCAAGGGGCACCGGGCTCAACGATTGGCCCGACCTCAGGCGGGCGCTGTCAGAGCATCGGGGCGTTGGCGATCGCCTTCTCTGGCGGCCGCGACTCGACCGCGCTGCTGGATCTCGCGGTGCGGCTGCGGCAGGCGCGCGCGCGCGGGTTCCGTGACCTGCTAGCGGTACACGTCCACCATGGCCTGCAACGACAGGCCGACGCCTGGGTAGAGCACTGTCAAGCGTTTTGCGAGCGGCTACAGGTGCCGCTTGTGGTGCGGCGCGTCTTGGTTGACCGACGCGGGCGCGGTCCCGAGGCAGCTGCGCGCGAGGCGCGCTATGCGGCGCTGGCGGACGCGGCGCGTGAGCATGGGGCGCGCTTGCTGTTGACCGCGCACCATCTGGACGACCGCCTCGAGACGTTTCTTATCCAGTGGCTGCGCGGGGCCGGTGCCGAAGGCTTGGCCGGATTGCCGCCGCAGCGCGCCCTCGGTGAGTTGCTGCTAGTGCGACCGCTATTGGACGTCGTGCGAGCCGACATCGAGCGCTATGTCGCGTTGCGTGGCCTGCCCTACGTGGATGACCCGAGCAATTCGGACACGCGGCTGCTGCGCAACGCTTTGCGCCAGCAGGTCATTCCGGCCCTTGCCGCAGCACGACCGGGGATGCGCGCGGCGGCAGCGCGCTCGATCGCGCTACTGGGCGAAGCAGCCGAGGTGCTGCGCGAATGCGCCGCAAGCGATCTGGCGGCTTGTGCTGCCGGGGCACCGGCGGGCATGCTGCGCCTAGACCGTTTGGCGCAGTTGACGCCGGCGCGGCAAGCCCTGGTGTTGCGTCATTGGCTCGCGGGGCACGGTGTGTCGACGCTCGCCCGTGCGCGCCTGCGTGATCTGTTGACGCAGGCTCTTACCGCGCGCGCCGATGCGAAGCTGCTGGCGCGCGTGGGCAGCCTCGAGATCCGCCGCCATCGCGGGCTGCTACTGGCGCGGCCGGCGCAACGGTCAATACCGGCGCTGGCTACCATCGTTTGGCAAGGCGAGCCGGCAGTTGCCGTGCCAGCCTGGCGTGGCGTGCTGCGATTCGAAACCGGGGCCGAGGAAGGCTTTGATCCAAGCTGGCTGGCGGAACGGCCGCTGCAGCTGCGTGGGCGCAGCGGTGGCGAGCGTTTCAAGCCGCATCCGACGCGCCCCTCGAAGACCCTCAAGAGGCTCTTTCAGGAGGCTGGTATCCCCGAATTCGAACGGGCACAGCTGCCGCTTATTTGGCGCGATGACCGGCTAATCTTCGTGGCGGGCCTTGGCCCGGACGCACGACTGGTCGATCGTGGCGGACCTCGGGTGCGACTGAGTTGGCAACCAGACGCACCGTTGCTGAGCAACTGAGGCGATCATGCGGCAACTGGCGGTGCGGCCCCCTATAATCTTGCGCTTTCTAACGCACCATGGCACTCATCGTTCAGAAATACGGCGGCACGTCCGTTGGCTCGGTGGAGCGCATCAAGAATGTCGCGCGCCGCGTCGCCAAGTGGCAGCGCGCCGGCCATCAGCTCGTCGTCGTCGTCTCGGCGATGAGCGGGGAAACCAACCGGCTGATCGCGCTCGCCAAGGAAGTGCAGCCGAATCCCGATCCGCGCGAACTTGACGTAGTGGCCTCCACCGGCGAGCAGGTGACGATTGGGCTGACCGCGATGGCGCTAAAGGAGCTGGGCCTGAAGGCAAAGAGCTACACCGGCCCGCAAGTGCACGTGCTCACCGACAGCGCATTCACCAAAGCGCGCATCCTGGAGATCGACGAGCGAAAGATCCGCGCGGATCTCAACGACGGTTATATCGTCGTTGTCGCTGGCTTCCAAGGTGTGGACGAGTTCGGCAACATCACCACACTTGGGCGAGGCGGCTCCGACACCTCGGCGGTAGCGCTGGCAGCGGCGCTGAAGGCCGACGAATGCATGATTTTTACCGACGTCGACGGTGTCTACACGACCGATCCGCGCATTGTGCCCGAGGCGCGCCGCCTGCACACTGTGACCTTCGAGGAAATGCTCGAGATGGCCAGCCTCGGCTCGAAGGTGCTGCAAATCCGGTCTGTCGAGTTCGCCGGCAAGTACAACGTGCGGCTGCGCGTACTGTCGAGCCTGACCGATCCGGACTTGCCGATTGAGCAGGAAGCGAATTCGGGCACGTTGATTACTTACGAGGGGGACAAAGCCATGGCGATGGAAAAGGCGGTCGTCTCCGGGATTGCGTTCTCGCGCGACGAAGCCAAAATCACGCTGACGCGCGTGCCGGATCGGCCCGGCATTGCGTACCAAATCCTGGGGCCGATCGCCGAGGCGAACATCGACGTCGACATGATCGTGCAGAACGTCAGCGTCGATGGCTATACCGACTTTTCGTTTACCGTGCACCGCAACGAGTACGCCAAGGCGATGGACGTGCTCAACAGCAAGGTCAAGGCGCACATCGGCGCGCGCGAGATCGTCGGCGATCCGCGCATCTGCAAGGTATCGGTGGTCGGTATCGGCATGCGCTCGCACGTCGGCATCGCTAGCCTGATGTTCCGCACGCTGGCCGAGGAGGGCATCAACATTCAAATGATTGCCACCAGCGAGATCAAGATCTCGGTGGTGGTCGACGACAAGTACATGGAACTGGCGGTGCGCGCCTTGCACCGCGCCTTCGGGCTGGAGCACGCACCGGCTTAGGTAGCGCGCTACACTGCTTGCGGGCTGACCGGATCGAAACGGAGACGTGGCCGAGAGGTCGAAGGCGCTCCCCTGCTAAGGGAGTATACGGGCCAAAACCTGTATCGAGGGTTCGAATCCCTCCGTCTCCGCCACTATGCAGCCGACTGTCGTGACGCGACATCGGCGACGGTCTGCCCAGGAATAGCTGATAACAGCTTCCCGGGCAGGCGGCGCGCTGATGCTTGGCAATCAGTCGCGCAACAGTTGCTGCATCATCTTCCGCACGATCGGCATCGCCGGCGCCTCGGTGCGCCCGGCAAGCGTCACGAGGCCAAAGCGGGCGTTTGCCTCGAGCGCCGGCCGCATCTGCAACTCGACCAACTCGGGCGCGGCGGCGCGAATGGCCAGCAACACCGTATCGCTGCGTCGTGCAACCTCGACCAGGCTCGGGATCTCGTCGCAGCAGAGGGTCACGCTGAGTGCCGGATGGGCGCGCGGGCCGTAACGCGCAACCAGAATGCGCGCCACCTCGTCGCTCATGGGCGTAGAGGCGAGCGATATGGCCGGAGATCTTCGAATGTGACGCCGCGGCGCAGGCGTGTGAGCGGATGGCCGCGGCGGCACAGGAAGGCGCCGCGCATCTGTTGCAACATCTCGAGGCGCAGGTCGGGCGCTGGCACCAGGCAGCGGGCATCGACCACCAGGGCGTCGAGCGCGCGGTCCCGCAGCGACTGCACGAGCAGGGCCGTATTTGCGCGCGCGACCTCAACCCGCACCCGCGGGTGGCGCTTTGCCATCTGCAGCAGTAGCGGGGTCATCAGCATCGCGCCCGGCCCAGAGCCCAGGCCGATCCGGATCGATCCGGCCTCGCCGCGCAGCAATTGACGTGCGCGAACGCGCAACTCCTCCGCCTCGAACACGAGATGGCGGGCGCGTCCGATCAGCTCCATGCCGAATGGTGTCGGCTCGGCACGGCGGCCGAGGCGGTCGATCAGGCGCATGCCCAGTTCTGCCTCGAGCGCGCGGATGCTGCGCGACAGCGCCGGCTGCGTCAAATGCACGAGCTGGGCGGCCTTGCTGAACGAGCCCGTGTCGGCGAGTGCCAGCAAATGCTTCAATTGAACGAGCGTCATCGGGCAGGTCTCGGCGCGGAACGCCAGAAGGAACTATGCACGAAACTCATGCAACGCAAAATCAAAATGCATTGGACATCCTGTATGGCCGAACCTAAGCTGTGATCGCTTCGGTTTCAATGGGCGCCGCCGGCCGCGCAGGGGACCGGGACGAGCAAAACCCTGGCCGCTATTCGGCGCCGCTGGTCTCAAGGAGGAGATATGAGAAGCATGCTGGCCGGTGTGCGCGTGGCGATGGCCGCTCTCGCGCTGACGGCGGGTTCGGTCGTCGCCCAGACGTATCCCAGCAAGGTCGTAAGTCTGATGGTGCCGTATCCCGCCGGGGGGCTGTCGGACGCGATCGCTCGCATCGTGGCGCCGTCGCTCGCGAAACAGCTCGGGCAGCAGGTCATCGTCGAAAATCTCGGCGGGGCGAGCGGCACGATCGCGGCCCAACGCGTGCTCGGTGCCCCCGCAGACGGTCATCTGGTTTTCCAGGGCTCGCCCAATGAATTGATCCTGGCGCCGCTGGCGATGGCATCCGTGAAGTTCAAATCCGAGGATTTCCGGCTGGTGCAGATGATTGGCGTCGCCCCGCTGGCGGTCATCGCCCGCAAGGGCCTGCCCGCCAACAGCGTCGATGAGCTGATCGCCCTGGCGAGGAAGGCCGCGGCGGACGGCAAGCCCCTCACGTATGGCAGCGTCGGCCACGGAAGTTTCTATCACGTGCTGGGCGAGCATTTCGCGCAGACGATCGGCGCTCGCATGACGCACGTCCCCTACAAAGGCATGGCACCCTTGCTGCAGGACATGGGCGGGGAGCAGGTGGATTTCGCGCTTCTCGTCGTCGGCGCCCAGACCATCGGACTAGCCGATCAGGGGCGGCTGAAGATCCTTGCCACGTTGGCGCCGGCTGGCAAAGTGGAGGCACCGTTCCTGAAGCCGTATCCGAGCATCAATGAGAGCCGGCAGATCAAGGATTTCGCGTTCAACATCTGGACCGGCTACTTCGTGCGCAAAGAGACGCCGGAGCCCGTCGTCGCCGCCCTCAATCAGGCGCTGGGCGCGACGCTCGCCGACCCGGTGGTGCGGGGCAAGCTCGAAGAGCAGGGGCTGATGGTCGCCACGCCGTTGTCTGTCGGCGAGGCGGCGCGGGAATACGAATCGCAATTGGCGCGCTTCCGCGCGATCGCCAAGGCGATCCGCCTGGAAGCGCAGTAGCGGCGCGCCTGCAGGGCTCGAGAACCTCGTGGACAATCGGCGCCGGGATGACGGCGACCGCTCGCGTCGGCCCGCTCGGCGTGTCCACGCCAGCGAGCTTTGATCGCCGAACCGGGCGGCGGGCCGAGGGCGCGCCTGGGAGCGCAAGGTCGACGACCGGCGCGCGCGGTGTGCTGCCCTGGCGACCTCCGCGCTCCGCGGTTTGCGCGGGGCCTGTCGGCACGCCGTCTCGGGCCGTGGACGATGTGCTGCGGGCTGCGGAGGTCACGTCGAACGATAGGCAGACAAAGCCGCGCCCGATGCAACGGCCGTGACGGCTAGCTGCGAGCTTGGCCTGAAAGTGAGGGGTGTGCAGATGATGGTCCGGGCGACAACGCTGCCGCAGTCGAGTCTCGCCGCTCGGGCGCGGTGAAATCGCCAGCCCTCAGCGCAGCGGCTGCGCCATCCACCCGCGCCGCGCGACAGAGCCCATGCGCCGGTGCCCGCGTGACGTATCCGGTCGCGGCTGCCGGGCCCTCGCGGCGAAATGTCATGCGGCCTTGAGCCGATCGCGGGGCAATCGCAACCAAACCACGCCGCGCGGCAGCGGCGATTGCGGTAAACTATTTGCTCGCGCGCCCGTAGCTCAGTTGGATAGAGTACTTGGCTACGAACCAAGGGGTCGTGGGTTCGAATCCTGCCGGGCGCGCCAAAGTCCATTCTGCTTCAGGGACTTAGCGAACAGCCCGCGATGTCCCTTTTCTTCGTCGTGCCCCGTGGTGGAAACTGGTGGAACTAGACCGGGCGGTTCCACCTGCCCCCGCAGGGTTCCTCCGCCCAATGCCCCTTGGGCTTTCAGCTCGCGCGCTTCTTCTGCGAGGCTTCGCAGCGTCCGATTCGTGCTGAATTCACGTTCGGACGCGATTCGCTCCAGGGCTTCGTGCAGTTCGAGCACCTGGGCGACTGAATAGTGCCGGGTGATCGAACCGGATGAATGCCACAGGATGTCGGCGATCGTCCGCTCGGCGACGCCGGCTTCGCGCAATCGCATTCCGACGGTGTGCCGCAGGTCGTGAACCCGCAGCCCGGCGAGGCCTGCCTTTCGGCAGGCGGTTATCCAAGCCGTGTTCAGCATGCCTTGAATCGGTCGCGGCGGTTTCGCGACATAGCCGGGGCTGCGAGACTGCCCTTTGGCTCCGCTTCGTCCGCGGTTGTGCTGGTAAACGAACACGAACTCCGGATGTATGCCGCGCTGCTTGTCGACGATGTCCTGCGCGACCGAATTGAGCACCACGTAGCCGACCTGCCGCTTTGTGGTCGGGCTGCGACCGCCCTTGACAAATGCAGCGGGCACCTCGAACACCGAGAACGGCAGCGCCGGGTGCTGGATTTCCCAATCCCAGCGCAGATTACAAACGACCGCGTCGCGCACGCCCGTATTCAGAACGAACAACGCCATTTTCGCAAGATGCTCGGGCAAAAGCGGCAGCAGCCGGCGCTGCTGGGCCCAGGTGATCTGCCGCGGCTCGCGTTGATTGCCCTTCAAAGGCAGCATGGTGATCATCGGAATGTGCGCAAGCAGCGTTTGTCCCGTTTCGGGGTCGCGCCACTTGAATGCGGCAAGCCTCAGGATCCTCCGTACCAGCCCTAGCGCGAGGTTGATGGTCTTGTGAGACCTGCCCTGCGCCAATCGCGCCCGCACGTATGGTGCGAGCGTCTCGTCGTGCACCTGATCAAGATACAGACGACCGATATACGGCAGGATGCTTGCGAGCATCGTTTCTTCCGTTTCCAACGTCGCCTTCGCTTGCTGCTCCGGCGACGACAAGTACCTGACCGTGGCATCGGCGAACAAGAGTCGCGGGCGCTCGCCGTATAGCTTGCGCCGCCTCAGGTCGGCGAGTTGGACGGCGAGCCATTCCTCCGCTTCCTGGAGCGTTTCGAAGCTGCAATGAAGGCGAGTGCCCTTGAAACGCTTGTCGACCCGCCAGCGGCCAGTTCTGGCATCTCGGTAGATGCCGGTCTTGCGGCCCATGCCTTACCTCCTTTCCTTGATCTGGGCCGCCCGTCCGATGGCAATTCTGACTCATGTTCGCTCACCTCGACGAACCCATCGGGATCGCCGCCCCTGTCCGGGTTGCCGTGGCCGACGCTCGACGGGGCCTTTAGGTGATCGAACACGGCGTCGAGGTCGCGTATGTCGTAAATGACTGATGTCCCTTTGCGGAACGGTTTCAGGCGCCGGCGTATTTCGTCCCAGGCGCGCCGTTTCACGCCAAGGTATGCCATCGCTTCCTTGCTGTTCAGGCCGCGCTTGGGCAGCCGGATCAGCGCGGAAGGCGCGACCTGCGACTTCTTGGTTTCCTGCATGATGATTCCGAGTGTCCTATGACTGGGTATGGCACTCCGAGCATCGAGTGTCCAAGCGTGCCGAGCAGGCTTGGCACGAGCGCGGATAAATCTCATTCAAGGCGCTGTAAGCCGTGAGTCGAAATGACCGCGATACAGCGTAAGCGGTTGCCGTCGTTGAAAATCCGGCGGCTAGCGGCTGGGTCAGTGGCTGTTCCAGGAGCAGCACCACTCGCGCCCGCGCTCCGTTCTGTCTCGAGTCGTGGTTGCGGTTGCCCGACACGGTTCGGCCGGACTCGCTGCGGCCGCATGGCACGAGATCCGTGCGGCTCTGCCGCTGTGGGGCGGGGCTAGGGGTGATGCAGCAAGCGACGGCGGAAATGTCGAATGTCGGCAAGAGCGCGCAGGGGGGCGTCACGGCGCCTTCAGCACGGCGATGACGTGCGGCCGCTGGCCGCCGACGCGCCGCAGCGGCTCGCTCCGCGCCATCTTTGCGATCAGGTCGGCAATCTGCTGCCCACCGTGTCCCGGGGCGTTGGCAACACGCTGTGCAAGCTCGGCAAGGAAGATCGCTGGTCTGATCGCTCGATGCTGGTGGAGAAGAGGCGCGAGTCCCATTGGATGCGATGTTAGGGAGAGGGGTGACTGGCTTGGTGCAATCCGTGTTCGAGGATCGAACGCGGATTGCGACGGGAGGCACCGCAGTTCTGGTAATGGCTGCACAGCCGTAAAGCCGTAGAAACGGCTCAATCTGGCGGGCTATTTCGGCCTCTTCGCAGCCCGTGGTTTGCGCCGTCTGTGCGGCCAGCTCTGCAAGGGGCACAACCTTGCAACGTGCAAGGTACTGGGCGATGAAGTGGGTCGGTTTCATAGACGCCGATCGTAGGCGCAAC
>JANWXE010000091.1 GCA_025055385.1 Burkholderiaceae bacterium | reverse complement strand
GTCGCCCGGCGAACGCGCCGGTGATGCGTCGCTGGTGGTCGAGTACGACGGGAAGGGCGAGGCAGTGTTCCTGCACCGCGTGGCCGCCGGCCAGACGCTGCTCGCCGCCGCCCAGGAGGCGCTAGAGGAGACGCTGGCGCGGCTGCCGATCCCGAAGACGATGAGCTACCAGCTCGAGGACGGGGTGACGACGGTGCAGTTCGTGCGGCCGGCGCACCGGCTGGTGGCGCTGCACGGGCACGAGCCGCTGCCGCTTCGCGCGCTGGGGCTGATCGGCGGCACCAAGACCTTCGGCCACCGCTTCCACTCACGCGGCGAAATCGCCGTGCATTCGGCCGACACCTACGAGCAGCAACTGGAGCGCGAAGGGCACGTGCTCGTCTCCTTTGAACGCCGGCGCGCGCGCATCGTCGAGCTGCTGACCGAGTCGGCGCGCCGCTTCGGCGCCACGCCGCTGATGCCCCCTGCGCTGCTAGACGAAGTAACGGCGCTGGTGGAATGGCCGGTTGTGTATGACGCGGCATTTGAAGCCGAGTTTCTCGCAGTTCCACCCGAGTGCCTGATTCTCACCATGCAGCAGAACCAGCGGTACTTCGCGCTGCAGGATGCGGACGGCCGGCTGCTGAACCGCTTTTTGCTGGTGTCGAACCTACAGGCGGCCGACGGCGGGGCGGCGATCCGCGCCGGCAACGCGCGCGTGGTGCGGGCGCGCCTGGCTGACGCCAAGTTTTTCTACGAGCAGGACCGCAAGCAGACGCTGGCGTCGCGCGTGCCGGGCCTGGCGCAGGTCGTCTACCACCGCGCGCTTGGCTCGCAGCTGGAGCGCGTCGAGCGACTGGTCGGCATCGCGGTGCAGATCGCCCGCCTCATCGATATTGACGTTACGCCCGTGGAACGCGCCGCGCGCCTGGCAAAGGCCGACCTGCGCACCGAGATGGTGGGGGAGTTTCCCGAGCTGCAGGGCATCATGGGCCGCTATTACGCGCGGCACGATGGCGAGCCCGCGGATGTAGCAGAGGCAATCGAGGAGCATTACCGGCCCCGCTTCGCCGACGACGCGCTGCCGCAGACCGCGGTCGGCACCTGCGTGGCGCTCGCCGACAAGCTGGAGGCGCTGGTCGGCCTCTTCGGCGTCGGCGAGCGACCCACCGGTGAGAAGGATCCGTTCGCGCTGCGCCGGCAGGCGATCGGCATCCTGCGCATCCTGATCGAGAAAGCCTTGCCGCTGCCGCTGTCGCAGCTGCTGGCGATCGCCGAGGCGTCGCTGCGCTCGGCGCCGGCTTTCCGGCCGGTGGCCGCCGAGGTCGCGTCGTTTATATACGACCGTCTGCGCGGGCTGCTGCGCGAGCAGGGCTACCGCGCGCAGGAAGTGGAAGCGGTGGTGTCGCTTGCGCCGCAACGCATCGACCGGGTGCCGGCGCAGCTTGCGGCAGTGCGCGCCTTCCTGCAGATGCCAGAGGCCGAGAGCCTGGCGGCCGCCAACAAGCGCATCGCCAACATCTTGCGCAAATCGGCCACCGCCGGCCAAGCCGCTGCCGAATTTAACCCCGCGCTGCTGTTCGAGCCGGCAGAAAAGGCGCTGGCAGAGGCCTTCGCGCATATCGCGCCGCGCGCGGACGCCTACTTCGAGGCAGCCGACTTCACGGCAGCCCTGAGGGCGCTTGCGCCACTGAAGGAGCCGGTGGACCGATTCTTCGACGAAGTACTGGTTCATGTCGACGATGAACGGCTGCGCGCCAATCGGCTGGCGCTGCTTGCGCGCCTGCATGCGACGATGAACCGCGTGGCCGATTTATCCCAGCTGGCAGTGGCCTAGATGCTGTGGCTGCGCTCGGCCCTGTATATGACGGTGCTGGCGGTGACCGTGGCGCCGTACGCGATCGGTACGCTGCTGTGGTCGTGGCTGCCCGCGCCCAAGCGCTACTACATGGCGACGCGCTGGACAAAATTTGCTGTTTGGGCTGGCCGTGTCATCTGCGGCATCCGCTGGCACGTGGAGGGCTGGGAAAACCTGCCCAATGGGCCGGCGATTTTGCTGTCGAAACATCAGTCAGCGTGGGAGACGCTGTGGCTGCCCTCGTACATGCCGCGGCCCCTCAGCTTTGTCTACAAGCGCGAGCTGCACTGGGTGCCGTTTTTCGGCTGGGGGCTCGCCACTTTGGGCATGATCAATATCGATCGCGCCAAAGGGCAGGACGCCTTCGAACAAATCGTGCAGCAGGGCGCTGAGCGTCTCCGCGATGGCTGGTGGATCGTGATTTTTCCAGAAGGTACCCGCACGCCGCCGGGGTCTTCGCGGCGCTACAAATCCGGCGGCGCACGGCTGTCCGTGCGTACCGGCACGCCGGTAGTACCAATTGCGCTCAATTCGGGCGAGGTGTGGCCGCGCCGATCCTTCATCAAGCGGCCAGGCACGATTACCGTGTCGATCGGCAAGCCGATCGATCCGCGCGGACGCAGCGCCGAAGAGTTGGCCGCGCTCGTACAATCCTGGATCGAGACCGAGATGCGGCGCATTGCGCCGCATCGTTACAGCGGCCCTTACGTGTCCCAGCGCGAACCGACCCCCGCGTGAAGCGCCCCGCTGGCCTAACCGCGCAGCAGCTGTCCCTGGCGTTCGACGCCGAGCCGGCCCCTTTGGCCGCGCCGCGCAGCCGATCGCGCATCCAGCGCACCCGCGAGCATCACGAACTCGTCCTTCCGCACGGCGCGCTGCGCTTCCGCCTGCGCCGTGCGCGGCGCCGCACGATCGGCTTGCAGATCGACGATGGCGGGCTGACGGTCAGCGCCCCCCGTTGGGTGCGCCTGGCGGACATCGAAGCGGCAATCCTGGAGAAGGAGCGCTGGATCCGCGCCAAGCTTGCTGAATGGGAGCGCTGGCGCACGCGCCGCCGCTTGCCTGTGCTGGTGCTGGCCGATGGCGGACGCCTTCCTTACCTAGGCGGCGAACTGGTGCTCCGGCTCGGTCGCGCCACCGCCACCACGCAACGGGTCGGCGACGAGCTGTGGCTCGCACTGCCGGCGGACGCTAGCGAGCAGCAGATCCGCGACGCGGTGCAGTCCTGGTTGCAGGCAGAAGCCCGACGCGTGCTCGGAGAACGGCTGGCGCTGCTTGCGCAAGGCGCGGAAATCAAGCCGCGCGGCTGGGCGCTGTCGTCGGCGCGCTCGCAATGGGGCTGCTGCACGCACGACGGCCGCATCCGCCTGAACTGGCGGCTGGTGCATTTCGCGCTGCCGGTGATCGATTACGTGGTCGCGCACGAGCTCGCGCACTTGCGCGAGATGAACCACGGCCCGCGCTTCTGGAGCGTGGTCGCGCAGCTTTTACCCGGCTTCGAGACCGCCCGCGACACGATCCGGGACGTGCCAATCGACGCGCTGCCCATTTAATATAATAGAACCACCTCCGGTCATTTTTGCCCCAGCACCCACTGGGCCAGCTTGGCAGCGTCCGACTCCGACAGGCCAGCAGTCGCTGGCATCGGCACGTTGCCCCACACGCCCACCCCGCCGTTGCGGATCTTGGCCGCCAGGCGCGTCGCCGCGCCGCCATCGGTGGCGTAGCGCGCAGCGACCTCGCGGAACGATGGGCCGATGAGCTTGCGGTCCACCGCATGGCAGCCGGTGCAAGCATGCTTAGTAAGGAGCGTCTCGATCGGATCGGCGCTGGCGTAGGTGTCCGGCGCTGGCGGCGGCGCTGGGTCGCGGCCGTAGTAGGTAGCGAGGTAATTAACGATGATGGTGTGCTCTTCCTTGGTGAGCGGCGGCATGCCGCGCTTGATCATAAAGTCGATGACGTCCTCCCACTCGCCGCGCGACAGGCGCGAGCGCAGGAAGTGCTGCGGCTCGTGACAGACGCTGCAGCGCGCCTGAGTCAGCGCTGCCCCCGGCCCCGAGATCATCTGCGGCTGCGCGGTGGCGCACACCGTCCAAAGCGCAGCACCGAGCAGCCATTTACGCTTCAATGATCACCCCCACGCGATGGATGCCGTTCCAGAAATAGCCAAGCGGGTTCCAGGCGGCCACGATCGGCTGCGCATTGCCCTTGTCGTCCCAGGCGCGCGCCAGGAAGGTCTGGTAGCCCGGCCGGGTCGGACGGAACAGCAAGCGGAAGCCGCGCCAGGCGTACTTGTCGCCGGGCGGATCCAGCTGCGCGCGCTGCCAGGTCACACCCTCGTCAAGCGAGATCTCCACCCGCTCGATCGCACCCTCGCCGACCCAGGCTTTGCCGCGTACGAGAATCGGGTCGCCGAGCTTGAACTTTGCGTTTGGCGCCGGCGAGGTAATCATCGACTTGACCGGGCAGGCTTCGGTGGAAACGGTGTCCGCGGGCATGCGGTCGCCGGGCGCCACCGGATAGCGCGGCATCCGGTACGAATCGTCCATGTAGGGGCCCTTAAATGGCGCATCGAGCACGGTCAGCGTCGTCAGCCACTTGGTCGAGGCCGAGCCGGCCCAGCCGGGCACCAGCAGACGGATCGGAAAGCCGTGCACTGGCGGCAGCGGCTCCCCGTTCATATCCCAGACGATCAGCGTGTTCGGCTCCATCGCCTTGGCCACCGGGATGGAGCGGATGACCGGGGCCGCGGTGGCCACCTCGCCGAAATCCGCCCCCTGCCCGGCGACGTGCACGGCATTCCCCCGCAGGCCGGCCGCCTTCAGCACATCGGCCAGCCGCACACCGGTCCAGCGCGGGCAGCCCATGCCGCCGGTCGGGAACCA
>JANWXE010000039.1 GCA_025055385.1 Burkholderiaceae bacterium | reverse complement strand
TGTCGTGGCTGGACCCCGGCCCGTTCGGCACGCTGGGCGTGGGCGCCGGATTCGCGCTGGGCGCGGCGCTGGCGAGGCCTGCTCGCGAGGTCTGGCTCCTGTACGGCGACGGGGCCTGCGGCTTCAGCCTGGCGGAGTTCGACACCTTCGTGCGGCACGGCATCGCCGCGATCGCGGTGGTCGGCAACGACGGCGGCTGGACGCAGATCGCGCGCGAGCAGGTCAAGCTGCTGGGCGACGATGTGGGCACGGTGCTGGCGCGCAGCGCCTATCACGCGGTCGCGGAAGGCTTCGGCGCGGCCGGCCTGCTGGTGCAGCGGCCGCAGGAAGTGGTGCCGGCGTTGCGGCAGGCGCGCGCGCTGGCCCAGCAGGGCAGGCCCGTGCTGGTCAACGTCTGGCTGGACCGCAGCGACTTCCGCGAGGGGTCGATTTCGATGTGAGCGCGCCGCCCTACTGCAGTCCGAGCTTGCGCATCCGCCGCCACAGCGTCACACGGTCAATGCCCAGCATTTTGGCGGCGGCCGCCTTGTTGCCATTGCACTGGCGCAACGCGAACAAGATCTGCCCGCGCCACTGCGACGCCGTGGCGGTTGCGGCCGGACGTGCCGGGGTCGGCACCATGCGCGCCGGGAAGTCGCGGATATCTTGCGGCAGGCTCTCAGGCAGCACGACGCCGTCGACCGCGCAGATCACGGCATGCTCCATCGCGTTCTGCAGCTCGCGCACGTTGCCGGGCCACGGGTAATCCAGCAGTAGACGAAGCGCCTCGGGCGAGACCGTCGCACGCGGGTATCCGCGGTTCAGCAAGTCTTGCAGGAAGTGATCGATCAGCAGCGGAATGTCCGCCTTGCGCGAGCGCAGCGGCGGGATGTGCAGTGCGATCACTGAAAGCCGGTAATACAGGTCGGCGCGGAACTGGCGAGCCTCCACGGCGTCTTTCAGGTTTCGGTTCGAGGCCGACACGATGCGTACGTCGACCGTCAGCGTCTTGTTCGAACCAACGGGTTCGAAGCGCTGCTCTTGAACCGCTTTCAGGAACTTGGCTTGCAGGTGCAGCGGTACTTCGCCGACCTCGTCCAGGAACAGCGTGCCGCGATCCGCTACGGCGAAGCGGCCCTGCCGGTCGGCATGCGCGCCGGTGAAGGCCCCACGCACGTGGCCGAAGAACTCGGACTCGAGCAACTCGGAGGGAATCGCGGCGCAGTTGACCTCGACGAGCGGGCGGGCGGCCCGGCGGCTTAGCTGATGCAGTTGGCGCACCAGCAGGTTCTTGCCCGTGCCTGATTCGCCTTGCAGCAGTACGTAGGCATCAGTGGGCGCCACCTGCGCCAGCTGCCGCAAAACCTCGCGCATTTGCGCGTCGCGCGTGATCAGGGCAGGGAAGGCCCGCCCGGCTTCGCCGCCCAGCCGTCGTAGATCCGTGACATCTCGTGCGAGGACCAGGCGCAGCGGCAAAGCGCGCGGCCGCTCGATCAACGAGGTACGCAGCTCGATGCAGCGCCGGCTGCTCGGCAGATCGAACCAGCGCTCGAGCGTCAGGGTGCCCGTCTGTCGACGGCTGACCGCATCGGAGAAACCGGCATCGATCAATCCACGGATGATCGCCAGTTTCAGATTGATGCCACCGATGTCGGCCAGGGTGGCCACGGGCCGCCCCGCCGGGACCTCGAACAGCTGGCGCATCGCGTCGTTGATGAAGCAGACGGCGCCGTTGTGTTCGGCCAGCAGAATGCCGACGTCGAGGCCAGCGAGCAGACCTCGCAACACTTCCTCACTGTCGAGCAGCGCGTACGGAGACATCCCGGAGCGTTTCAGTTGCGCAACGGCAACCCAAATCCTAAGTGATTGAAACCAAGTGATTCCTTTACGATCGTTGCACTTCGCGCAACGGTTGGCCCGTCCACAGTCGGTGCCACTCCCTTCGAACGCAGAGGATCAACCGCATGGCACGGCAATTGCGTCAGGACGGACGCGGGTGGAACGGGCCCGAAACAGGAGGGAGTCACGATGGCAGACCTAACGAAACTTATGGAGATACCAGGCGCCTACGCGGCGGGTGAATTCTCGCCGACCGGCGAGCTGATCAACTACACGGGCAAGATCGACCTGAAATCGGCCAAGATGGCTGCGTTGATGTGCGCCGCCAACATGCTGATGTTCAAGATGCAGGCCAGCGGCTGGACCAACTACACCGGCAAGGACGGCTTCGAGCCGGCGCGCGGCTTTGCGGTGGCGGGTCCCGACAACACCGCCTTGATCGTCGGCAACGTGGGCGTCTTTGTCCGCAACGCCGAGGCCGATTTCGACAAGGCGTTCGCCGTACTCAGTTCCGTTTGAAGGAGGAGACTATGACGGACTTGAACCGGCTGTTGAAAATCAAAGGCGTGTTTGCCGCCGGCACCTTTGCGGATGACGGTAGGCTCACCTCTTTCGCCGGCGAAATTACCGAGGACGAGGCGGCGATGGCGGCCGCGATGTGCGGCGCCAACATGCACATGGCGCGCATGCAGGCCGACGGCTTTACCGCGATGAGTGGGGAGTCAGGCTGGACGCCGGCGCGCGGCTTCGCGGTCTTCGGACCGAAGTATGCGGTCTGTGTCATGGGCAGTGCCGGCGTATTCGCGCGCATTGGCGAGGCATCCTTAAACGAGATCTACAAGGCGCTGGCGGCGGCTTGAGCGCGCGCGGCGGCCGGCGGCACGCCGGCCGCCGCGCAATCCGGAGGAGATAATCGATGGACGATTTTCTGACGATGGCCTGGGCCGAGCGCTATCGTGCCGCCTGGAACGCGGATGTCAAGCTGACGGAAGGCTTGCGCGGCTTCTCGGCCCTGATCGAGTACGGCTGGGCCGACAGCGCGGGGCCGAGCGTGTTTCTGCGAGTACAAGATGGCCGCGTGGTGGACATTGCGAATTCCGCCGTCGGCGAGCCCGATTTCGTGATGAAAGCGAGCGCCGAGAATTGGCGTCGGATGCGCGACGGCACCTTGTCGGGACGCGCCGCGCTGTTGACGAAGAAGTTGCAGTTCAAGGGCTCGATGATCACCGCAATGAAATACATGGGGCCATTTGAGCGCAGCATCGAGCTGCTCGGCAGGGTTTGAACGCTGACCCCCTAGCCGAGCTCGCCGGCTTCGGCCAGCGCGCGGATGCACTGCACGGTATCGAGATCGGCGCTGCGGTACGCCTGCTTGCGCAGCGCGGTGGTCTGCCCGTCCAGTTCGCTTTCGTCGTTGGCGGCGGCGCCGTCGTCGAACTCGT
>JANWXE010000199.1 GCA_025055385.1 Burkholderiaceae bacterium | reverse complement strand
CGCTGCACGGGCTGCCGGTGGCCGTCAAGGACAACATCGATACCGCCGACATGCCGACCGCCTACGGCTCGCCGATCTACGACGGCCACCGGCCGTCGATCGACGCCGCCTGCGTGTCGCTGCTGAAGGATGCCGGCTGCTTCGTGCTCGGCAAGACGGTGACCGCGGAACTGGCCAACTTCACGCCCGGGCCGACGCGCAACCCGCGCCACCTCGAGCACACGCCGGGCGGCTCCTCCAGCGGCAGCGCCGCCGCGGTGGCCGCGCATTTTGCGCCACTTGCGCTCGGCACGCAGACCGCGGGCTCGGTGATCCGCCCCGCGGCCTACTGCGGCGTGGTCGCCTACAAGCCCTCGCCGCGGCTGATTCCGCGCGCGGGCGTCAAACCCAACTCGGACACGCTCGACGAGATCGGCGTCTTCGCGCGCTGTGTGGAGGACGTCGCGCTCGCTGCCGCCGTGCTCGCCGGCAAGCCGGCCTGGAAAGAGCTGCCGGCGCAGGCGCTGGCCGCCAGCCCGCCGGCGATCGGCATGACCGAAACCTCGCAGCGCGCTGCCGCCGCACCGTCCATGCTGGCCGCATTGCAGGAGGCGATGCGGCTGGCGCTGCACGCCGGCGCGCGCCCGGCGGAGGTCACCTGGCCGCGCGTCTTCGACGGCCTGTTCGAGGCGCAGCGCACCGTGCAGATCTTCGAGACCGCGCGGGCGCTCGCGCCCGAATTCGCCTACCGCCGCGAGCAGCTCTCGGTGCGGCTGATCGAACTGATCGAGGCCGGCCGCGCCACGCACACGCAGGACTACGTGGCCGCGCTGCAGCTCGGACGCGCCTGCGCCGCCGCCATCGACAGCTTGTTCGGCGGCGCGGACGTGGTGCTGGCGCCGAGCGCGCCGGGCGAGGCGCCGAAGGGCATCGGCGCCACCGGCGATCCGGTTTTCAACCGTCCCTGGCAGCTGCTCGGCTGCCCGGTCATCAACCTGCCATTCGGCCGCGGCGAGGCGGGGCTGCCCCTCGGCGTCTCGGTGGTCGGCCGTCCCGGCGACGACGCCCGCGCGTTGGCGGCGGCAGCCTGGCTGGAGCGGGCGCTGCGGTCGTAGCGTGCCGTCGTCTGACTGGGCAACGTATCGGCCGGACGATTGCTGCCCTCGATCGCTCGCGTCCAGAGCACGCGCGCGGCGGCGACGGCTCGCTGGCTGGGTCACTTGCGCGCTGGGCAGTGTGTCGCATCGCAAAAAGCGGTACGAGCACACTTCCAGCCGCAGCGTGCCGCGGGCGGAAGGCAAGTGCGCGATCTTGCCGCAGCCATAGACGCTGGCGCAGGCTCACGCAATGAGCCTAATGCGACCTATTCTTGAAATTGTCAGCGTTTCGAGGCATCCAACTCTGCCGTGCGCGAATACCCCTGCGCTGTGCTGCGGGTGACCGTGACGCCAAGAACAGGTTGGCCGAACAATGGTTGCGCCTGCCAACGATCACCTGTTCGACGGTCGGCCCCGGCCCGCCGTGATTTGTCAAAGATAAGCCCTATCGGAAGCCCACTTTTTATAGAGAGGAGAGGTAATGGCAACCCTAAAAGATTTGACGCTCGATGCTTTGAAGCAGGCTGTCGGAGGGCGGGCTGCAGCCCTTCGTTGCGTCACCGAGTACCAGCCCGCCGGCGGGCGCGGCGACAAGGTTTTCCCGCCAACCTACGAAGGGGGTCGGTATGCGGTCGAGACGCGTGTGCTGCCGGGGGGCGAACTGGCCGAATGCGTGCTGCTGGATTCGGTGCAGTCGCAGGCCAATCGCATGGAGCTCGCGTTGCTGGAGGCTCACCGCTCGGGACGAACGCAGCTGCCGCTTTTGGTCGTGCGTTTCGACCAGCCTCGTTTGCTGAAGAAGTTCACCGTGAGTAGTTTGGAGGCACCGCATCGCGTGGCGGACGCCATTTTCCGCGACAGCCTCTACAACGGCGAGATCTTCAGGAAATCCGAGAAGGGCAGGCTGCTAGACACCGCCGATGTCCGCAATGCTACGGGGCTGTTCGGGCTTTGCCCGACGGCGCTGCTCTTTGGTTTGTGGGATTCGACGGGACCGCGCGGCGGGTTGGGCGCGAAGTTTCAGCGTGCCATTGTCTCGGAAATCATTGGCGTCGGGGCAATGCAGGGCGTGAAGACCAGCAGCCGAATTGATCCGGCACAAATCATGGTGGGCGCTGGTCCGCTCTATGCACGCTCTGCTGAGTCGGCGAGCAAACCCGCATGGACACTCGATCCAAAAGAGGGTGCGAAAAAGCTGGGTAAGGACGGTAAGCCATCCGAAGCCAACCATGGCAACGTAACACCGACCATCGCGGCCGGCGGGTACACGATCGCGAGCGCGCGTCAGACGACGGTCATTTCGCTCACCGCATTACGTCGGCTGCGTTTTCCCTTGAAAGGGGGGGCGTCATCGGATCCGCAGGCCGACACCGTAGCGCGCACGGTGCTGGCGGCACTGGGACTGGCGGCCGCATCATTGACACGCGACGAAAGCGCCGATCTGCGCTCGCGCTGCCATCTGATCGCGACGGCACCGCCGGAGTGGGAGTTGATCGACACACCTGGTCTTGATCCGATCCGCTTTCGACTGTCTGGCGACGCGGCACTGGAACTCTTGAACCAGGCAATTGAGGCCGCTAAGTCCGCGGGGTTGCCTTGGGACGGGGAGATCGAACTCACGCCAGCCGACGATCTTGTCGAGCTGGTCAGGCGCAGCCAGGAGTTGGCGGCAACCGCTGCTGGAGATCAGTGATGCCCAGCTTTGCTATCGGCATCCGTTATCTGAATGGGTGGGCAATGGCGGCAGTCGACGGGGCAAAGAAAGAAATCCCCGAGTGGCCGCCGCATCCTGATCGCATCTTCATGGCACTTGCGGCAGCATGGTTCGAAACTGGTCAGGACCCTGCCGAAGGTGAGGCGTTGCGCTGGCTGGAATCGCTACCGCCGCCGCTGATTTCTGCCTCCGATGCGGCGCACCGAGTGGCCTCGAAAAGCGATCAGCCGCCGCTGAGCTATGTCCCCGTCAACGATGTCCGTCTCGGCAGGGTGCCGGCGACATCGGAGCTCGACAAGCTTACCGCCGCCGGCTTGTCTTTGTTGCCTGAGCAGCGGCCGCGGCAGCCGAGAAGGTTCCCGGTCGCCATTCCGCGGCGAGAAACGGTTTTCATGATCTGGCCCGGTGTCGACCCTGGTGTGCATCATCAGCCGCTGACAGCGCTGGCCATCAAGGTCACGCACGTGGGCCATTCGGCGTCGTTCGTCCAACTGTGGCTCGAGGATGAACCGCCCGCCCCCAATTGGGTTCCGGTGCACGGTCTGGCCCGGCACCGGCTTCGCATCTTTGGTCCAGGCCGGCTGGCCGAGCTTGAGGCACGTGCCAACTATGACGCCATCTACGCCTACGCGGATCTGCTGCAGCAGATCGAAGCCGCCAAGGGAAAAGAGAAAAAATCGCTGCAGGCCGCGCTCAAAAAACGCTTTGGAGAACGCCGGCCCGAGAGCCGCCGACCCGAGCCCGGCCTTTGGCAAGGTTATGACAGTCCACGCCAAGCGGCACCGGCCGGCGCGCCGCATACAGTCTTCGCTCCGAACTTCGTCGTCCTCGCGCTGTCAGGGCGACGGCTGTCGCTGCCGGCGACGCTGCGCGTCATGGAAGCGCTGCGCGCAGCCGTGCAGTCCGCTTGTCCGCAGCCAGTTCCGGAGTGGGTTTCCGGGCACGCTGCCGACGGGTCGCCCAGTGTGTTGCCCCATCTGGCGCTGGTGCCGCTGCCCTTCGTGGGCGCCGAGCATGCCGATGGCCGCCTTCTCGGTGCGGCACTCGTGATTCCACGCCGTGTCGAATCGCAAGAGGCGGCGCGCTGTCTGGAACCGTTGTTGCGCGAACCTTCTGGCGCGCCGCGCATCATCAAACTTTACGAGGCGAAATGGCTGGAGTGTCAGGCTGTGCTCGAGCTGCGGGAATCACCGCCGTCGACCTTGCGGCCGGAGGTATGGACCCAGCCCGCACGCGAGTGGGCGAGCGTTACCCCGGTTGCGCTGGACCGACATTTCGACGGACCTAGCAAGTGGGAGCGCGCTGCCGAGTCGCTGAAAGATGCCTGCGAGCGAATCGGATTGCCGCGCCCGCAAACGGCGCTCGTGCATGGAGTCTCGCTGCTCGTAGGCGTGCCGCATGCGCGTGAATTCCCGCGGCTGACCCGCAAATCCGACGGCGGCTTGATTTCCCATGTCCATGCCTATCTCTCGTTCGATCAGCCGGTTGCGGGACCGATTGTGATCGGTGCTGGCCGCTATCGGGGATATGGCTTCTTCCGGCCGCTGCGGGAGTCGCGCGATGGCTGAGCTGTCTTCACAACGCTTCGCGGAGTTCTTCGCGGCGCTTTGGGGCGATCCGGCGTTCGCGTGGCAATGCGAACTCGCTCGGCGCGTCATCGAAAACCGAGACTCGCCATGGCCCCAGGCGATTGCCTTGCCGACGGGGGCAGGGAAGACGGCCTGCATCGACATTGCCGTGTATGCCGTCGCGGCCTGCCTGCAGGAGGCCGACGGCATCGTTCGCACCGACGCTGCCCGCCGTATCTTTTTCGTCGTTGACCGGCGCCTGCTCGTCGACGAGGCATACGAGCGGGCCACTGAGTTAGCAAGGCGGCTGCGGAGCGCGACCTCCGGCATCCTGAAAGAGGTGGCTGACGCCTTACGGCGGATCGCCTATGGCCGTTCTCAAGGATGGGAGCCGGAGACTCCACTGCTTACATTCCAGTTGCGTGGTGGTATGTACCGCTCCGAGGCGTGGGCACGGTCGCCCTTGCAGCCGATCGTCGTAGCCTCGACGGTGGACCAGATCGGTTCCCGGCTGCTTTTTCGCGCGTACGGAAGAGGACCTGGAATGTGGCCGGTTTATGCGGGTCTGGTCGCCAATGACAGTGTCATTTTTCTCGATGAGGCGCATTGCGCACGCCCCTTCATGGAGACGCTGCAGGCGGTCGCCCGCTATCGGCGCTTAGGAGAAGAGCCGGTCTCCGTACCGTTTGCGCACGTTGTACTCTCCGCGACTCCGCCGCAAGAGCTGACCGACGTTTTTCGTGACACCTCGGCGCAGGCTTCGGACCCTCTACATCCGCTCGGCCGTCGTCAGTTAGCGAGCAAGCCGGCCGTGCTGGTTCCTCCGATCAAGGACAGTGGCAAAGTACGTGAAGATCCTCTAGCAACGGCACTCGCTGAGCATGCCCTGGCGCTCGCGCAGGACGGCCGCCAGGCGGTGGTTGTCTTTGCAAACCGCATAGCGACTGCGCGCTCGGTTCATGCACTGTTGCGCGAGCAGGGGCGCGACAGCGTTCTGCTCACTGGCCGGATGCGGCCGTTCGACAAGGACGACACCGTGCGCGCGCGCCTGTCCCCCCTGTCGTCGAAAGGGTCGGAGGGCCGCCAGTTGGCACAACCCGTGTTCGTGGTGGCGACGCAAACGCTGGAGGTCGGCGCCGACTTGGACTTCGACGCGCTGGTAACTGAGTGTGCCAGTCTCGATGCGCTTCGCCAGCGCTTTGGCCGCCTGAACCGGCGAGGGCGGGCGATTCAGGCGCGTGCTGCGATATTGATCCGCCAAAGTCAGCTGGATGTCAGTGAAGAAGATCCCGTCTATGGCGCCGCGTTGGCTCGCACTTGGCAGTGGCTGCATGAGCAAGGGGGCGAATCGCGCGAGGTTGACTTTGGCATCGCGCAGCTGACGCCGCGGCTACCAAAGGGCAGCGACCTGGATGCGTTGAATGCTCCTAGCGTGCACGCGCTCGTCATGCTGCCGGCGCACCTAGATGTGCTCGCGCAAACCTCTCCGTGCCCGGAGCCTAGCCCTGACGTCACATGGTTCCTGCATGGCGGGCGTCGCGCTGCGCCAGACGTGTACGTTTGCTGGCGCGCCGATCTCGAGGTGGAAGATGGTTCGCGTGACGGACCAGTGCGGGATTTGCTGAGCTACTGTCCGCCAGCGTCGCCCGAGTGCGTCGCAGTGCCGCTCTGGCGCGTCCGCGTCTGGCTCGCGGGGGAGGCCGACGAGGACCGATCGTCGGACATTGAAGGAGACGCGGTCGCGCGCGAGTTTTCAGCCGGCCCAGCCGGCGGGCGGCGTGTTGTTCGCTGGCGCGGACAGGACGAAGTCGCGGTCATCGGCGATCCCTCCGAACTTCAGCCAGGCGACGTCATCGTCGTGCCGGGCAATGCCGGTGATTGGCGGGTGTTGGCTGATCTACCAGCCGGCCACGTCGAGGGACAGCCGATTCTCGACTGGGGCGACCGGGCGCATAGGACGCTGCGCAGACGCGCCTTGCTGCGGCTGCACCGTAACCTGATCGCCCAGTGGCCGGTGCCGGAAGAGATTCGCAACGGCGCAATGGCTCTGCTGGATGGCGTCGAGCGGCGCCTGGAGGAGGAGCCCGACGCAGTGTGCGCCGAGCTGCGCGATCTGCTGCAGCGTATCGCTGCAGAAACCATGCCCGTGTCCTGGCGCTGGCTATCGGAGGCTGCCGCATCCCTGTCGACCGATCGTGCGCTCGCTCGGAACCTGTCACTGCATCCCTTTGGCGGTTTGATCGTGCGCGGATCGCGGCTCTTGCCGGTGCTCGAAGAGATGCCGGATATCTTCAGTGACGAGCACGATACGAGCGCCTCCGGAACGGTGGCGGTTCCTCTGGCCGAGCATCTGCCCGGGGTGGCTGCGTTAGCTCGGCGCTACGCCGAGGGTACGGCGCTGCCGCGAACGCTCGCAGAGGCCGTCGAGTTGGCGGCTCGGCTGCACGATCTAGGCAAGGCCGATCCACGTTTTCAAGCCCTGCTTCGGGGAGGGCAGCGCTTGGTCGGGGGCGAGTTGCTCGCGAAATCGGGCACCATGCCGCAGGGGCACTTTGCATTCGAGCGGGCACGGCGAATGGCCGGCTATCCGCCCAGTGGCCGGCACGAACTCCTATCTGTCCGGCTCGCAGAGCGTGCGGAGGATCTGCTGCCGGCCGATGACCCGCAGCGAGCCCTCGTACTGCATCTGATCGCCTCGCATCACGGTTACTGCCGTCCCTTCGCACCGGTCATCGACGATCCCGAGCCACCGGGACTTCAATTTGAGCTGCTGGGCCGCAAGTGGTCGTACGTAGGCGCGACCGGCCTAGAACGGGTGGATTCCGGTGTTGCGGAGCGGTTCTGGTATCTGACGCGGCGCTACGGTTGGTGGGGTTTGGCCTGGCTGGAGGCAATGGTACGGCTGGCCGATCATCGGCGCAGTGAATGGGAGCAGGAGCAGGCAAGTGAGTGACGGCAAGGGCACGAGCATTTTGCGTGGACTGGATGGTGCGAATCCCCTCGCATACCTGGCTGCGCTGGGCGTGCTGCGCGTTCTGACGCGCGCCAAAGCGGAGCTTCGCGCAAAGCTCGCTTGGTGTGCTTCGGAGGGCGCGTGGCGCCCCCGCCTGCGGCTGGTGCGAGCGTTGTCGCATCAGGAGCTTGCCGAGGCCGTGTTCGAGGCCTGCAACGCCTGCCGATGCGACCAAGCGCTCGCGCTGGGAGACGACCTCGTTGTGGATCCTGCGGCCTACCGTCGCTTTGCCGTCGCAGCGGCAGAGGCGGCGCTCGCTGATAATCCTTGCCATGCGGAGTTTGCGGCGAGCTTCGCCTGTGAAGTCACCGTCGATGATAATGGGCACGTCCAGGATACGGCTTTCAGGACCATGAGCGGTGCGGGTCATCAGCACTTTTTGAAAACCATGCGCAATCTCGTGAGCGCGACGCAGTCGCAACACATCGCGCGGGCGCTTTTCGAGCGCTGGGATTACAGCGATCCTGTACGGAACATGTCGCTGCGTTGGGACCCTGCCGACGACAGTCGTTACGCATTGCGATGGTCGGATCCAAGCGGAGATCCGGACCGGCAACGGATAGGTTCCATGTGGGGTGCTAACCGGCTGGCCATCGAGGCGCTGCCTCTTTTTCCGGTCATGTCCGCAGCCCGGCAACTGGAGACGACGGGCTTCCGCACGGCCGGAAGCCGCGGAACATTTTTTACCTGGCCGATTTGGGACGCCGACCTTGGACTCGACGAAGTTCGCTCGTTGCTAGCCCTGTCCGATCTGCAAGCCGAGGTTCCTGACCGCACCTGTCTCTTGAAGCGCGGCGTACTCGAGGTTTTCCGAGCGCAAAGACTTACCGTCGGCAAGTTCAGAAACCTGGCGCGCGGCACGCCTGTTTGACCGGAAACCCGCGAAAATCTCGCGTCGCCCGACGGACACTTCGGTGGGGCGTTACCGCGGTGCGCGTTGGTGGTCAACCTGGGTAGCGTGGGCATGACGACAGCCGTAACACGATCCGTGGGCTGCGCTCGAACGAGTTCTTTGATGCGTAAGTCGGCAAGGTCCGCGGCCCGTCGCCAAAAAATGTTCCCGCCCTGCGGCTGGCGGGTCGATGATGGATTAGTCGGGCCGAGGCCGATCGCGTCGGGGTCGTGATATTCCAAGCCCAAATGGCAGATGAACTGCGAGATCGGCGGCGACGCGATGTCAAGCGGCGAGCCAATAGCCATCAGCCACGCCGCGGGCACGACCAGTGCCGGCTGAGTTTTGCCGTGCTCGCATCCGTGCGGGGCGTGGATTCTCCCCATGAATGTGCCGCGATACTTGTCCGTTGATGGCACGAGGCGTCAGCGGTAAGGGTTGCAGGCCTTCGGCCCTCCGCGAAGTCCAGCGTCGAGCATTCTGCCGTGGCAATGGCCGTGGCCGTCGGAGGGCGCCCTCAGCCGTCTGGTGGGTGCCTTACAGCCGTACAGGGTACGCCAGCAAAGCAGAAAAGAGCCGTCGCTTCGGCATGCACGCGGAGGTTAAAGGTCAAGTTGCCTGCTGACCGCGCCTAGTCGTTAAGCCACTCCGTGAGCCCTTCCGGCAGTTGCATTCAAAGCAGTTGAACTCACGCGCAAACGGTATCGGCATTAGCCGCTACAAAATGTCCATCAAAGTCAACGATGCGCCATTTGCGTCACTCGCCTTGACGGATTGAACCGAACGTCTGCTCGAGCGGCGAGCGCGCAAAACTGCACGGTCGCACTGCCCCATTTCGGCGATTTGGCCCCCGGCCGATCGGATCATCTTTTCGCCGGACCCGAAGCGTTTGAACCCTTCAGGGCTAGGAGGTGCGAGTCATGGCGGACAAAGCGCTTCCCGAGGCGAACGCACAGCCGGACCTGCCGTTACGGTATCCGGCGCTCGCGCGCGAGCTGCCACTGCTGCCGGCGCGTATGCTCAACGAGTATCAGTACTGTCCGCGCCTGGCTTATCTGGCGTGGGTGCAGGGCGAGTGGGCCGACAACGCCGACACGGTGGAGGGGCGCGCTGTGCACCGCCGCGTCGACAAGCCCGCTGGCGACCTGCCATCGCCGCAGGAGCTGACGGCGGAGGACACGTTGCATGCCCGCTCGATTACTCTTTCCAGCGATCGCCTCGGCCTGATTGCCAGAATGGATGTGCTCGAAGCCGAGGAAGGCTGGGTGGTACCGATCGACTATAAGCGCGGCAAGCGCCCGCACATAGCGGGCGGGGCGTACGAGCCTGAGCGCGTGCAGCTTTGCGCCCAGGCGCTTATCCTTGAGGAGCACGGCTACCGGGTACGCGAAGGAGTACTTTACTTTGCAGGTAGTCGCGAGCGAGTGCGCGTGCAGTTCGACGAAGCCCTACGCGCGCAGACGCATAACGTGATCGACGGGCTGCGGCTGCTGGCCGCGGGAGGCACGATCCCACCGCCGCTTGTTGACAGCCCCAAGTGCCCGCGCTGCTCGCTGGTCGGGATCTGCCTGCCAGACGAAGTGAATTTCCTTCTGCGCGAGGAAACGCCGCCACGGCCCCTAGCCGTTGGCCGCGAGGAGGCGATGCCAATGTACGTGCAGGCGCACCGCGCCAAAGTGAGCAAAAACGGAGAAACGATCGAGGTTTCGGTTGACGAAGAAAAAGTGATCAGCGCACGGCTGGCCGAGGTGTCGCAACTCGTCGTGATGGGTAACGTTTACGTGACGACGCCCACGCTGCAGGCACTGATGGAACGCGAGATCACCGTCTCCTGGCATAGCTACGGAGGATGGTTCATCGGCCACACGATCGGTACAGGTCACAAGAACGTGGAACTGCGCACCGCGCAGTACCGAGCCAGTTTCGACGATTCGCGCTGCCTTCGTATCGCGCGGGGACTGGTGGCAGCCAAGATCCAGAATGCGCGTACATTGCTGCGCCGCAACTGGAAGGGCGGGCAGGCGCCTGAGGCATTACTGGACGAATTTCGACGCGACATCGATCAGGCGCGGCGTGCTGGCAGCATCGCCGCGCTGCTCGGGGTCGAAGGTAATGCGGCGGCCCGATACTTTCGACATTTCAAACAGATGATCAGCGCCGAGGTAGCGAGCGACTTCGCGTTCGACTTCGAGCGGCGCAACCGCCGGCCACCACCGGACCCAGTAAATGCCTTGCTGTCGTTTGCATACGCGCTGCTCGTGCGCGCATGGACCGTCACCCTGTCAGCCGTCGGGCTCGATCCATACCGTGGCTTTTATCATCAGCCGCGGTACGGCCGTCCAGCGCTGGCACTTGACCTGATGGAACCGTTTCGGCCATTGATCGCCGACTCGAGCGTTATTCAGGCGATCAACAACGGCGAAGTCAAGGCTTCGGATTTCGTCAGAGCGGCCAGCAGCGTGGCGTTAACGGCCGAAGGGCGCAAACGTTTCATAGCGGCCTTCGAACGTCGCCTTGGTCACGAAGCCACTCATCCGTTGTTCGGTTACAAGGTGAGCTACCGGCGGCTGCTCGAGTTGCAGGCGCGGCTATTTGGCCGTTACCTCATGGGCGAGCTTGCTGAGTACCCGAACTTCGTGACTCGCTGAATCGCGAAGATGGACGATCGCGTCTACATCGTCACCTACGACATCGGTGACGCGAAACGCTGGCGCGCCGTGTTCCAACTGTTACAGGGCTACGGCGAATGGGCGCAGCTGTCAGTTTTCCAATGTCGCCTTTCGCGACGCAGGCATGCCGAGCTGATTGCCACACTGGAACAAATCATTCACCATGCCGACGACCACGTGCTCGTGATCGATCTCGGGCCGGCCGAGCGGGTCGAGCCTCGGGTGATAAGCCTAGGCAAACGAGGGTTTGAGCCGGTGCCTCGCGAACCGGTGATCGTTTGAGTTTGTCCGCCCGCCGTGCGCGAGCAGTGCGGTGATCGTTGGCTGCGCAGCGAGCGCTCGCGAGGGTGAAGTTCTTTAAAAATCAGTAAGATTTGACGTGCGGCCGGTACGTCTGGCAGGTTCTCGCAAGCGTGTGTCTTGTCTGATAGGCGACCGCTCGCAACAGGCCCCGCCAAGCTAAGGCTGGGGTTCCCCGCCGCCCGGGCTGTTCTCCGCGGCTAGATGCCGCGGCCTCATTGAAGCCGT